>JAUMYR010000019.1:0-8047 GCA_030528545.1 Propionibacteriaceae bacterium
ACGGGACTCCCCGCTTCTACGGTCACTCCTGGTGGTGGTTCCAGCACGGGCAGGGACGCGCATCCTCGTCCTGCCCCGTCCACGACGCCTCGCCGGACGAACCGGGAGCGCTGAGCGTCCTCCCGGCGATCGGCCTGCCCAGCGCGGCCGGGGTGGAGGCCGCGGGCTGGAGTTTGCCCTGGCTGCGCGATGGGCTGCCCGATTCCTCCCCCACCCCCCTCGATGCTCCGCCGCCCGCGGGAAGCCCGCCAGCCCCGCTCCTAGTGTTCGCCGGGCTGCACGACGTGTTCCGCGACGACGCCCTCGACCTCGCCGACGGCTGGCCGGTGCGCGCCGACGTGGTGGTCGGAGCCTGGCAGCACGACCTCGGACTGGTGCACCGCGACGGCGACGCGGCGCTGCGGCGCCACCCGGCCCACCGCATCAAACCCGGGGTCTTCATCGCCGACTGGCTAGGCCGGACGCTCCGCGATCCCGACGCCGCCACACCCGGCAGCAGGTACTTCGCCCTGGAGGGAACCGGGTCCTGGGCGCGTCCGGCCCCGGCCCGGCTGCCCTGCCCGCTGTCGGCGGTCCAGACCCGGTTTGTCGCCAACCCGCACCATCCGCACCCGTCCGCAATGGGCCCGGTGGATGTGCACGACGTCTCCCGCAGGGAGGACCTGGCCCGCTTCGTCTCCGACCCGGTGCGCCTCGCCACCGACGTTGTGGGACGCATCCTCGTGCGGCTATCCGGGTTGGCGGCGCACACCCTGGACGGAGAACCGGTCCGCGGCCCGCTGGACTGGTGCGTCCGCGTCGCGCTGCGACCGGCACCGGCCGACCACGGCCACACCGAAGCCCGCCTGCTCCAGCTGGGCCACGCGCTCGTGCGCACCCCGGACTCCCACGCTCAGGTCGAGCTGCCTTTGGTCGCGCGGCGCCTGCATCCCGGCGCACGGATCGAGGTGCACGTCTCGGCCCACCAGTTCCCCCTCTACGCCCGCGACCCCCAGGACGGCACCGAGCCCCTCACCGCCACCCGCCTGCGGCCCGCGCGGCGCCAGGTGCTTCAGGCGGCCGTCGAGCTGCCCCTGGCGGAGCTGGCGCCCGACCCCACCGAGCCCCAGGAGGCGCTTCGATGACCCCCAGCCCGCATCACCCGTTCGCCTCCGATGGGCGACCCCAGCGAGACCTCGGCGCCGCGGTCGACCCGCTATGCGGCATCGTCACGGCGCTGCGCTCCCCCGACACCCCGAGTGGGGCACCAGAGGATTTCCTCTGCGTCGTCGCCGAGGTCGCCGACACCCGCCACCATGGCGGCTGGTACGCCGACCGGATCGCCGCCGGGACCGCCTTCGGAGACCCGGACCGGGCCCGCAACGCCGCGATCGGGGAGGCCTTCGAACGCTACTGCGGCAATTTCCTGCCCCCGCTCACCGCCCCCACCAGCCACGCGACCCTCACATCCCGGGGCAAGGCCGCGCTCGGCCCGGACGACCTGCCGAGGTGGTCGGACGAGCAGCTCACCCGCCCAGGCTTCGCCTACCGCGAGTTCACCGGCGACACCGAGGTCGAGTGGGTCCCGGGTGTGGACGCCAACGGCGCCGAAACCTGGGCGCCCGCGTCCTGGGTCTATCTCAACTATCACCACGGTGTCCGCCGCCAGCTGCCCCGGATCAACCACCTGAACTATTCGGGGATCGCGACCGGCAGCTCGCCTGCCGATGCGGCGCGGCGGGCGCTGGCCGAACTGGTCGAACGGGACGCCATGGTCACCTGGTGGTACTCGGGAGCCGGGGCCGCCGGGCTAGACCAGGAGACGATCCCCGGTTTCAGCCAGCGGTGGCGGGGCGGGCCCCTCAGCGTCGATCTCGTCGTCGTGCCGACCGACCTTCCCCTCATCGTGGTCGGGGCCTATGTGTTCGACGAACGCACCGGGGTGCCCGCCTCCGGTTTCGCCGCGGCCCCGGACGCCGCCAGCGCGGCGGAGAAAGCCAGCCAGGAAGCCCTCCAGGTCTGGATCGCCTCGTCCGGGCTGCTGAACCCCGACGGGTCCAGCTGGCGGGCGATCACCGAGGGCATCCTGGCCCGCCGGGTCTATTTCCCCTACCGGGAGAACCGGGCCTACCTCGACGACGCCGGTGACGGCTTCCGCCACGTGAAGGACCTCGCGGCCCAGACCCAGCTCTGGCTCGATCCGCGGATGCTGGCCCACGCCCACCGGTTCACCTCCCCCACCTCCATGGTCTCGGCGGACGAGCTGGGCACCGGCAGCATCGACGATGTGGTGGCGACCCTCACCGGGCGGGGCCACCCGCCGGTCGCCTTCGACCTGACCACGCCCGATGTCGCCGAGATCGGTGCCGCGACCGTGCGGGTACTGGCCCCCGGCCTGCAACCCAACGCCCCCGCCGGGTACCAGTACCTCGGCACCGAGCGCCTGCACCAGCGCAAACAGGAGCTGGCCCCCGGCGCCGCCCCGGTCCTGGCCCCACCCCCACACAATTAGGGAAAGACGAGATGCCGCACACCACCGACGCCCTGGAACGCGCCGACCTGCTGGCGGGCCTGGACCCGCTGCCGCTTTCCCAGGCCCTGCTCGATGTCCTACGGGCGGGGCTCGGCAGCGACCCGGACCGCCCCGACGCCCGCCTGCGCAGGGTGCCGTCGGCGGGCGCCCTGCACCCGGTGCGGGTCTACCTCGACCAGCACCGGGATGGGCGGGCCGAGACCGTGCGCTGGTATCCCCACGGCGGACTGGTTCCGCTGTCGACCCGCCGGGCCACGCCCCCCGAACGGGTCGACGTCGTCCTGGTCGCCGCCCCGGCCCGCACCATCGCCAAGTACGGCGATCGCGCCCTGACCCCCGTGGTGCTAGATGTCGGCTACGCCTTCAGCGCGCTGTCGCACGCCGCGTCCGCCCACGGTCTTGAGCTGGCCCCGGCCCCCGGCTTCCAGGCTCCAGACTGTGGCGGCGCCGCGCTGGCAGCGCTCCGCGTCGGCGCTCCGGCCCACCGGCCGGTTCCCGTCAGCCGTCCCGAACCGGACGGGGGGCATCCCGGTGGCCTGGTCGAGGCTGCGCTGCACGAGCTGGCGCGCTACCCGCTCACCTCTCCGCTGCCAACCTCCCAGGTGTCCCACGAGGCCATCGCCACCCGGCGCAGCGCCCCGCTGGAGGCGCTGGCAACCGGCTTCGACCTGGGCAAGGCCCTGCCCTTCTTCCGGGATGGGCTGGCGCGGCAATTCCGTTTCGGGGTCAGGGCCCACGTCGCCACCGCGAAGGGGCTGTTCGCATGGTGCGAGGGTCACTGGAAACGGGTGAGCCATCGCGACGAACGCCCCGGGCTCGCCACACGCGCCGCCCATCAGCGGCAGTTGGCCGATGTCGCGGCGCTGGTCCTGTTCACCGCACCCCCGGCCGCCGCGCTGGGTAGTGCGGACTATCTGGCCTCCCGCTTCGCCATCGCCCACGCGGGCTACTCGCTGTGTGTCCGCGCCGCCGGATACGGCCTAGGGGCCCGCCCGATCGGGGGGTGGAGCGGACCGCCCGCTCCGGGAGTCTGGGAAGGCGGCGAGGCGATCGTCCACGCCGTCGCCCTCGGCGAGGTGGAAACGGAGCCTGCCCGATGATCCCCCGCCGCCTGCTGGTGCTGACCCTGCGGGTCAAGTGGCATGTCCTGGCGTCCATCGTGGCGATCCTGCTCGTCACCTCGACCTACCTGGCCACGGCGCTAGCGACCGCGACCGCCCTCGGCACCCTCACCAGGGGCGAGGCGTCCGAGACCCTGGCGTGGATCGCCATCGTGGCCGCGACCGTGCTGGCCCGGGCCGTGCTGATTCCCGTCCGCACCGCGATCACCGCTTCCGCGGGGCTGGCTGTGCGCCGCATCCTGCGGGACGACCTATTGCGCCAGGTCATGGCTCTCGGGCCGGAGTGGGCCTCCAAGAGCCGCCTCGGAGCGGCCCAGGCCACCATCGTGGAGGGTGTGGATGGGCTAGACCCCTATTACAGTGAGTATCTGCCGCAGCTGGTGGTCACCCTGACCCTGCCCGCCGGGATCGTCACCGGCGTCTGGCTGCTCCACCCACCCTCGGCCATCTTCCTCGCCTGCTGCCTGCTGGTGACCCTGGTCGTCCCCCGGTTCAAGGACGCGGCGATGCTGCGCCAGGGCAGCGAACGGTGGCGCGCCTACGTCGAACTCAGCGCGGACTACCTGGAGGCCATGAGGGGCATCCCGACGCTGCGCACCTTCGGGGCCGCCGAGCGCCGCCGGGACCTGCTGGAGGCCCGCAGCACCGGGGTGTACCGGGCCACGATGCGTCCGCTGCGCACCTCGTTGCTGGAGAACGGGATCACGGTCGGGTTCACGCTCTTCGGCACCTTCGGCGCGGTCTTCCTGGCGACCCTCGCCGCGACCCGCGGCCAGTTGCCCGGCGCCCACGTCCTGTATGTGCTGATGCTCTCGGTGGAGTGCTTCCGCCCGGTGCGGGACCTGGCGAAGGCCTGGCACGCGGGTTACCTGGGGCTCACCGCCTCCGACGGTGTGGACGCGATCCTGCGCGCGACACCGGCGGTCGCCGACACCGGCACCGGAACCCTCTCCCTCGGCGGACCCGCCGAAGTATCGGTGCACGAGGGCACCTACACCTACCCCGCGGCCGCCCGGCCCGCGCTCGACCGGGTGTCGGCGCGGATCCCGGCCGGGCAGCTGACCGCCATCGTCGGGGCATCCGGCGCGGGCAAGTCCACCTTCGCCGCGCTGATCTCGCGTCGCCTCGACCCGGATTCGGGACGGGTCGAGATCGGCGGCACCGACCTGCGCCGGGTGAGTCTGGCGTCCCTGCGGGCGAACCTGGCCGTGGTCGGGCAGCGCACCCGGCTGTTCCACGACACGGTCGCGGCCAATGTCCGCCTCGGGGCCCCCGAAGCCACCGACGACGAGGTCCGTGCGGCCCTGGCCGAGGCCGACGCGCTCGGCTTCGTGGAGGAACTGCCCGAGGGTATCCACACCATGCTGTCCGAGGACGCCACCACGCTGTCCGGCGGTCAGCGGCAGCGCCTCGCGCTCGCCCGGGCCCTGATCCGCCGCACCCCGGTACTGCTGCTGGACGAGCCGACCTCGAACGTCGACCGGCACTCCGACGCCCACATCATGGGTACCCTGAGGTCCCTGACGCCCCGCCACACGATCGTCGTCATCGCCCACCGCCTGGAGAGCGTCATGACGGCAGACCAGGTGATCGTCTTCGACTCTGGCCGGATCGTGGAGCAGGGCGAGCCCGGTGCTCTCGTCTCCTCCGGTGGGGCCCTGGCGGCCCTGCTGCGCGACGAACGAACCCGCCAGGAACCGGCCGCCGCGCCCCAGGAGGTGTCTCGTGCGTGGTGATCTCGCCAGCGATCTCACGGCCCTGAGGCGGCTCTGGCCCGCCATCCGGGCCTACCGCGGCCGTTTCGTCCAGACCGTGCTGGCCAGCCTGGCCGTCCAGATCGGCACGGTCGGCGCGGCCGTCGCCTCCGCCTGGCTCGCGGGCCTCGCGCTCGTCACGCTGGACCCGGGCTGGCCCACCGGCCGGGACGCGGTCCTTGGCGGGCTGGCGCTGCTGCTGGTGGCCGCCGCGGCGGCGGGCACCTGGGCCGAGATGTATGTCGCCCACGACCTGGCCTATCTCGTGCTGGCGGCCTTCCGCGTCCGGCTGTTCGACCGGTTGCGGCGCACCCAGCCCTCACGGTCAGGCCCCCGGCGCAGCGGGGACCTTTCGGCCACCGCCATGTCCGACGTGGAGAGCCTGGAGTGGATCTACGCCCACGTGTTCGCCCAAGTCGGGACGGCAGCGGTCACGGTCCTCGGCGGCACCATCGCGCTGGCTCTCATCGACCCTGTGGTGCTCGCGGTGCTGGTCCCTGCCACGGCGCTGCTGCTGTCGGTGCCGTGGTGGTTCGCTAAGCGGGCCACCGCGCACGGCGCAGAGCTGCGTCGCGCCAGCGCCAGCTACACCTCCGACATCATCGACACGGTGCAGGGGCTGTCCGAGATCGCCGAGGCCGGGGCCATGCCGCGCCGCCGGGCCCAGCTGGACGCGTCCTGGCAGCGGGTGGAGCGGGCCGGGGTGCGCAACGCGCTGCGCGGGTCGGTCGAGGCGGCCTCCGGCGACCTGCTGGTGAGCCTGGCCGCGATCGGCGCCCTGTTCGTCGTGTCCCTGCACGTCCACTCCGGGCAGATCCCGGTCTCCTCGGCCCCCATCGTGGTGGCGCTGATCGGGGCGGTGCTGGCCCCCACCGCGGCGGTGGCGTCCACGCTGAAAGAGTTGGGCGGCCTGCGGGCCGCGGCGTCCCGCCTGTTCGCGCTGCTGGACGCACCCAACGCGACGGAACCGGCGGCCCACCCCCTCGCCGCGCAACCGACCGGCGAGGTGTTGCGGGTCTCGTCGCTGTGGTTCGGCTACGACCCCGGCCGTCCGGTGCTGCGCGGGGTCGATTTCGCCCTCCACCGCGGCGAAGTGGTTGCGGTCGTCGGCGCCTCCGGGGCGGGCAAGAGCACCCTCATCAACCTGATCCGCCGGTTCTGGGACCCCGACCAGGGCAGCATCAGGGTGCTCGGCACCGACATCCGCGACCTCGCCGACGCCGACCTGCGGCGCCACACCGCGATCGTGGAACAGGACGTGCGGGTCTTCGCCGGGTCGCTGCGCGACAACCTCACCCTGGGCCGCCCCGACGCCACACCGGAGGTCATCGCCACCGCGGTCGCGGACGCCCGGCTCGGCACCCTGGTCGCGGGCCTACCGGCCGGGCTGGACTCCCCCGTCGGGGAGCGCGGGACCGGACTGTCCGGCGGCGAGGCGGCCCGTCTGGCCCTGGCCCGCGCTCTGGTTATGGAGCCCGACCTGCTGGTGCTGGATGAGGCCACCGCCAACCTGGACGCGAGTATCGAACTCGAACTGCATCGGGCACTGAGCCGCACCGCCCCAAGCAGGGCCACCCTGATCGTGGCCCACCGCCGCTCCACCGTGGAGCGCGCCGACCGGGTCATCGTGCTCGAAGGCGGCCGGGTCAGCGCCGACACCACACCCGACGGGCTCTCGGCCACCGGCGTCTGGTGGGACGCCCTGCCACCCAGCCCTGACCACAAACCCCGAGACGAGGACTGGGCCAGTCCTGATCCTGAGAACACCTGCGCGGCCGGAAGGACAAGGTTCCGCAGGCGGGAGGCGCTTGCGGCGCGGCACCGGGGCGAGGGCGGGGTCTCGCGCCGGACTACCGGAAGCGGCGACGGCTCCGCCTGCCAAGAGTGCCCGGCACCTGGGCACCGGCCAGCCACCGGCGGATCAGCCTGACCGAGGCAGAGCCGCGATATCTAGGAGACGTCAGTCCCGAACCGCACCAGCCCAGGCCCGCGTGACTTAGTGCGCCAGATCAGATCCGGCGCAGCGCCCACTCGATCACGACAGTCATAGGCACCTCGCGTGCTGCGGCTGCGGCACCAAGGGCAACGATGCCGTCCCCCAAGGTTGAGATGATGACGTCTGCGACGGGCTCCTCGGCTTCGCCCGGTGGGAGCTCCTGGGCCGCGCGCAGTAATGGCCCGGCATCTCTCGCGGCTGGGCCCGCGAGGATGATGGAGGCGGGGTCGTAGATCCTGGAAAGCAACTCGATAACTCGCGAAAGCCTGGCCGCCAGATCCTCAAAGAGCGGGGCCATGATCGGGTCGTCGGGCCGCAGCAGGGACAAAAGAGTCTCGCGCGGACGTTGCCCGTCTAAGTACTCCCGCCACGGGTGCGACCAGGGAAGTTGCTCCGCACTCCAGCGGGATCGAATCCAGCCCTCCACCAGCTCATAGAGCCCGGTTGATCCCCCGGCCCCGTCGACATACTCCAGGAAACCCAGTTCACCGACCGCGCCGCGGCTACCTCTGACGAGCTGCCCATCCAGGACCACCCCCGCGCCAAGGCCCCAGGCGGCGAGCAAAGTGACGAAGTTCCGCTGCCCGCGGGCGGCTCCGAAATGCAGTTCCGCCAGGGCCGCGAGAGCGGCGTCGTTCTCCGCCCTAACGGTGGGGAACTCGTC
>JAUMYR010000019.1:8147-12794 GCA_030528545.1 Propionibacteriaceae bacterium
TGTCCCGCGTCCAGCCCCACGAAGACGCCACTGCTGGCATTGATCCGAAACCATCGCGCGGGCCGGCCCATGGCCTGGGCACGGCGCCCGGTGGTCTCTTCCATGAGCCCGAGTTTGACGAGGGCATCGAGGGATTGAAGGGTTGCGGAGCGGGTGAACCCGCACTGATCCATGAAATCGTCAGCACGCAGCGCTCCGCCATACCAGGCCGCTCCCAGCACCCGGCGGGTGCTGGTTCGACGGCACACCTGCACCAAAGTTGAGCCCACAGTCGCCTACCTCTAGGAATGCCCCCTCGCTGAGGTAACATACCAGCAGCTACTTATATTCAATGAATGAATAAAGTGCTTTCGAATTGTCGACGCGGACGAGGAGAAACCTATGACCCCCAGCCAACGCGAGCGCCCCCTTCCAGGCCCTTCGCTCCCCTTCACATCGCTGAGCCGACGACGGCTGCTCACATCCACCATCGGCCTCGGCGCGAGCACCGCGTGTGCCGCCCTGACCGGCTGCTCCACTGGCGGGAGACAGACGGTGCTCTTCCATCAGTCCAAGCCAGAAGCCGTTCCATACTTCCGTGACCTCGCGGCCCAGTTCACAGAGTCCCAGGGGAAGTACCGGATCCTGCACGACATCTCGACGAACCTGTCGGCCAGTTTCGTGCGCAACAACCCGCCTGACCTCGGCCTGCTCAACTACAACCTCGAGATGGCGCGGTTCATGGAGAGAGGGGCCCTGAGCGACCTCTCGGGCCTCCCCGAGGCCGGCCGGATTCGCAAGAACATCGTCGAACTCTCGCAGTCCTACCCCCAGTACCCGGGCCGGGTCAGCGTCATCCCCTATTCCGCGATGGCGGCCTCGGTGATTTATAACAAGCGGATCTTCGCCGACAATAACCTCGAGGTGCCCCAGACCTGGGATGGGTTCATCGACGTTTGCGAACGGCTCAAGGGCGCGGGGATTACCCCCATCTATGCCACCTTCCTGGATACCTGGACCATCGCACAGGGCTGGTTCGACTATCCGGTCGGCGGCATGATCGATGTCGCCGGGTTCTACCGCACCATGAACCGGCTAGGGCCCGATGTTGGCCCGGACTCCGAGGTTTCCTTCCAGCGGGTCATGCTGGAGCCGGTCAAGAAGATGATGGAACTCACCAAGTACATCAACGACGATGCCCGCAGCCGGACCTATGGCGACGGGAACACCGCCTTCGCCAACGATCAGGCCGCGATGATCTTCCAGGGCCCGTGGGCATTCGGCGAGTTCGAGAAGGCCAACAAGGACCAGGATCTGGGCACCTTCCCCTTCCCCGCCACTAATTCTGCCGACGACCTCAAGGTCCGCGTCAACATCGACCTGTCGCTGTGGGTTCCTGAAGCCGCGGACGCACAAGACGGTGCCCGCGAGTTCCTGCAGTTCCTCATGAAGCCTGAAATCCAGCACCCTTACAACGCCAAGTTCCTGGGCTTCGGCACCACCGACGACGCCCCACCAGTCACCGACCCCCGCATCGTCGGGATGAGCGACTATTACGAGCGGGGCCGGTTCTACATGGGAGCCTCGCAGTTCATCCCCAAGAACATTCCCTCGCTCAACTACCTCCAGGCCATCGCCCTGGGGGCCGAACCGGAACCCGTTCTCGCCCAGCTCGACCGCGACTGGGCCCGGCTCGCCTTCCGTGGCTGAAGGAGTCCACACATGTCACCCGATACCCAGACCACCTTGCGTCGTCGCCCGGTCGAACCCATCTATTGGGTCTTCCTGCTCCCAGCTCTGCTGGCCTTCACCATCCTCGTCGCCTATCCGGCCGCCGAGGGTATCGTCATGAGTTTCACCAATTCCATAGGTTTCGGCGATTTCGAATTCGTGGGGTTCCGGAACTACATCGCGCTCTTCCGCGACGAGAACATCGTCTCTTCATATGCCTTCACCTTCCTCTTCGCCATCACGACCGTGATGCTGGTCAATGTCATCGCGTTCTTCCTGGCCCTGGCGCTGACCGCCAAGCTAAAGTTCAGGACCACGCTGCGGGCGATCTACGTGATTCCCATGGTGATTTCGGCCATCATCTATTCCTTCGTCTTCAAGTTCCTGTTCAACAATTCGCTGCCGCTGGTCGGGCAGTGGCTGGGCATTGAGAACCTCTCCACCAGCTTGCTGGCTAACGAGAGCCTTGCCTGGTTCGCCGTGGTGCTGGTCACCACCTGGGGTTCGGTGCCGAGTGCCCTGCTCATCTACATCGCGGGTCTGACCACCATCCCCAGCGAGGTTTACGAGGCTGGCTCCATCGATGGGGCCACCGGATGGCAGAAACTGGTCCACATCACGCTGCCGCTGGTCGTCGGCTATATCGGGATCAACATGGTGGTTGGACTCAAGAACTACATGCAGGTCTACGACCAGATCGTGGCCCTGACCAGCGGCGGTCCGGGTACCGCGACCCGCAGCGTCGCCTTCACCATCTTCGACGGTTTCAATGGCGGCGATTACGCCTATCAGATGGCCAATGCGACGGTCTTCTTCGTGATTGCCCTGATTATTGCCGCGATCCAGCTTCGCTTCACCCGAGGAGGCACCCAACGATGAGTACCGCATCCGCTCCTATCACCGCGCGGCGTCGCGGCCGGGTCGGCCAGGAACGAACCAACTGGCCCGTCACGATCCTTTTGATCCTGGGCAGCGTCACCGTGCTGGTGCCGCTGTATGTCACCGTCTCAATGGCTTTCAAGACCACCGAGCAATCCACCGACCTCAACGCCTTCTCTCTTCCCGCACCTTTCTCCTTCGAGGGAATCCGGGCGGCGTGGGAGCTCACCAATTTCCCGCGGGCCTTCCTGGTCTCCCTCATCGTGACGGTGGTGGCCGTGGTCGGCTCAATCCTGGTGGCTTCGATGGCCTCCTACGCCATCGTGCGCAACTGGGACCGCAAGTTCTTCCGCTGGTCCTTCTTCTACCTGCTGGCCGCGATGTTCATCCCGTTCCCCGTCGTCGCCCTGCCCCAGGTGCGGCTGACCGGCATCCTTGGGCTGGACAACTACGTCGGGGTGGCCTTGCTGCACATCGTGTTCAGCCTCGCGTTCAACACCCTGCTGTTCACGGCCTACCTGCGCTCCATCCCGCTGGAGTTGGAGGAGTCGATGCGGGTCGACGGTGCGACCACCGGGCAGACCTTCTGGAGGCTGATCTTCCCGCTGATGTCACCGATGGCCGCCACCGTCGGGATTTTCTCCTTCCTACAGTCCTGGAACGACTTTATGATGCCCTCGCTCATCATCTCCCAGCCGGAATGGCAGACGATTCCCGTTGTCAACAACATTTTCCAGACCCAGTTCAGCAATAACTACAACGTGGCCTTCTCCTCCTATCTGATGGCGATGGCCCCCGCGATTCTGGTCTACATCCTGGCCCAGCGCTGGGTGATGTCCGGTCTCACCCAAGGAGCGATCAAGTGACCCCTGCCCAGGCCCCCGAGCGTCGGCCCGATGGCTGGTGGCAGCAGACCACCGTCTACCAGATCTATCCCCGATCCTTCCAGGACTCGAACGGCGATGGCGTCGGCGACCTGCGGGGCATCATCACACGCCTGGATCACCTAGCCGAGCTCGGGGTGGATGTGGTGTGGCTGTCCCCGGTGTACCGGTCCCCGATGGTGGACAACGGCTACGACATCTCCGACTACCGCGATATCGACCCGGTCTTCGGGACGCTGGCCGACTTCGACGAGTTGCTCGCCGAGGCCCACCACCGGGACATCAAGGTGGTGATGGATCTGGTCGTCAACCACACCTCGGACCAGCACCCCTGGTTCCAGGCCTCCCGCGACCCGGAGTCACCGTATCGCGACTGGTACTACTGGCGCCCAGCCCACGCCGGGATGACACCCGGCTCTCCCGGCGCGGAACCCGACGATGGGGCCGGGGCCTTCGCTCCCCGCAACTGGCACTTCGACCACACCAGCGGCGAGTACTACTACGGGCTGTTCAGCGCTGGCCAGCCGGACCTGAACTGGGAGAACCCGGATGTGCGCACGGCCGTGTACGACCTCATGACCTTCTGGGTGGAGCGGGGGGTCGACGGATTCCGCATGGATGTCATCAACCTCATCTCCAAACCGGAAGGCATGACCAGGGGCGGCGCGGTTTCCCCAGGCTCCAGCCACAGTGCGGCCGTCACGAATGGACCGCGGCTGGATGAGTTCCTGGCGGAGATGAACCAGCGGGTGGGGTTGTCCCGGCTGAACCTGCTCACCGTCGGGGAGATGCCCGGATCGAGCGTGGAGGTCGCACGACGGGTGACGGACCCAGCCCGCGACGAACTGAATATGGTCTTCACCTTCGAACACATGGATCTGGATCAGGCGCCGGGAGGAGGCAAGTGGGATCTGGCCCCGCACCGGCTGGCCCCATTCAAGCAGAACCTGGCGCACTGGCAGGATGGCCTGGCGGAGGCGGGCTGGAACTCGCTCTACCTCGACAACCACGACCAGCCCCGGGCGGTGTCCCGGTTCGGCGACGACTCCCCGGCGCACCGGGTGAACTCGGCGAAGACCCTGGCCACCGTGCTGCACCTCCATAAGGGCACCCCCTATGTGTACCAGGGCGAGGAGTTGGGCATGACCAACTTCCCGTTCCGTTCCATCGACGA
>JAUMYR010000019.1:12894-14455 GCA_030528545.1 Propionibacteriaceae bacterium
ACGCGGTGGTCTACCAGATCTATCCCCGTAGCTTCGCTGACGGCAACGCCGACGGGATCGGGGATCTGGCGGGCATCCTCGCCCACATCGACCACCTGGTCTGGCTCGGGGTGGACGCGGTGTGGCTGAGCCCGTTCTATCCCTCCGAACTGGCCGACGGTGGGTACGACGTCATCGACCACCGTGACGTCGACCCGCGGATCGGCACTCTCGCCGAGTTCGACGCCATGGTGGAGGCCCTGGAGGAGCACGGCATCAAGGTCATCATCGACATCGTGCCGAACCATTCGTCGAACCTGCACCCGTGGTTTCAGGAGGCGTTGGCGGCGCCTCCGGGGTCGGCGTCCAGGGAACGCTACCATTTCCGCTCCGGCACCGGTCCGGAGGGAGAACTACCGCCGTCGGACTGGGAGTCGCTGTTCGGCGGACCGGCCTGGACGAAGGCCGGGGATGGCCAGTGGTACCTCCATACCTTTGCCAGGGAGCAGCCGGACCTGAACTGGGACAATCCCGAGGTACGGCAGTACTTCCTGGACGTGCTGGAGTTCTGGGCCGATCGTGGCGTGGCGGGGTTCCGCGTCGATGCCGCCCACATGCTCATCAAACATCTGCCCGAGGAGTTGCCCACCCAGGCCGAGCTGAATGCCTGGAGTGGGGCCGGGGACCATCCGGTGCTGGACCGCGACGAATTGCGGGACCTGTACCGCACCTGGCGGAGTGTGTTCGATCGCTACGACCCGCCCCGCACCGCGGTCGCGGAGGCGGCGGTCCCGGCGGAACGGGTGCCGATGTATGCCAGCCCGGAGACGCTCGGACAGTCCTTCTTCTTCGATCTGCTGCTCGGCGACTACGACGCGGAGGCATTCGCTGGGACGATCGACCGCTGTCTCGCCACGGCGGCCCGCACCGGGTCGTCGGTGACCTGGGTGCTGAACAACCACGACACGGTGCGGTCGGCCAGCCGCTATGGGACCCGGTTTCCCGGGATGGGGCCGGGGGTGTTCCCCCTGGCCAAGCACGGGATGGACTGGCTGCTGGCCCACGGCGACCCCGTCTTGTGTGATGCGGCGCGTGGGCTGAGGAGGGCGCGGGCGGCGGCGCTGGTCATGCTGGGCCTGCCCGGCAGCGCCTATCTGTATCAGGGCGAAGAGCTGGGGCTGCCGGAGGTCGCGGAGATCCCGGATGGGATGCGCGCCGATCCGGCCTTCTTCCGCAATCCCGGGGTGGACATGGGTCGCGACGGCTGCCGGGTTCCGCTGCCGTGGACCCGCGCCGGTTCCTCCTTCGGTTTCGGCGAGGCGGGCGCGCACCTGCCGCAACCGGCTTGGTTCGGCCGCTACAGCGTCGAGGCGGAACTAGAGGATCCGGCATCGACCCTCCGCATGTACCGGGACGCGCTGCGGCTGCGCAGAAAGCTGAGCCGCGGCACCACCATCGAATGGGTTCGGACCGGGCAGCCCGAGGTGATCCACTTCCGCCGCGCGGGCGGCTGGCACGTCGTGTCGAACTTCGGCCCCACCCCAGCGCCGCTGCCGGAGGGTCGGCTGGTGCTGGCCTCCGG
>JAUMYR010000019.1:14555-20556 GCA_030528545.1 Propionibacteriaceae bacterium
ACTTCGGCCCCACCCCAGCGCCGCTGCCGGAGGGTCGGCTGGTGCTGGCCTCCGGCGAGGTCAAGGAGGAACTGCCGGGCGAAACCACCGCGTGGCTGCTTGAGGAGGCTTCGTCTGGTTCGAGCCTGCTGCCGTGATCCCGTTCCGGCTGTCAGCCCGGTGAGACCAGACCGGGTCATAGTCCATATAAAGCGGACGGGTCATCGACTGCGCTACACCCGGCGGGCTCGCAGCTTCCGCCGTCCGGCGGACCGCCCCGCCCGGATGCGCCCGGGGCTAGGAGGGGATGCCGCGAGCTGGCGCGGGCCCGTCCCCTCAGGCCGTATTCCGCCGGAAGACCACGGCCATGGGTAGCAAGGCGATGGCCAAGATGGCGGCAACCGGCACGAAGAAGGCCGTTGTGAGCGCCACATAGACCGGGGCGAGCGCCATGCCCCCGATGGCGGCCACGCTGGTCCGGGTGATCGTCAGCGTGGCCACGGTCTCCGGGCGCCGGTCCGGTTTCGCGTCCACGGCGAGCGCGGTCGTCGCGTTGACCGCGAGGGAGGAGCCCGCCCCAACGAGGATGGCACCGGCGAGCCAGAACGGCGCCGAGTTGCCAGCCAGGCCCCACAGGCCCAGGCCCGCCGTGCAGGAGGCCAGCCCGATGAACGCCAGCGCCTTGGTGCGGGCCTCGAAACGGAGCCCGATCGTCGCCGCCGTCACCGCCGCCAGGGCCATCGTCGAGACGATGACCGAGAAGAAGCTGCCGTCCATGCCCGCGGCGTGCAGCACCCGGGCCAGATAGACGCGTCCAGCGTCCCAGGCGACGGCCAGCAAGACGATGGGGATCAGCAAGACCGGCGCCACCGCTCGCCAGGGGATTATCGACCCGGCCGGGGCGGCGTCGCGCGTGGGACTCCCCTCGTCGTGACCCGTGAGCGAGAGGTGGTGCATGAAGGCGGCGATAGCCAGGTAGGTCAGTGCGTTCAACGCCGCCGACCATTGCAGCGCGTAGCTGGTCAGGCCCAGAATCAGCGCTCCGATCAGTGGCCCAATCGTGCGTCCGAGCTGGAACTGGGTGGAGTCTCGCAGGACCTGCTTGGTGGTGCCTCCGGCACCGGGCCATGCCGAGACCAGGGACACCCACGCTGGCCCTCCGGCACCCACCGCGAACGCGGCGACCCCGGTGAGCACCACGACCGCCACCGACTGGGACGGGCTCAGGTGGCCGGTGGGCGACCACGCGCACGCCCCGATCGCCACCGCGATGGCGGCCTCGAGGAGCGAGGTCCGTTTCAGGGTTCCGATGAGTCCCCAGCGGCGCGCGAAGCGGGCACCCTGCACGGCGCCGAGAACGGTTCCGATGGCCCCGCCGAACAATTGGAGGGGCTGGACGATGACGGGCACCCGGTTGTCCCCCAGCGCCCACAGGACGGCCACGTTCATGGCGGCCGCAGCCAGGTTGGACGCGAGGGCGAGCAACCAGAACCACCAGTAGTTCACCAGCGGACCACCCTGTCGCTGGGCACGGCGTGGGCGGTGGGCCCACGACCGGCACGGTCTCCAGGCGGTCTCTGCCACAGCGCCCCGGGGCCAGGTCCGGCGGCGCCCCGGTCCGGCCACCGCCGCCGGGTCACCGGCGCCTCGAAGAGGGCACTGCGGTAGCGGTCCGCGCCGCGGGCCCGAGAGAGCATCTGCGAGGATAGGCCGGTTGCCAGGCCCACCGGCTGGGTCTCGGTCTGGCACCTCATATGGGGCCTCCTCACCGTGCTCTCGCGACGCTGCCGATTCTGCCAAAATGGGCCTGCCTTCTCCAGCCGAAACCGCCCTATTGCGCATGGCAAGCACATATGCCACCGCCAGGTCCTGGCGCGCGCCCCGCGTCCCCGCGCGGCCACGGGCGGCGAGCCGAAGCGCAGCCGCTAGGTGCGCCGCTCCCGAGGTGAGTCGATGTGCACCACCAGCCTCCCGGTATCTTCGTCGGTGCCGACCCGGCCGGCGACGGCGAAGACCTCCTCCAGCAGCCGCGGGGTCACCACGGCGGCCGGGTCCCCGTCGGCGACGATGCGTCCCCGGCTCAGTGCGACCAGCCGGTCGGCGTAGCGGGCAGCGTGTTCCAGGTCGTGCAGTACCGAGACCACCGTGAGGCCACGGGAGTGCCGCAACCGCGCGATGAGGTCCAGTACCTCCAGCTGGTGGCAGATGTCGAGGAAGGTCGTCGGTTCGTCCAGCAGCAGGATCGAGGCGTCCTGGGCCAGGGACAGGGCCAGCCGGACCCGCTGGCGCTCACCGCCGGACAGGCTGTCGACCATCCGGTCGCCGAGGTGGGCCGTGCCGGTCTCGGCTAGCGCGACGGCGCAGTGCTCGTCGAAGGGGTCGCGCAGCATCGCCCACATGGATCGCTGCGGGAACCTGCCGTGGGCCACCAGCTGACGCACCGTCATGCCGGGAACGCGGGGCAGTTGCTGGGGCAGCAACGCTACCCGCCGGGCGACCAGGCGCCGTGGCGTGGACGCGATGCTGGTCCCGTCCAGCAGCGACTCGCCCTGGATCCGTAGTTCGCCTGACAGGGCGCGCAGCAGCGTCGATTTGCCGCAGCCGTTCGCCCCGACTAGGGCGACCCACTCCCCCTGGCCGATCTTGAGGTCGAGGTGGTCGAGGACGACCCGGTCCCCGAACCGGACGCAGGCTCGACGCAGTTCCATCACTGTCACGGTTCTGCCTCCTGGTGTGAGCTGGCCACCGCGACCAGCGCGGCGGCTCCGATGAGGCAGGTGACGGCGCCGGCCGGCACCCCCACCTGCTGACCATCGCCGGTGAGTTGGATCGCGAGGCTGACGGCCTTGGCGATGAGATCGGAGGCGGCGACGAAGAGTCCTGCGCATACCGCGACGAGCACCACCTGCCTCCTCAGCCGCCCGCCGAAGACCAGCCGGACGAGGTGGGGCGCGACGAAACCGACGAAGGCGAGCGGCCCCACGGTCGCCACCGCCGCTGAGGCCAGCAGCACCGCGATCCCGATGCCCGCGCCGCGCCAGAATCCAGGCGACACTCCGAGGGAGTGGGCGTGGGAATCGGAAACCGTGAGGATCTCCAGCCGGTCGGCGACCAGCACCAGTACGGCGAACCCGGCGAGGACCGGTACCGCGATCATCGGGACGTGCTCGGCGACGCGGGCCTCCACCGACCCGATCAGCCAGCGCAGGGCTCCCCCCACACCGGTCGGCCGGGCGGCGATGAGGATCGTCACCACCCCGGTCAGGGCCAGCGCCGACAGCAGGCCGAGCACCGCGGTCTGCTCCGATGTGCGGCGGCGGGCCACCAGCCACAGCAGTCCGCCGCCGAGCAGGCCGCCCACGTTCGCCGACAGCACCGACGAGAACACGCTCCCGCCGTCGATGAACCCCGTCCCCGAGGCGATCAGATAGCCGAGCACCGCCGAAGGGTTCACCGCCGTCAGTTCGGGGGCAGCCAGCGGGTTGCGCAGCACCGACTGCAATGCCAGCCCGGCCAGGCCGAGAGCCGCTCCGGCGAAGAGGGCGACGAGGAGGCGTGGGAGCCGCAGCTCGGTCAGCACCCGCCACGAGATCGCGTCGGTCCCAGCCAGCAGCGCGGACCAGTCCACGCCCCGCCCCAGCGCGAGATGGGCGACCGGGACAATGACTGCGGCGGACGCGATCCCCAGACCCAGCCAGACACGGCGGCTCACCGGTCCATCCTCCCCGCCACGAAGACCATGGCGACGCAGAACCCGATCAGCGCGGTCCACGCCCCGAGCGGGGTCTCGAAGGGTTTGAACAGTTCCCGCGCCGCGATGTCGGCGCCGACACTCACCCCAGCCCCGATGATCGCCGTCACCGCGAGCCGGAACACCTCCCCCGCCGCCGGGACGAACCACCGGGTCACGGTCGGGGCGACGAAGGCGACCCAGGCGATGGGGCCGCAGGCGGCCACCACGAGGGCGACCAGCAACGCGGCGACGCCGAGGGCCAGCAACCGCCAGCGTCCGGGCCTCATCCCCAGGGCGGAGGCCTGCTCGTCGCCGAGGGACAGCACCCCCAGCGCAGGCAGCACCGCGACCGTGGCGGCGCAACCGATGAGCAGGGGCACGATCAGCGGCAAGGCTACGTCGGCGGTGACCTCGGTGAGAGACCCCACGAGGTATGTGAAGATGATGCTCAGCTCTACCTGGTCGGCCGTCGACATCACGGTCAGCACCGCTGCCTGCCACGCGGTCGATATCGCGGCCCCGATGAGCAGGGTCTGCGCGGCGCTGCGTCCCCTCGCGGCCGCGAGTAGGCACAGGGCACCCCCCGCTAGCGCACCGGCCAGGGCCCCGGCCGCGCGGGCGGTCAGCGAATGGATGCCGTTAGTGACCAGCAGCGCCGCCACGAAGGCGGCTCCCCCGCTGACGCCCAGCAGGTCGGGCACCGCGAGCGGGTTGCGCATGGCCCGCTGCACCAGCAGTCCCGCGACTCCGAGCCCGGCCCCGGCGGCGGCACCCACCAGCAGCCGGGGCAGGCGAATCTCAAAGAACACGATCCGCGCGACCCGCCCCGATGCGGGCAGGCCGAGATAGAGGCTTGCCGTGGCGAGGGCGGCCCCCGCCACGGCAAGCAGGGTCAGGATCGTGATCCGCTGGCGGAGCCCCACTACTTCTTCAGGTCACGCTCAATGTGGCCCACGGCCTCGGTCACGGCGGTGGCGATGCACCGGGTGCCCCGGCAGAACGTCCACAGTTCCTTGTTGACCTCGTGAACGTGGCCGTTCCTGACCGCGGTGAGCTGTTTCCAGACTGGGTTGTCGGCGTAGATCTCGGAGGCCTTCTTATCGGTGGGCGCGAAAGTCATCGACGAGACGAAGATGACCTTGGGATCCTTCTCCAGGATCTGCTCCAGGCTGTAGGCCCCAGCCTTGACCGGGTCGGTGCCAAGCACCTCGAAGGGGTTGTTGACGACCTTGGCCAGGGCGCTGCCCAATGGATCAGCCCCCTTAGTGGCCACGCCCATACCGGAAGCCCCACCCCACATGAGGAGCACCGGCTGATCGGCGACCCCCGCGGCCGCGGCCTTCTTCTTCGCCGCCGCCATGGCCTCCACGTAGGAGGTCTCAGCCTTGACTTGGGCGTCCACCTTGCCGGTCAGCGTCGCGACCATCCGCAGGTAGGACAGGGAGTCCTCATCGGTCTTGACGTTGACCAGCAGCACCGGCGAGAACTTCTCCAGAGCGGGCTTGAGCCCCTCGTGGACGCCCGCGAGCCCGATCACCAGGTCGGGCTTGAGCCCGGCGGCGAACGAGGTGTCCTCGGCCCCAAAGCTGCCCGGCACCACCGGGATGTCCTTGGCCTTGTCTCCGAAGATCTCTGGGCGGGTCGCCAGTTTGGGGGTGGAGGTGGCCACCGGGACGATGTCGAGGCTGGCCAGGATGTCGTCGCAGATGCCGGTGAGGCACACGATGCGCTGCGGAGCGGCGGGGACGCTCACCGCGACCCCATCGGGGCCGGTCGCGGTGAGGGCAGGAGTCACCGGCGTGACACCGGAGGCGGGCGCCTCGCTCTGCGCCACCGTTGGGGTGGGGGGCGCCGACGGCGCGTCCGCACCGGGCACACAGGCCGAGAGGACGCAGGCTGCGGCAAGGCCCATCAAGACTAAACCACGACGGATCATTCAGAACCCCCAGTAATGATAGTGATTATCAATTGCAGGGAAATGATATGCCCGGCACTCGCCACTGTCTACGCCGGGGCGGGCTCAGCCGCGATGGGCCCCAGAACACCGGCACCAGCGCCCCACCGGGCACGCGGGGTGCCCTGACGCCACGTGCGCGAGGCCCGCATCGTGAACGGATCCGCCACACGTACCGGGGTGTCCTCATGCGTCCGGCGCGGGGAGAATCCAGCCCCGTCGTTCCCGGCGCCTAGGGAAGGCCTGACAAGCAACTGTCCCGGCGGCCCGGAGGTTCCCGGAGCTTTGAGGGGCTGCCTCAGGGTGTCGTCGTGGCGACCCTCATCTTTCGCGCC
>JAUMYR010000019.1:20656-23736 GCA_030528545.1 Propionibacteriaceae bacterium
GAGCTTTGAGGGGCTGCCTCAGGGTGTCGTCGTGGCGACCCTCATCTTTCGCGCCACCCACCAGGCGAGCAGCGCGAAGGCGGCAAACCCGGCGATGTCCCAGGCCGCGTCGGCCCAGGTGAGCTGTTTGATGGCCTTCACATGGGCGACGCCACCGGCGAAGATGGCATAGCCGAAGGCGAATAGGTTGTTCACCACATGGGCGGCGATACCGGCCTCGATGCCTCCGGTGAGGACGACCAAGAACCCGGCGAGGAGTCCGAACGCGAACCGGTCGGCGAACAGAGCGAGGTTCTGGGTCCCGTGGAAGATCGCGAACAGTAACGCGGAGGCCACGACGGGAAGCCACCTGCTGACCGACAGCGAGCCGATCGCCTGGAACAGATAGCCGCGGAAGAACACCTCCTCGGCCGCCGCCTGCAGCGGCGACAACACCACGATGGCCGCCACGAACCAGACCCAGCCAGGTTGCGCCTGGCCGAACGGCCACGGCTTACCGAGCAGGGACAACCACATCACACCATTGAGGGCCACCAGGGCGACCAGCAGGCACGCGATCAGGTAGCGCCACCTGGTGCCCGGCTGCACGGACGCCAGCCACTTCGGCGCGACCGCGTGAGCGTAGCGGTAAACCAGCAGCGAGATCGGGATCAGCATCGCCAGTGCCACGTGTCCGGCAACCAGCCCCTCGGGAAGCTCATAGGCCGACGCCGCCCTGATATAGGAGGCCCGGTCGGGCTGACCCCTCAGCCACCAGAAGAGGGCCAGCAACCCCTGTCCGACGACCGGCACCACCAGCAGGTAAGCCGATAGCGCCACGAGTGCGCCCATCAGAGAACGTGCAGGAGAGTAGGTGGGGGTACGCAACACCTGGGGGTAGGCGACCCCGCTGGGCGGTTCGCTGGGCGGCAGCTGCCAGGGCAGGGCTGGCTGCGTCACGGGGAGACCACGGGGTTGGACAGCGTGCCGAGCGAGTCGATCTCAATGCTCACCACATCCCCTGGACCCATCTGACCGACCCCAGCGGGGGTGCCGGTGAGGATGAGGTCTCCGGGTAGGAGCGTGGTGAACTCCGAGATGTAACACACCAGGTCGGTGATGGAACGCACCATCTGCGAGGTATTCGCCGACTGGCGCACCTCGTCGCCCAGCCGGGTCTCGATCGCCCAATGCCCGGCCTCTTCCACCGTGGCGTGCGTGTTGATCCATGGCCCGATCGGGCAGAAGGTGTCCCAGCCCTTGGCCCTCGTCCACTGCTCCTCGGCGCGTTGCAGGTCGCGTGCGGTGACATCGTTGGCGATGGTGTAGCCGAAGATGACCTCCCCGACCCGCTCCGGCGGCACGTGCCGGGCGATGCGACCGATGACGACGGCCAGCTCGCCCTCGAAGTGCAGGTCGCTGGTGGCCTCGGGGCAGACGATGGCGTCGCCCGGGCCGATCACGGTGGTGTTCGGTTTGAAGAACAGCAGCGGCGCCCCGGGGACCTCGTTGCCCAGTTCGGCGGCATGGTCGGCGTAGTTGCGTCCCACGCCGATGATCTTGCTGCGCGGAATCACCGGGGCCAGGAGCCGGACCTCATCCAGCGGATGCCGTTCGCCGGTGTAGTTGACCTTCATCCCGGCGAGTGGGTCACCGGTCAGTGTGGCGATGGTGTCGGGATGGTCCCCGCCATCGACGGCGAGTTCGACAATGCCGTAAGCCGGGTCGGAACCGGCGGTGGTGAATCGGGCGATGCGCATGGGCCATAGCCTAATGCGCCCTGCCATACTGGGGTGATGCAGAGCTACAGCGCAGTCGAGTTGATCCGACACAAGAGAGACGGTGGAACCTTCACCAGGGATCAGATCGATTGGCTCATCCGCGCCTTCACCAACGGCGAGATGGCCGATGAGCAGATGTCGGCGCTGGCGATGGCTATTTTCTTCAACGACCTCACCGACGAGGAACTGTCGTGGTGGACCCAGGCGATGATCGATACCGGCGAACGCCTCGACTTTTCGTCGCTGTCGCGTCCCACCGCCGACAAGCACTCCACCGGCGGGGTGGGCGACAAGATCACGCTGCCGCTGGCACCGCTCGTGGCGGCGTGTGGGGTGGCGGTGCCGCAGCTGTCCGGACGCGGGCTCGGCCACACCGGCGGCACCCTGGACAAGCTGGAGGCGATCCCGGGATGGCGGGCGATGCTCAGCAACGAGGAGATGCTGGCCCAGTTAGAGGATGTCGGCGCGGTGATCTGTGGCGCCGGATCGGGTCTTGCCCCAGCCGACAAGAAGCTGTACGCCCTGCGCGATGTGACCGCGACCGTGGAGTCAACCGCGCTGATCTCCAGTTCCATCATGAGCAAGAAGATCGCCGAGGGCACGGGCACCCTGGTGCTCGACGTCAAGGTCGGGTCGGGAGCCTTCATGAAGGACGAGGAGCGGGCCCGGCTGCTGGCGACCCGCATGGTCACCCTCGGCAAGGACGCCGGGGTCAACACGGTCGCGCTGCTCACCGACATGGACACCCCGCTCGGGCTGACCGCGGGCAACGCCATCGAGGTGGCCGAGGCCGTCGAGGTGCTCGCTGGCGGCGGCCCGGCCGATGTGGTCGAGCTAACCCTGGCCCTGGCCCGGGAGATGCTCGCCGGTGCCGGTGTGAACGCCGACCCGGCCGCGGTGCTCGCGTCCGGGCGGGCGATGGATGTCTGGAAGGCGATGATCCGCGCCCAGGGCGGAGACCCGGACGCCCCCCTGCCGAGGGCCCGGTACAGCGAGGTGGTCACGGCCGAGCGGAACGGGGTCGTGACCCGGATCGACGCCATGCCGGTGGCGATGGCGGCCTGGCGGCTGGGCGCCGGGCGGGCCAGGCAAGGGGACCCCGTACAGGCGGGGGCGGGCGTTGTCCTGCACGCCAAGGAGGGCGAACGGGTCACGGCCGGTCAGCGGCTGTTCACGCTGCTGACCGACGACGAGCAGGCACTGCCGCGCGGCCTAGCCGCGCTGGAGGGCTGCTACGCCATCGGCGATGAGGCCCCCGCCCCGCGTCCGCTCATCATCGACCGGATCGGGTGAGCCGAACTCAGGCGAGCAGATCCCAGC
>JAUMYR010000019.1:23836-32490 GCA_030528545.1 Propionibacteriaceae bacterium
GAATGGGCGATCAGTTCCCCGCCGGGGGCGGCCGCGACCGCCACGATCGCCGACCTGCCGCCGTCTCGACGGCGCTGTTCCAGGTAGCGGATCCGTTCGGGGGTGTAGTCGGGGATCTCGCCTTGGTAGTCCTCGTCCGGCTCGTCTAGGTCTAGCTGGCGGTGTAGCGCGCACAGCTGTTCCAGGTATTCCTCGGGCGTCCGGTCGCGCCAGGTGAGGACGCGGTATCCCCCGTTCCTCGCCGCCACCGACGCACCAAGCTGGGCGATGCGCCGCTGGGGCACCGGCAGTGGGGCGACCCGGGCGACCGCGAGGTTCTTGCGGCTCAGCCCGAGGCGGGCCGCGATGCGGTTGCTCAACAGGGCGGGGTCGTCCGGGTCCCCCTCGCCCGGGACGACGCCCCACATCGACAGCTTCGCCCGTCCGGCCTCGGCGGCGGCCGCCGCGACCTGGCCGGCGAGTGCCTCCGCGACACTGGCGCTGGTCAGCCTGGGGTGCACGGAGACGAAGAACATCGCCGTGTCCAGGTTCTCCCGCAGCGGGAACTCAAGCATCGCGCTGCCCCGGACGGCCCCTCCCTCGCTGGCGATCAGCCGCAGCCTCCGGGCATAGGGGGTGTCGCTGGCCAGGAGCCGGTAACTCTCCAAAGTCTGGTAGTCGCAGCCGCCGATCAGGGCCTCGTCGACCGACCTGTCGAAAGCGAAATAGTCGTCCAGGTCGGCGTCGCTGGCAGGATCCAGCACCCGGATGCTCAAGTTCATGGCCGCATCCTGACAAACCGGCCCAAGTGGCGGCAACCGATTTTCCGGCTGCCTCGCGGCTGGCCTGGGGACCCTCGGTAGGTCCAGGACTCTCGCCCATAGGCCAGAACGGGCCCTGTCAGGACACCGCCGAGGCGAGTTCGGCCCTCATCAGCCCATAGCGGTAGGCATCGGCGAGCGCCTCCCAGCTGGCCTCCACCACGTTGGTGCCCACGCCCACCGTGGTCCAGGTGCACCCGTCGTGGACGGTGTCAATGAGAGTGCGCACGATCGCGTCCGTGCCGTGTCCATCATCGAGGATACGTACCCGATAGTCGGTCAGCTCGTACTCGCTGACCTGCGGGTAGACCGGCGAGAGCGCCTTGCGTAGCGCGGCGTCGAGGGCGTTGACCGGGCCGTTTCCCTCCCCCACCGTGGCCTGGGCCTGTTCCTTCGCGGTGAGTTTGACCGTGGCCTCCGAGACGGTCTGCCCGTCCGCCTGCTGCTCGGTGAACACTCGCCAGCTTCGCAACTGGAAGGTCTGCGGCATCAGGCCGAGATGTTCGCGTACCAGCAACTCAAACGACGCATCGGCAGCCTCGAAGGAATAGCCTTGGGCCTCGCGCTCCTTCACCGCCTCTGTGATCCCCGCGGCCAGGTCGCGATCGCTGAGGTCGAAGCCCAGCTGCTCGCCCTTGATCTGGATGTTCGCCCGCCCGGCCAGGTCCGAGATCAGCATCCTCATGCCGTTGCCGACCAGGCCGGGGTCGACGTGCTGGTACAACATCTCGTCCACTTTGACCGCCGAAGCGTGCAAACCGCCCTTGTGGGCGAAACTCGACACACCGACATAGGGCTGGCGATGGTAGGTGGGCTGATTGGTCACAGCCGCGATGGCGTGCGAGATCCGGGTCAGTTCGGCCAGTTTCTCCGGAGGCAGCAAGGGCCACCCGTATTTGAGTTGCAGATTGGGGATGACGCTGGTCAGGTCGGCGTTGCCGGTGCGCTCTCCGTAGCCATTGATGGTGCCCTGCACGTGCATTACCCCGGCCTCCACCGCCGCGATGGTGTTCGCGACGGCGCAACCGGTGTCGTTGTGGCAGTGCACCCCCAAGTCCACCCCGATCGCTGAGGCCGCACCCACGACATCGCCCATGGCGCTGGGGAGCATGCCGCCATTGGTGTCGCACAGGACGACGACCTCGGCCCCCGACTCGGCCGCGGCCCGGACCACTTCCAAAGCGTAGGCAGGATTGTGCCGATAGCCATCGAAGAAGTGCTCGCAGTCGACGAATACCCTCCTGCCCTCGCCGACCAGGTGGGCGACTGTATCGCGCACCATCTCCACGTTCTCGGCTAGGGTCGCACGCAGGGCACGCTCGACATGGACCTCATGGCTCTTGGCGACCAGGCAGACCGTCGAGGTGCCCGCGTCCCTCAAGGCCGCGACCAGCGGGTCGTCCGCGGCTTTGCCGCCCACCCTGCGAGTCGCACCGAAGGCCACCAGCTGCGCCCTCCGCAACGGGATCTGCTGAGCCGCGGCGAAGAAGGCCGTGTCGTTGGGGTTGGCTCCGGGCCACCCACCCTCGATGAAGGTGACGCCCAGCTCGTCGAGATAGCCAGCGATCCTCAGCTTGTCCGCGACGCTTAGCCGGAGCCCCTCCTGTTGCGCCCCATCACGCAAGGTGGTGTCGAAGATATGGAACGTCTCCGGTGGCACTGGTGTGATGGTCATATCTCTCCTGGGTCGAGCTGGCCCCAGTGTGCCTGGGGCGTCCGAACGCTGGTCGGTGCATCTCGCCTATCGGACGAAGGTTAGGCTAGGCGACATGACTGCGACCCCAACTGTGGCTGTGATCGGTGGCGACGGTATCGGCCCTGAGGTGACCGCCGAGGCGATCAAGGTGCTCAAGGCCTGCGCCGGGGAGGACGCCTTTTCCTTCGTTGACTACGACCTTGGAGCCGAGCGCTGGCTGCGCACCGGGGAGGTCCTGCCCGACTCGGTGCTGAGGGAACTCTCCCAGGTGGACGCCATCGTGCTCGGCGCGGTCGGCGCGGCACCAGGGTCGAGGCAGATCCCGAGCGGCCTGCTGGAACGGGGCCTCCTCCTCAAACTACGGTTCGCTTTCGACCATGGGGTCAACCTGCGCCCCAGCAAGCTCTACCCCGGGGTGTCTACCCCGTTATCCGAATCCGTCGTCTCCGCGGGGCCGGTCGACTTCGTCGTGGTTCGCGAAGGGACCGAGGGACTCTACTGCGGCAACGGCGGTGCGGTGCGCACGGGCACGCCCCAGGAGTTGGCCACCGAGGTCAGCGTGAATACCGCATTCGGTGTCGAGCGGGTCGTCCGGGACGCTTACGAGCGGGCGATGCGCCGCCGCCGCAAGATCACCCTGTTGCACAAGCACAACGTGTTGGTTCACGCGGGCGGACTCTGGAACCGGATCTTCACCGAAACCGGTGAACAATATCCCGAGGTCGAGCGGGACTATCTGCATATCGACGCCGCGATGATCGCCATGGTGGTCGATCCCAGCCGTTTCGATGTCATCGTCACCGATAACCTGTTCGGAGACATCGTGACCGACCTCGCCGCAGCCGTCACCGGTGGTATTGGGCTCGCTGCCAGCGCCAATATCAACACCAGCGGCGACTATCCCAGCATGTTCGAACCCGTGCACGGTTCGGCACCCGATATCGCTGGGCAAGGCATCGCCGATCCCACCGCCGCCATCTCCTCCATGGCCTTACTCCTCGACCACCTCGGGCGCCGCGAGGACGCCGCGCGCATCGAGGCCGCTGTCGAAGCCGATATCGTCTCCAGGACCGGTCCCCGTCGCACCCAGGAGGTGGGAGAGGCCATCGCCTCGGCTCTGTCTTGAGTAAAGTCGCTGGTCGGGGCTAACGACGAAAGAGCTAAGTATGGGCTTGAAGCTGTCCGCGCTGGTGATCGCAGCGCTGGTGCTGGCGGGCTGTTCTGGCGGCGGACAGCCCCGCCCAAGATGCGCCCCGATCACGGGCACGCCGTGGTCCACTTCGCCGCCGAGCGCCGGTTGCCGGGTCGGGATCGATCTCAGCTACCCGGGATCACACCTAGAAAAGGTCGAGGACATCGCAGCCCTATTGCCGGACAGCATCACCCGGCGGGGCAGGTTGCGCATCAGCTCCGAGATTGGTGGGGCTCCCGCCGCGTTCCAGATCATGGAGCAGGCCGCACCGGTCGGGTATGAGATCGATCTGGCCAACGCTCTCGGGCGCGTCCTGGGGGTCGAGATCGAGATCGTGCCCACCGCCCCCGAGGACATGCTGAACGCGGTCGGGCGCAGCAGCGATGTGGGCATCTCGTCTCTTCCCATCACCCCAGCCAGGCAGCGAGAGGCCAACCTGCTCACCTACATCACGGTCGGCGCCTCCTTCGGATCGCGGGCCTCGAAACACCGCCAGTTCGACCCGGATCGGCTGTGCGGGCGTCGCGTCGGGGTGCCCGCCGCGTCCTGGTATTTCGATGACGCCACCGCCAAGGCTGCCCAGTGCGCCTCCACCAGCCAAGAAGCGCTCACCGTGATCCCCTACCGCACCACGCCCGATCTCCTCGCGGCTGTCCTTCGGGAAGAAGTCGATCTCAGCTACGCCGATTCGAGCGTGACCCAATATGGGGTACTGCTCACCAGTGGCGCCATCGCCCCGGTCGGTTCCCCCCGTGGCGTCACCCCACGCGCCATCGTGGTCTCGCGGGACGATCCGGGTCTCACCCAGGCTATCCAGCGGGCATTGCAGCACCTCATGGACTCCGAGGAATGGCGCATCATGGCTACCAGCTGGGGTGTCGAGGGCAGCATCGTCACCAAGGCCGAAGTCAACCCCTTCCGGTAGCGGCTGACCCTCCGGCCCCGCTAGTTGCTCATCCCATCCCAGGGAAACGCTCCCCGGCGCCAGGCCAGGGAGCGTTTCCCTCAGAGATTCCCGGCAACCCCTGCCCGGTGATCGGGGCAGGCCCGATCCGATGGCTTTCAAGGGGCCAGGGAAGGACCCCGTCCCCGAGGATCGGGCCAGACCCAACAGCGAGTCAGCGATCCTCGTTTGGGGTCCGGTTACTTCGAGTCTGCCTCGCCGGTCTCGACGGCGGCGCTCTTGTACTTCTCCAGGATCTGGGTCAGGTCTATCCCGAGGGTGTTCTTGATCATCTCCAGAGTCTGTACCACGTTGCTGGTCACCTGCTTGGGCAGCGCGCCCGCCCCCTCGGTGGAGACCACGGTGAGCTGATCGATCGCCGAGATCGGAGCCGAAACCTTCTCCGCGACCTGCGGCAGCACCTCGACGAGCATCTGCAGCACGGCCGCTTCGTTGTACTGCTTGAACGCTGCCGCGCGCTTGTCCATGGCTTCGGCCTCGGCCTGGCCGACCGCTAGCACAGCGGCTGCCCGCGCCTCGCCCTCTGCCCGGACCGCTTCGGCCTCGGCGACGCGGCGCGCCCGCTCCGCTTCGCCTCGCTTGGCACCTTCGATAGCTTCGGCCTCGGCTAGAGCCGAACGGCGAGACTTCTCACCGGCGCCGACGAGGCGAGCCTTCTCCGCCTCCGCCTCGGCGGCCGCGATCGCCGCTGCCTTGCGGGCGTCCGCCTCGAAGATCTCGGCGTTGCGACGCGCCTCGGCTTCGGTCTCCACACGGTAGCGCTCAGCGTCGGCGGGGCGGCGGACCTCGGTGTCGAGCTGACGTTCCTTCAGCGCGGCCTGCCGCACCGCGACCTTCTCCTGCTCGGTCAGGATCGCCTGGTCCCGATCGGCTTGAGCCAGGGGTCCCGCGGCAGAGGCTTGGGCCATCGCCGCGTCGGTCTCGGCCTTGATCTCTGCCTTCTTCAGGATCAGCTCGCGCTGGCTAACCGCGATCTGCTGTTCGGCGGCCAGCTGGGCCTGTTCTGCCTCCCTGCGGGCCTCAGCCTCGGCCACCGCCGCCTGGCGTCCCACCCGGGCCGATTCGGGACGGCCGAGGTCGTTGAGGTAGGTGCCATCGTCGGAGATGTCTTGGATCTGGAAGGTGTCCAGCACCAGGCCCTGACCGGTCAAAGAGGCCTCGGACTCATCAGTCACCCGCTGGGCGAAAGCCGCGCGGTCGCGGATGATCTGTTCGACCGTCAGCGAACCGACGATCGAGCGCAGCGAACCGGCGAGGGTCTCCTGGGTGAAGGTCTCGATCTCGTCCTGCTGCCCCAGGAAACGCTGGGCGGCGGCCCGGATAGAGTCCTCGTTCCCGCCGACCTTGACGATCGCGACACCATCCACGTTGAGCTTGATGCCCTGGCCCGAGACTGCGTTGCGGATCGTCACCATGATGCGGCGGCTGGACAGGTCCAGAACGTGCAGGCGCTGGATGAATGGGATGACGAACACGCCACCGCCCATGACCACCTTCTGCCCGGACAGGTCGGTCGAGACCACACCCGTTTCGGTGCGGACCTCCTTACCCCGGCGGCCGGTGACGATATAGGCCTCGTTCGGCTTGGCGACCTTGTACCGGCTGATGATCAGCAAGACCAGCAGCACGATCAAGACGATCAAGCCGATGAGGCTGACGACGATTGTGGGCACAGTTATCCTCCTATGGAGCTATCTCAGGCTATGGGGTAAGTTCCGGCGTCGTGGGGCTGACTTCGACCGCCGTTGGAGAGACGACACCGCTGATCCACACTGCGGTTCCCACTGGGATCGCCTCCGCGGCGCGAGCGTTGAGTTTCGTGATGTGGCCTCGGACGCTGAGCCGGATCTCGCCGAAGCCGCCCGCGGGGATATCGGTGATGACGAAGGCATCGGCCCCGATCAGGCTTTTGGTGGTATAGGCATCGCTCAGTTCCCCGCGTTTGAGGAAACGGCTCAGCTTGATCGCCGCCCAACCGAAACCCAGGCCGACGACGACCCCGACCGCGACGGCCAGCACCATGATCCCGCTGAGGTGCAGGGTCGCCGCTCCAGAAAACCCCAAGGCGCCGAGGAAACCAGCGATGCTGGCGGTCGAGAACAGATCGGAGTCCAGCAGCGGCACATCCATATCCAGGTCGCCGAAGATATCGCCGAGAACGAGAGACAGAACGAGCAAAGCGATACCGAGTCCACCGATCACTAGGAATATCGTCACCAAAGACCCTTCTCGCGAATGCCCCGATTCTACCAGGTCCGCTAACGAACGCGGCGGAGCATCCGTCGCGCGGCCAGCCCGGCTGCCACTCCCGCACCCAGAGCACCCAGCGTCCGCACACCGGGACGCCCACGGCGGCGCAGGACTTGGCGCTCACCTACCAGGGTAGTCACCGCGCCCCGGCCGTCCCGGAGGAAACCGATGCTGGCAAGACCGGAACGTGTCTTGAGCACGAAAACATCCTCCACATCCGTCGCGGCCAGGCGAGCCGGACGCTTGAACTCTCCCCACATCCTGCGCAGGGCCAGCCCGTCCCCATGACGGATGATCTGGGTCTCCCATCCCGACCCGAGGTAGCGGAGGTTGGCGTTCAGCCCGCCCGGAGGTGCTCCGTAAACCCCCACATAGTCGGGGAAGCCGCGGGCGATCCGGCCAGAATGCCGGGCGAACTCGTCGTCCCCGCTCGGCTTGCCCAAGGCCGCGCGTAGCGCCTCGGAAGCGACCTTCACCGGGAGCTCGGACTGGTGGTTAGCGAAGGCCACCACCGCCACTTTCTCCGCCGGTGCGACGATCATCATGGAGACGAAACCCACCCATCCGCCGGCATGTTCGATGGTCTCGACACCAGCGTGGCTACCGGTCATGAAACCGATCCCCATACCGGCCAGCGCTGGGTGGGGCCGCCACTGGGGCCGGATCATCTCTTCCCATGAGGCCGGTGACAGCACCCCGGGTGCGCCTCGCAGCAGCATCTGTGCGTAGCGGGCCTGGTCAGCTACGTCAGACAGGATGGACCCAGCGGGAGCGATCGCCACGTCGCTGTCGGCCGAGCGGACCCAGCGTCCGGCCTGGCCGCGGTAGCCCCGGGCGAGGTGGGCGGCGGCGTGCGGGGTGTGCTCATAGTCGGTGTGCTCCAGGCCAAGCTGACGGATCAGGCCGCGCAGATGCTCGGCGAAACTCTCCCCGGTGAGGCGTTCGATGGCCAGCCCGAGCAGCCCGAATCCATGATTGGCATAGGCCCACTCCCCCGGGCGGCGACATTGCCGGACCCCACCCGAGTAGTAATCCTCCAGTCTGGGGGCGGGCTGACCGGCGCGCATACCCAGCGACAGGAGGTTGCCACACAGGTCACTGAGGTGGCGCATCTCTCCCAGACCAGCCGTGTGGGTGAGCAGCTGGCGATAGGTGATCTCGGAGGTCCAGCGTCCAGCCAGCACGTCACCCAGCAGCGGTTCCACCGGATCGTCGAGACCTACCAGGTTGCGCTCGACCAGCCGCATGAAAGCCAGGGCCGTATAGGTCTTCGAGATCGAACCGATCCGAAAGACCGTGGTCTGTGTCACCGGACGCTTCGTCGCGACGTCGGCGAAACCGCGCAGAAACAGGGCCGGTTCCCCCTCGGGGCAGACGACGCCGACCGCCAGCCCAGGCACCCTCGGCGCGGCCTCATCGACGACTCTCTCGACCGCTGCGAGATCCACTGCCATGATGTCCTCCCTCGCTCGAAGTCCTATCGTCTCACCCGGAAGAGGACCAGACCAGGCAATCCGGGATTCAGCCCCAGTGCAGCCGGATGGCGGTGCTCAACTGCCAGGGATCGTCTCCTCGGCTGGCGGCGAGTACCCCGGTGCCGCGGGGCGATCTGGTGTACAACAGTTCTCCATCCCCGACCCAGCGGGTCCAGGATCGGTGATAGGCCTCAGCGTCACCGCGCCGCCTCCCAAGCGCACTCGGCACGGGATGCCAGGTCTCGGCATCTGCCAGCCGCCCCGTCCAGGACGCCCG
>JAUMYR010000204.1 GCA_030528545.1 Propionibacteriaceae bacterium
CCGAACTGGCCTGTTCGCCCCTCGACATCACCGAGATCGTGCTCAATGCGGTCGGGGACGCCCAAGCCGCCAGCCCGGGTCATATCTGGCGCCTCGAACTCCCCGACGAGCCGATGCTGGTCAACGGCGAGAGCGACCGGTTACACCAGGTCTTGACGAACCTGCTGTCCAACGCGCGGACGCACACTCCCGAGGGGACCACCGTGACGGCCCGCGTGGAGCGCGTGGACGAGAGCGTCGTCATCGGGGTCATCGACGATGGACCCGGCATTCCCCCCGAGCTCCAGGAAGTGGTCTTCGAGAGGTTCGCCCGAGGGGACGCCATGCGCACACACTCGGCCGCCGAATCGACAGGCCTCGGCCTCGCGATCGTCTCCGCCGTCACGGCCGCTCACGGCGGACGGGTGAGGCTCAGCTCTCGTCCCGGGCACACGGAGTTCCGGGTCACGCTGCCCGCCTTGCGGCACGCCTGAGGCGGTACCAACGGGCAGTTGCCCACCTCCGGGGCTAGCGCCCCGGGTGGGACCGAGCTGCTCATGGCGCCCCGGACCGGCGGGCAGGCCCAGCTCTCGCATCGCTGGCCTGAGTCAGGCCGGGCACCGAGGCCGATCCTGGCTCCCGGCGGCCGGTCAGCAGCTTGGAGAAAACACGTAGGTCTCGCGCTTGCTCAGATCGGAGTGCCCCGGAGCGCTCACGACATAGCGGACATTCACCCGGGTCGCGGACTTCGGCGCGATATCAATAGCCCCGGTGTTCCAGCGTCCATTCGCGCGAACCCAGGCGACCCTCGTGCGGCGTCCGATCGTGAGCGTGATCTTCGATCCTGGTGTTCCGGTACCGGAGAACCTGACCGTGGCGCCCCCGACGTGGCAGGCATTTTGTTCGTGGCTTTTCACCACCGGAAGCGAGATCTTCGCGGGGGCGGGGCCGAAATAGAGCGTGTAGGAGGACGACTTGACGTCATCTTTCAGGGTCGATACCAGCTTCACATCGAACCCTTGAGCAGCCATGTCGATACTCCCCAGACGCCACTCTCCCCGTTTGTCCACAGTCGTGGTGCGGACCCTCGATCCGAGTTGCAAACGGATCGTGGCGCCGGGAGTCCCCCGGCCGGCCAAGGAAACCGGGCCCGCCGGATAGTACTTTCCCTGGGTGTGGGAGGTCAGCTGTGGCGCGGTGTGCCCCACGGGTTCGGGCTCCGATTGACCGGTATTCCCTGATCCTCCACCGGAGGGTCCCTGATAGCTACCCTGGATGAGCTTCACCTGATAGGTGTAGTCCAATACTTCGGACCCCTTCTGAATATTGCTGACTTTCACGGTATAGACGGCCGCTCCCGGACCGGTCACCGCCGGAGGAGGATCCATCTCCCACACCAGGGTGTCATTCGCATATCCCGAAACCGGTTCCAAGACCGTCAGCGGAAGGCTGCGCCCCGACTCATCGGTGACCGAGACTTTAGCTTTGGTGAAGTTATAGGTCCAGGCCGCACCGGCCGATAGAGACCAGCGCCGGGAGTGCGGCCTCGGGACCATCTCCGAGGGGAAATAGCCCTCGGTCGGCCAGGCCACCCAGGGACGGCTGGGATTTCCTTGCTGAGTACCGATCACATACACCGCGTTCGTCTTGTCGGTCGAGGCGACTCCCATCACCGTCGTCTCAGGCTTGAGGAGCCACCGGCGGTGCCCAACCGGTTCGTTGTTATGCCAACCGTCCTCCATATACGCCAGGATCGCATTGGCTCCCGGAGCCCCGAACGCGAGATTGGATTTTCCCGCCGCTTCCCGGGCATCGGCGGTATAGCACTTCATGGAGGGATCGGGGGCGTGAGTCAAAGTCTTGTTGGCGAGCATCACCAGTGACGCCTGCCTGGCCTTGTTCCCGAGCTCGGCATCGAAGGTGACTGGTTTCAGCCCAGCCATCGCGCGAACGATGTTGATCGCCTCGCCCGAAGCCGCGTCGTAGCCGGGGGCCGTGGAACCCGGGTCGCAGCTCTCCACATTGCCTGACCAGGCATGGGGCAAGTGGGTCAGATCCTGCAACCGGCGGTATGCGGCACGCACCGATTCGGCATTAGAGGGGTCAACTGTCGGGGTGGCCTGTCTTGGGTTGGCGTGCGCTGGTTCCCCAGCGTTGAATCCAGCCACCATCACCACCGCTGTGAGCACTGCAATCCAGCGAGCGATACGCACACAAACCCCTTTCATCACAACTCTGAAAGCCAGCATCAACAGCGATACCGACCCCTGTCCCGCACTCTTGCCGGGACATCAGATCCATAACCACAAGGCCCCTTGAGGTCATTTCAAGGGGGATTGAAGCCCGATCCTCCATATCTGTCAAGCTTTCGATCAGGAAAGCATCGAGAAGCATGACGAAGCACGGCCAGCGCAGAAATATCGAAGCGATAACAGGTTGCCCGATCAAGAGCGCGCCGACCCTGAAGTACACCTTCACAGTTTCGGCCTTGGCCTTGCGCCACACATCGAGCGACGGTTAGGTAGAGGCGTGAATCCTCATTCTCGCAAACCCTGGCAACCCCTCATGCGGATCGGCATCGGGGCCTTAGTGTCGCTGTCCTTCTTTGCGACCGCCCAGCCCGCGAAGGCTCACGCAGTGCCCGCGAATGAGTTTATCGGCCGGATAGCCCCAATGGCACAAAAGGGCGAGCGAGAACACGGCGTCCCAACCTCTGTGACCATAGCCCAGGCGATCCTTGAGTCCGGCTGGGGGGAGTCTAAACTGACGAAGGAGGCCAACAGCTTCTTCGGCATCAAGTGCTTCAAACGGGTCAGCCCCTACCAAGACGGCTGCTACAACATCGCGACCAAGGAATATGACTCCCAAGGGCACTCTTACGGCACCTCGGCATGGTTCCGGAAATACCGTAGCGCCGAGCGTTCCGTGCTGGATCATGGGCATTTCTTGCGCAACAACAGCCGCTACGCCAACGCCTTCAAGTACACCAATAATCCCGACCGCTTCGCTTTCGAGATCCATAAGGCCGGGTATGCGACAGACCCTGGTTACACCAGCCTTCTGATCTCACTGATGCGTCAGTACAACCTATACCGCTACGACACCACTCCCCCCTCCGGGGCGACACTACGACCCGATGTACTGCAGGTGCCCAACCGGGTAACGAGATATGGAAATACCGAGAGGTGGACCGTCTCCTTCTATGGATCGCCATCGCCGAGGATCACCTGGCAGCAGTCCCGCGACGGCGGTTCCTCCTGGACCGATATCACCTCGGGAGTCGTCAACTACGGTTTCCGCTCGATCTACACCCGCACCATCGGCGCCGACGATGGTGTACTGCTCCGGCTCGTGGTGAAGAACTCCGCGGGGACGGCCGTAAGCGCACCCGGCAGGCTGACGGTCAGCGGGGTGCCAGCAAAGCCCGCCGAGACCCCGGCCCCCAAGCCCGCTCCCAGCCCAAAACCGGCTCCCAGTCCCAAACCAAGCCAGCCATCGGCTAAGGGCTTCTCGGTGACCTCCCACGAGCCGGGCCGCTACCACGCCGCGGGCAGCGTCTCTTTCGCCGGGAGGGGAATACCCGGGGCAAGCGTCGGCATCAAGGTCAACAGCGTCGTCCGCTCGACCAGGGTCGCCGCCGATGGCACCTGGC
>JAUMYR010000205.1 GCA_030528545.1 Propionibacteriaceae bacterium
GACGAGCGGACCCCGGGGCAACCGGTCGAGCAGTGGCTGGAGGCGTCGTTGCAGGTCATCGATCTCGGCCACCCGTTCGGGCAGCATCGTGCGGGCGGCGGCGGCATAGAAGTCGAGGCGATCTGACCAGGCGCGCCTGGCAGGGAGGGCTAGGACTTCATCGGGGAGGGAATCGAGCAGCCCAGACAGCGAGGACCAGGCCGGCATCTGGCCGCCGTGGCGGTGCCAGGAGACGTAACTGTCGGCCAGGGAGTGCCCGTCCACTCCCTCCAGCAGGACCGCCCCGGGCGCGGGGGCCGGGATCGCGCGCGGTGAGATCTCGCGCAGGATCGAGTGGCGCCGCAGTAGGGCGTCAGCGTTCGCGGGAGCGAGGACCTTGAGATAACGAGTCCGGCTGCCACGCACCTTCAGGACACACCGGTGCAGCGGCCGGTAGCTCACGGTGCTGAGCCTCACCTCTGTTTCTCCGAGCCACGCACCGACCTGTGCCGGGTCGCTGGCGAAGGGCAGCCCGGTCAGCCGGGGATCATGGGGGTGAACCCAACCGTATACCCCAGGCGCCGATGTCGCGTGCCGATCGTCGAGGGCGGCCGTGGTCAGGATCACGAAACGCTCCGATCCGCCGGCCTCAACCCGGAACACCGCCCCGTCGTCGAGCCCGGGGCGATGGTGACGCCGTTCTAGGGTGAACCTGATCTCATGACCAGGACTCAGGCGGAGCACGTCCCGGATAAGTCCCGGGATGGACTCGCCCAGGGGCAAGTCGTGTGCTTCTCGTGGGGCCATGCGTTCACTGTACGTGATAGGCAAGGCAAGATCGCCGAATACACTGGGGCGCGGGCTGGATGCCCGGGCAGAGCAAATAGGTGTGAAGAGCGTTATGGCCGAAGCAGAGACAACCGAACACGATGTTGGACCCATCGAACTCACCGGGATCGCCCATGGCGGCATGGCGGTGGGGCGTCTGGACGGGCGGGTGGTCTTCGTCCGGGGAGGCATCCCCGGCGAGCGGGTCAGAGTCCGGATCACCGACGCCTCTCACTCGTCTTTCTGGCGCGGCGAGGTAGTCAGTGTGGAGGTCGCTTCCCCCGAGCGGGTGAAACCGCCTTGTCCCATCGCGGGGGAGTGCGGAGGCTGCGATCTTCAGCATGTGGCCGAGGCTGCGCAGCTGGAATGGAAGCGCCAGGTGGTCGCCGATCTGTTGAAGCGCTTCGCCGGCATCACCTGGAAGGGAGAGGTGCACTCGGTTGGGCCGCACCTGGGCTGGCGCACGCGGATGCGTTACCACCGGGGCGAGAGCGGCCTGGGCCTGCGGGCGGCACGGAGCCATCGGGTGGTTCCGCTGCCCGAGCAGGGTTGTCTCCTGGCCCATCCGAAGGGGCGCGGTCTGGAATCGTCTTCCGACCGGGACACCGTGCGGGTCACGGTGGGTGATGGTGTGGTCGCGCTGGACGGCACACCGCAGGAGGTGTCTCAGGTAGTGCGCGGACGGCGTTTCACGGTGCCCTCCCTGGGTTTCTGGCAGGTTCACCCGGGCGCGGCCAGTACGCTGGTCGGCGAGGTGATGGCTGGGCTGGTACCTCGGCCCGGGCAGGTCGCGCTGGACCTATTCTGTGGCGTCGGCCTATTCGCCGGTTTTCTCGCCGATGCCGGTGCACACGTGGTCGGCATCGAGGGGGACGCGAGAGCCGTGGCTCATGCGCGGCGCAACGTTCCCACGGCGGTGTTCCACCGCGGGGACGTGTCGCGAGTTCTCGGACGCATCAAGCCCCAGGCCGACCTCGTGGTCCTCGATCCGCCCAGATCAGGGGTGGGTCGCCGCGGAGTCACCTCCATTGCTGCGACCAGCCCGGCGAGGATCGTCTATGTCTCGTGCGATCCGGCCACGTTGTCCAGGGATCTCCTCATGTTCAGCCAGCATGGATATCAGACCAGGCAGCTGAGGGCCTTCGACCTGTTCCCGATGACCCACCACGTGGAATGCGTCGCCATCCTTGGCCCCCGGAGCGAGTGAACCTCCGGGAGCCAGGGACCTGCCGGGTCAGGCAGTCAGCTGAGAACGCGCGTCTCGCAGGGCAGCGACGATCTCCTGGTCACGCAGGCGCGCCAGCAGAGCCTCGGGCATGCCCGCGACCTCGAACAGCGCGGCGCTCACGGCGTGGTCATAACCCCAGGTGATGATGGCGCGCACCGAGGCAGCCAACCGCCCAAAGGCGGCGACGAGGTCCTGCTGCTCGCTGGGCGGGATCGGGAACTCGCGGGACTTCTGGGCGACGATGTCGGCGACGTGGTCCGACATGGCAAGCATCATCGGGTTGGTCACGTTGCGGATCACATGAACCAGGCCGACGAGGGCCATCCAGGCGAAGTAATCCTCGTCGAGAGGCCCGTTGATCGTGCGGGTCCACCAGTTGACCAGCGTGCCCTCGCGTGCCGGGCGCTCGCCCTCTTGGAAGACCGCTGACGTGGGCGGGTGATCGTAGAGGGTGTCGTAGAAGGACTTGACGATGAGTGGTCCCAGCGCCAGTAGGTGGTCCTTGTTGCGCAGGATGATCTCGCGGTCTTCTTGCCGCAGCCGGCTCGTCGGCGGCATCTGCCGGAGCGCGTTCTGCGCGATATCGTGCATCGACTCCATGCTCACGCCCGCGAGAGGAGTTGCTTGATCTCAACCGAGGCGACCCGCGCCTCGATTCGCATGAGACCGAGGTTCGAGTCGATCGGGCCCTGCATAACCAGTACCGCGTCGGCGCCAGCGCCATAGACGACCAGGTAACCGTTCTGGCCACGTACTACGGCCTCAGCGAGGTCGCCCATGTTGGTGCGCTCGGAGATACGCTTGCCGAGGCCCAGCGCGGTGGCTGCCATCGCTGCGACCCGCTCGGCTTCGTTCTCCGAGAAGTCGTGTGCGATGGCTAGGCCGTCCTGGGAGGCGATCATGACTCCGTTGAGTTCGGGGATCGCCCGGCGGATCGCCGTGATCACCAGCCTCAGGTCGCTCTGCTTGCTGTTGCCGTACTTGCCGTCCATGTTGCTTCCTTCCGGCGTTGTTAGATATGTCACGCTCGACTGATCGGGTGTCGTCGCATATTTCGGCCCATAGTTGTAGGCAGTCGCGGACATCTTCTCCCCCTCTAGATGTGGTCCTCGTTGAAGCAAATGCTATGAGGTAAAGCACAGATATCGCTACAAAAGCCGAAAAGTGTGAAATTTTGATGGTCAAGAATCCACCCGGAGTAGGGGATTGAGATATAAGGTCAGTCCTCAGATGTCAACGGGGAGGTGACGTGAACGGATCAGGTTTGGTTGCTGCCGCGGCCGGTCTCGCGCTGGCGATCGGCGCTGGCGCTGCCGGGGGTGCGTGGCTGGTCGAGAGGACGCTGTCGGACGCGGCGGTGGCGGCTCTGGAGCGCGAGGGGATCGGTGCCACGGTCTCATTCTCGGGCCGGGACGCCTTTGTCAGCGCCCCGCCAGAGCGCTTGGACCAGGCGGTCAGAATAGTCGCGCAAGTGACCGGAGTGGCGAACGTTTTCGCTAGTAAAAGCACTCCTATGCCGCCATCTGCGGCCCCCACGACGGTGATTTCGCCGTCTTCTAGCGC
>JAUMYR010000206.1 GCA_030528545.1 Propionibacteriaceae bacterium
AGTCGAGATCGACTCGCACCCCGGTGCCGGCGTTGCCGTGCTCGTCGACGCCGAGGGCCTGGGCGAAGGAGGCATAGCCGCCAACGTCACGCCAGGAGATCTCCAGGGGCACCGCCGCGACGAAAGCGTTATACCCACCGCGCGAGACCGGCTCCATGATGGCGTAGTCGATGGTCTTGCGGGGAAGAGTCTCATAGACCTCGGCCAGCGCGGAAGAATCAGCGAGGATCCGCTCCACCCCATCCTTGGTCTGGGGTGCCAGGCGGGCCAGTTCGCGAAGCAGGGTCGCGGTTCGCCACACGAACATGCCTGAGTTCCACCAGTACTCCCCGCTGTCGAGATATCGCTGGGCCACCTCCAGGGGCGGCTTCTCCTTGAACTCGGCCACCCGGCAGGCCCCGAGCCCGGGCAAGGCCAGGCCCCGGTGCAGGTAACCGAATCCAGTGTGTGGCTCGGTCGGGACCACGCCGAGAGTGACCAGCGCCCGCGGTTCGCTCTCGGCGACCCGGAAGGCGTTGTCCAGTGCGGCCTGGAAGGCGTCAACGGGGTGGATCAGATGATCGGCGGTCACCAGCGCGACCACGGCCTCTGGGTCCCGCTCGCCGACGACCGCGGAGGACCAGGCGGCGGCGTTGAGCGAGTCGCGTCCAACCGGTTCACCCAGCAGGTTCTCCGGTGGCAACTCCGGCAGCTGGGTGGCGACCATGCCGAGGTAGTCAGCGCCCGTGCAGACCAGAATCCGCTCATCGGGCACCATCCCGATCAACCGTTCGTAGGCGAGCCTGAGCAGGCTCTTACCCTCGAACAGCGACAACAGTTGCTTGGGCATTCCCTGCCTTGACAGCGGCCAGAGTCGAGTACCGGCCCCACCAGCCAGGATGACGACGTATCGCATGCCCCTACGTTAGCGCCGCCACGATCCCCTGGAGCGGGTCACGGGACAAAACCCTGTGCCTTCAGCCAACATGAGCAAGTTCATCGCGCGCTATGCCCGACCAGTCCCCGGATGTCCCTCCCTTGACCAGCACCAGGCAGCCCCCGTCGAGGACGCCCACCAGCGCCCGCAACGCCCTCGCCGCACCGTGAGGCGGAGCCAGCAACAGCCGCCGTTCCCGGCTACTGGGGATCAGCGACATGTCGGCACCCTCCACGGTGTGGGCCGATCCCGGATAGGCGACGTGCGAGTCGGGCTCGGCCAGCACCTCCCGGTAGTCGACCAGAGCGGGATCCAGAGTCTCGAAGCCGAGGCCAAGCGGGTGCAGCGAACACGCCACCGTCGTGACCGGGCGCGGGCTCAGGTCGCCTGGGCCGACGACGACCAGTTCGGCCTGGTCCTCGGCGACGATATCGGAACCGAACTGCCACACCGCGAATGCCCACACCAGGGATACCCAGTGCCCGGCGTGGCGGTCCAGCACCGGCAAGGCGACCGGATCGCCCGGAATCAGGCCCTGCGCGTCAAGGAAGTGCACGGTCTTGTCGACCCAGTTGGCGAACGTGCGAGCGGACAGTTCCACCCGCGACGGGGCTTCCAGGTCGTAGTCGACCAGCAGGGGCGTCCCGCCGTCAGAGCGTACTCGGGCGGCCAGCCGGTCAGCGATCACGGAGACCCACCAAGAAGCCGAGACCCCAGGACAGGTGCATGACCGCTAGGACCAAGGGCATCCTGACCCGTACCCGCAGCGGCAGGGAGCGGAACGCCGAGCCGCCGAGGATGACGGCACCATAGCCTGCCGGTGCGAGCAGCCCGAGCAGGGGCAAGCGGCGTCCGGACGCGATTCCCGCGGCCCCGGCGGCGGTACCGATCCCCACCGCGAGCACGGTGGCCGGAGCTGCCAGGTAGCGTGGGCTGGCGGTCTCGGGGTAGCGCCGGATCACCTCCCGGCGCCACTGTCCGGTACGGAAGAACTGCCGCGCCAGAGCCTTGACCGAGGACCTGGGGCGATAGACCACCCGCAGCTTCGGGGAATAGTAGACCAGGTATCCCGCCTTGCGGAGGCGGTAGTTCAGTTCCCAGTCCTGGGCCCGGAGCATCCCCTCGTCGAAACCGCCGACGGCCCGCAGCGCCTCTTTGCGGAACACCCCGAGGAACACCGTCTGCGCCGGTCCCGCCTGGGTGTCGGCCAGATGGAATCCGCCACCGCCGAGGCCGAGCCTTGAGTTATAGGCCGCCGCGATCGTCTGTTCGAAGGCGGTCCCGCCCTGGGCGTCCATCCGCCCACCGACGTTGGCCGCCCCGGTCTCCTCCAGCAGGTCGACCGCCATGGCGATATACCCCGGGCATAACTTTCCGTGCGCGTCCACCCGCACCACGATGTCGTGGACCGCCGCCTCGATGCCGCGGTTGAGCGCGTGCGGGGTGAACCCCGGTGGGTTATCGATCAACCGGATCCGGGGATCAGCCGCGGCGAGGCGATCGGCGACCTCTCGCGTCCGGTCCTGTGAGGGGGCGATCACCAGGATAAGTTCCAGGTCCCCCTCGTATGCCTGGCCGAGCACGCCCGCGACCGAAGCCGCGAGATGTCGTTCCTCGTCACGAACGGGCATAACGACACTGACCCCTGGATAGCGCATGGCACCCATTGTGTATCAGGAAGCCAAGCCCATTACCCAGCGACCCGGCAAATGACCTCCAGATCGGCTTCCGCGGGGGCCTGGGCCGCTCCACCGCGGGGGGCTGGAGTCTGTGCCGGCTGATCCCTCGGGGACTTGGTGGACGTCGGCGAGGTGACCGCGACAGCTGGAGTAGTCTCACTCGCCCCGGTGCCCTGCTGGGAACTTCTCGGGGAGATCGCGGCTGCTACCTCGCTGCGGATGAGCCTGAAGTCGGGCCGTCCCGGCTGGATCAGTGGCGGGACGAAGGACACCGACGAGATCTTGCGATCCCTGGACCTCAGGGCCAGATCGGCCAGCACGGCGACATCGCCGGGCGCGGCCGAGGTCTTGAACATCCCGCTGCCCACCTCCGCGAGCTCGTTGAACTTCGTCACGACCGTCATCGGGTCAAGCTGCCTGACCATGGCGTTGACCACACACCGTTGCCGCTGCATCCGCTCATAGTCGTCCGAACCTTCCCTGGAACGGGCGAACCAGAGGGCGTGGTAGCCGTCCAGCAGCACATCTTTGCCCGGCTGAATGTAGTCCGAGACCTTGGTGCTGCCCCCACCTATGGGCACCGGCCGGGCGATGTCCAGCCTGATCCCGCCGACGGCGTCGATGAGACCGGTGAACCCAGCCAGGTCGATCACGGCGTAGAAGTTGATCCCCAGGCCGAGGATCTCGCCCACGACATCCGCCATGGCGCGCAGCCCCGGTTCGGGGTCGCCGGGGAAGAGGTCGCGGCGCTCCTCGGCCAGGGTATAGATGCCGTTGAGCATGCACTCGCTCTTGGGGCAGTCATAGCCGCTGGGGTACAGCGCGTGCAGCGGGTTGGAGGCTGGGAAGGGCGCGCCCTCCAGGTTTCGTGGGAGCCCGAACAGCACCGTCTCTCCACTCCTCGCGTCGATGCTGGCCACCATGATCGAGTCGGGACGCAACCCCTCCCGGCCCTGCCCCGAGTCTCCGCCGAGAAGCAAAACGT
>JAUMYR010000207.1 GCA_030528545.1 Propionibacteriaceae bacterium
CACCCGGAATTGTTGCAGCATCGGATCGTACTCCAGCTGCCCGCCGTTGCCGTTGCTGGGCTTGGTCGGGCTGTCCCAGGTGGAGTCCCACTGCAGCTCGTAGGGCAGGCCGCGGCCGTGGGGCAGCACCACGGGGACCGGATCCAGGGAGCCGTTGATGAGCACCAGCAGGTCGCGGTCGCCCACGCTCCAGCCCGAGCGCAGCATAGACATGACGCGGGCGTGCCCGTCGTGCCAGGCGCCGTCCGCCAGCGGGCGCCCGTCGGGGCCGTACCAGGACGTGTCGGCGATCGCGTCGGCCCGCCCCTCCCGCATGCGCGGCACCGGGATGGGGAACTGGGTCGGGCGCAGCACCGGGTGCTCGCGCCGCAGCCGCAACAGGAACGCCGTGGTGTCGATCAGCTGCTCCTGCCAGGCCTCCCATTGCCAGTCGAGCCAGGAGATCTCGTTGTCTTGGCAGTAGGCGTTGTTGTTGCCCTGCTGGGTGCGGCCCATCTCGTCGCCCGCCGTCAGCATCGGCACCCCCACCGAGATCAGCAGCGTGCCGAGCAGGTTACGTATGGAGCGGGTGCGGATGGACAGCAGGGGGGCCGCCTCGTCGCCGTCGCCCGCCACCCCGTGGCTCCACGACCGGTTGTTGTCCGTGCCGTCCCGGTTTTGCTCCAGGTTGGCGTCGTTACGTTTGTGGTCGTAGGTCACCAGGTCCCGCAGCGTGAACCCGTCGTGCGCTGTCACAAAGTTGATCGACGCCAGCGGCCCGCGCCCGCCCGGCAGCTCCCCGTGGCTAAACAGGTCGGCACTGCCGGCGATGCGGGTGGCGAGGTCGGCGAGCCCCGAGCCGGGGTTGCCAAACGCGAGGGAGCGGGCGTCGGCCAGCCAGAACTGCCGCACCGTGTCGCGGTAGCGGTCGTTCCAGTCCGCGAACGGCTCCGGGAACTCCCCGGTGCGCCAGCCACCCGGCCCCACATCCCACGGTTCGGCAATGTGTTTGACCTGGCTGAGCACCGGGTCGGTCCCGAGAGCCACCAGGAACGGGTGGAACGAGGAGAACTCGCCCAGGTTGCGGCCCAGCGTGGTGGCCAGGTCGTAGCGGAAGCCGTCAATTCCGACCTCCTGCACCCAGTACCGCAGTGAGTCCAGCGCCAGGCGGACGACGGGCGGGCGCCGGAAGTCCAGCGAGTTGCCGGTGCCGGTGAAGTCGGCCAGGCGGGCGGGCCGGGAGCCGTCGTGGGCGTAGTAGAAGACGTTGTCAAAACCCCGCCAGGACACCGCCGGTCCGTCCAGGCCGCCCTCGCACGTGTGGTTGTAGACGACGTCGAGCAGCACCTCGATCCCCGCGTCGTGCAGGATCGAAACCATGCCCTTAACCTCGTCGAGGACCGCCTGGCCGCCCGCGGCCTGCGCCGCCTGCGTGGCGTAACGCGGCTCGGGGGAGAAGAAGTTCAGGGTCGAATACCCCCAATAGTTGTCCAGGCCCTTTTCCACCAAGAACGCCTCCGACATCGAGGCGTGAATGGGCAGCAGCTCCACCGCCGTGACGCCCAGGCGGTGCAGGTGGGCGATGGTGGCCGGGTGGGCCAGGCCCGCGTACGTGCCGCGCAGCTCCGGGGGCACCTCCACCAGTTCCTTCGTCAGGCCCCGCACGTGCGCCTCGTAGATGACGGTGTCACGCCACGGCGTCTTCGGCCCCGGATGGAAACCACCGCTGCGGCGCGTGACCACCCCCAGGGGGGCCACCGGCAGGGAGTCCCGCAGGTCCGGCTCGAAGCTGACGCGGTAGAGGTCGTCGCCCGTCTCGTGCGGGTAGAGCTCGGGCCGCGGGGCGGGGACGTCCTGCACCCCGGTGGCGTACGGGTCCAGCAGCAGCTTGGCCGGGTTGTGTAGCAGGCCAGCCTCCGGGGCCCACGGCCCGTAGATCCGGTAACCGTAGAGCTGCCCGGGAGCGACGTCGGGGACGAAGCCGTGCCACACGCCGTGGCTGGGGCCGACCAACTGGAGGCGACGCTCCTGCCGCTGGCCGTCGCGGACGTCGATCAGGCACAGGTCGACGGCGGTGGCGTGGGAAGCGAAGACCGCGAACGTGGCGCCGCCGTTAGTCAGGTGGGCGCCGAGCGGAGGTACGACGGGCAGCGCCTGGGCCACCTGGGGGGCGGGCACGAACGGAGAAGCATGAGGTACCACCTCCCCATTGTCCACACATTGACGCCCGCCTCACCGTGGGCCATGACACGTTTGGTTGATTTTCCGCGCATTTTCTTGCCTCAAGGTGAGAGGACTAACGTCCCGATATGTGGCGAGGGTGGGCAGTCGTATCGTCTGGCCGCCCGGTTATGGCAAGGTGGAGGCTATGAAAATTGTGGTCCTGGTGAAGCACGTCCCCGACGTGCAGTCGCAGCGGCGCCTGGCCGACGGCGTGCTGGTGCGCGGAGAAGACGACGTCCTGAACGAGCTGGACGAGAATGCGGTCGAGGCGGCGGTGCAGTTGGCCGAGGCGCACGGCGGGGAAGTGGTGGCCGTCACCATGGGCCCGGAGGACGCCGCCGACGGTCTGCTCTCGGCGCTGCAGCGTGGCGCCGACCGGGCCTTGCACGTGTGCGACGACCGCCTGGCGGGCTCGGACGTGGTCAGCACCGCCAAGGTACTGGCGGCCGCCATCCGCTCGCTCGGCGAGGTTGACCTTGTGCTGACCGGGATGGCCTCCCTGGACGGCTTGACCACGATGCTGCCCGGCGCCCTGGCCGCGGTCTTCGGGTGGCCATCCCTGACGCTGGCTGCCAGCCTGGAGGTGGCCGCCGGGCGGGCCACCATCGTGCGCAGCGCCGACGGCTTCACCGACCGCCTGTCCGCCCCGCTGCCGGCCGTCGTCTCGGTCACCGACCAGGTCAACGAGCCGCGCTACCCGAACTTTGCGGCACTGAAGGCCGCCCGCAAGAAGCCGCTGGACACCGTCGACCTGGATGATCTCGGCCTGGCCCCGCAGGGCCTGGGGGCCGCCACCGCGCACGTGGCCGCCACCGAGGCCGCCAGTCGGGGCGGCGGGCCGGTGCTGTCCGGCCCCACCGCCCCCGCCCAGCTGGTGTCCTTCCTGCGTGAACGTGGCCTCGTGGCCAAGGAGAAGTGAACATGTTGAACGAAACCCTGCTCGTCGTGGTGGACCACATCGGCGACGAGGCGGCGGGCTACACGCTGACCGCCCCGTCGGCGGAGCTGCTGACGTTGGCCCGCTCCCTGACCACCGGCGACCTGGTGGCCGTGGCCCTCAACCCGGCCCCCGACGTCGTCGCCTTGTCCCGCTACGGCGTCAGCGTCGTCTACACGCCCCACCTGGCCGAGCATTCGCCGCGCGTGCCCGCGGTGGTGGCCGACGCGGTGCGCGCCTGCATCCGGCACGCCGGGGTGGGCACCTCTGAGGGTGGGGGAGAGCCCGCCGCCGTGATGTGTGTGTCGAACTATCGCGGCAAGGAGGTGGCGGCGCGCCTGGCGGTTGGCCAGGCGTCCGGCGCGGTCGTGGACGCCACCGAGGTGCAGGTGGTCGACGGCGAGTTGGTGGCCACCAAGTCCGTGCTCTCGG
>JAUMYR010000208.1 GCA_030528545.1 Propionibacteriaceae bacterium
TTCCGGCTACCAACCGGGATCTGACAGAGCGCACACAGAACCTCCTCGAAGCCGCTGGCGCCGATGTCTGGGTCAGCACGGTGCTGATCCCAGACGGCGACAGCGTCGACCAGGGGGCGTTGGCCGCAGATCTAGCCGCCGAACACCGGCGCTGCGGCCCCCGGGATGGCATCGTCGACCTCGCGAGTTGCGGACCATCCCGTGACGCGCTCACCCTCGATGCCGCGGAGTTCTCGGCTGCGTGGCGACGGCTGTACGCTCATTCGTTCAGCGTCTATCAGGAGTACTTCGCGGACCTGGCCAACGCAGCCGGCCGAGCTGTGCTGGCCGTCCTGACGAACTGCGGCGGCGGGTATTCCCTCAAAGCCACAACGACCGGCGACGCCCTAGGCTGCCTAAGCGTCGGGTTCGTCAAGAGCCTCGCCAAAGAACTGCCTGAACTCAACCTCTGCCTGGTAGACGTTGACACCGGCTCTCGCGGCTCAGCAGCAGACAAGCTCGTGGACGAACTCGCCGCCGGATCGGCAGACGACGAAGTCAGTTACCTGGGTGACCAGCGTCACGTCATCAAGGTCGTTCCGGTACCCCTCCCCCCGGCTCCCTGTCGCCGGAGCACCGCCACGGGGGCAGTCGTCTTCTCCGGCGGTTCCCGCGGGATCGCCCTGGAATGCGCGTTAGCTCTGGCGAGCAGCGACCTCGCCACGGATGGGGACCGGCCGAGCCCCATCGTGATCTTGGGCCGCTCCCGCCTTGACAACCCCGAGTCCCAGCCGTACCTGAACCTGACCGATGAAGAGTTTGCCCAGGCACAACCCCAGATCATGAGCGCGCTGCACCACAGCGATCCCGCCGGCCATCCGCTAGACCTGCAGCGCCGGTTCCGCCGGATCACGAACGATCGCCAACTCTGGCGGACAATCCGACGTCTTGAAACCAGCTCCGCACCGGTCGAGTACCTGACCTGCGACGTGACCGACGCCGACCAAGTCGCGCACGTGATGGCGGATGTTCGTTCCCGGCACGGGGGCATCCGCGGCATCGTCCACGCGGCAGGCCTGGAGTCTTTGGGCCAGCTCCCAAAGAAGAACCATGCGCTCGCCGAGAAGGTGGTCGCGACCAAGCTTCAGGGCTTCTACCACTTGGTGCACGCCGCCGACATCGACACGCTGGACTTCCTGGTTGCGTTCACGTCGATCTCCGGACGTTTCGGCATGGACGGCCAAACCGAGTACACCGCGGGTTCCGCCGCAGTCTCGGCCATATGCAGCCAGCTCTCCCGTCGCCATCACGCCACCCGGGTGGTAGCCATCGACTGGACCGCCTGGGCGGAAGTCGGCATGGCGACCCACCAGAGTGTCCGAGAGGTCCAGGAGCAGCAACGGGGGCTCCGCTACCTGCCGCCCGCGGAGGGGTGTCGGCATTTCCTGCGCGAACTAGAGGATGGCGGGTTCGATTCGCAAGTAATGATTTTCGGGCCACTGGGAACCAACGAGCCGCGCTCCGCGCTCAGCTGTCTCACCGCCGACCGGCGTGCAATCGCCGATCCGATCATCCACGGCAGCATCGTCGACCCGGGAGCCTTCCCAATGGTGGAAGCTAGCGTTCAGTGCGGCGCCGCCAGTGATGTGTTCACACGACGCCTTGACCCGCGGCTCGACACGATGCTGATCGATCACCTGGTGCAGGGTTCCCCCACACTGCCGGGCGTCTTCCATCTAGAAGCGATGGCAGAGGCCGCGAAGCTCGCCACCGGACGGACCGACCTCATGATCGAATCCGCTACATTCGAAAACTTCATCAAATGTCCCGAGGGCCGGGTCTGCGATCTGCGGATCACCGTGTCGGATAAGGACCCCAACCGCATCGAAACGACGATCCGCGCTGATGTCGTCAGCCCTAGCGGCGTCGTCCTAGTCCCGGGACGCCAGCGTTCCCATGCCGTCTTCGGCCCCGGACGGGCGGTCCTCGGTTGCCCACACGACTGGTCCGAGCTCCTTATCGACCGTGCGACCCTTTTCGACCTTGATGTCTACTATGCCGCCGCGGCGCCGATCATCACGTTTGGCCCCGGTTTCCGGATGCTGCGGGAGGCGTGGCGTACCAGCCAGGGCGTCATAGTGGGGCGCTTCGACATCTCTGCCGACACCCGCCCGCTCCTCCCCGAAGGAGCGGCCCGGCTCATCACCGAGCCGCTGCTACTCGACAACGTAGGCCGCCTCGCGCTGATCGATGTCTTCCACCGGTTCGGCGACCACGTCGTCCCGGTGAACGTAACCCACGCCACGATCCAAAAACCAGTCTCGCGGAGGAACGAAGTCCTCGGGTGCGTCACGGTGCGGCCTGAGGGCCCTGGCCAGTACGCGATGCACGTCCACGTCGCCGAACTCGATGGCACCCCACTGATCGATGTCGGCCAGATCCTGCTACAGAAGCTGAACAACCATGCTGCACGCCGGAACCTCGCACATGCCACGGTGTAACGGACTCCCCCTCATGGGCACGCTCGCCGACAGTGTCAACACCGGCTCCTTAGTGCCGCCGGAGACACTTGCCGGAGCCGCTGCGGGGGCGTCCCTGCCCGTCCCGAACGGACGGCAGCGCCTCTCCTACACCGACGCCCTTGTCTTTCCCGAACGCGTCATCTCCGCCGAGTCAACGAATCCAAGCGGCCAGCCCGGCTCGTTGAGAACGCCCGATCACCCCGAGACACTTGAACGGAGCAACCATGTCGCCCCTCGTTGATCATCAGCGCACGGCTCTTGTCCCCATCGCTATCGTCGGAGCTGGCTGCGTGCTGCCGCCGACCTCCACATCGCTAGCCGAGTACCGCCGCAACCTGACTGAGGGAAGACCGGGGATCTCTCCCATCCCACCGGAGCGCTGGGACCGGAACCTCTACCACAGCGAGGACAGAAACGCCCCCGAGCGGACGTATTGCACACTCGGCGGCTTCGTGGACGGTTACCATTTCGACCCCACTCCGTACTCCCTGGATCAGACGCAGCACGACATCATCGCGCGGGCCAACCGCACCCAATTGTTCGCCATCGACGCCGCCCTACAAGCCCTCAGCATGGCGGGCTACGATCGGGACCGGCTCCGAGACACCCGGGCAGCGCTTTACCTCGGAAACATGCTCGGGGACGAACAACTGGCTGAGTTCTCCCTCCGTCACCGCGCAGAACGACGCTACGCATCGCTCATACGCGCCCTCGGAACACCGGAGGGAGCGACTCCGGAGGAGTGGGAGGCGGCCTGGTCACGAGCCGCCGATCGACAGTTCGGGTCCCGGCATCCGCTCCCGGAGCAGGTGCTCGCCAGTGCCCTCGCGCCGACCGTCGCTGCCGCTGTTGGCGTGGAAGGGGGCTCGACGCTCATTGATGGTGCCTGCGCCTCCGGTTTGCTGGTGGTGGATGTGGCGGTTTCGGCACTGCTGCGCGGTGACCTAGACATCGTGGTTGCGATCGGCGCTATGGCGAACATGGGTGTCTCCGGCAACGTATCGTTCGCGAAGATCGGCGGTTTG
>JAUMYR010000209.1 GCA_030528545.1 Propionibacteriaceae bacterium
ACAGCCAGTTGGTGGATCTGGTGCAATCCGGCGCTCTCGGTGAACTCCCATCCGAAGCGGTGGAAAGGTTGACCGTGGCGACACAATTGCCGCCAAGCGACGTGATGGGTCAGATGCTGCCCCACCCCGACTTCTGGCCAGCCTTACATCAGGCTCCCGGAGCCCGGCAGGAGGAGGTCGCCTCCTGGTTGCTGAGCCGGGGTGGCTACCAGGTGCCGGACTGGTTCATGCCGGTGCTGATCGACAAGTGCGTTCGTGAGTTCGACAAATATCTTGGAAAGCTATCTGCCACGGATGCTTACGATCGTTTGTTCGGCATGATCGGGGACGCGGGGGCTATAGAGGTGCTCACCAACAGCGGTGACTTGGAGGCGTGGGCATTAGCTTTCGCGAAGCGGGGACTCCGCTCGCCTGGAGACTCGCGTCCCGTGATTTCCAGTTTCAACGCACTTACCGAAAAGAATCAAGGCATCGCCTCGCTCAGGCTCACCACGGTGCAGCACATCCACCGCACCAAGGTGCTGGTGATTTCGTTGCTGGCCACTATCGCCGTCCTGCTCGTGGTCGCGATATGGGGTGTGCTGACCTGAGTCCTGTCTCCGGTAGGTGAGTGGGGCGAGGGCGCCATCCGCGGCACCCCCGCAGGGGCCAGGAACCGGATCGGGGCTGAAGCCAGCGCTCCGGCGAGCGCGGGCCCCGGGCACGCTCCATCCGTCTCCGCCGGAAAGGTCCGGGAGCGTGGCGCTCCCGAGAGAAGAGCTCAGAGGCCGCGCCGGCTCTGCTGGGTTCGGGGTGGGCTCAGGTAACCCGGGCCTTGGCCCGTGACCCTCAGAGATCGCCGCTCGCTTAGCCTGTTACCGGTGGGGGAGTTATCCACAGGTTGGAGGGAGGCGGCACCCGGAGCATCCCGGCAACCCATCGTGAAGGTACATCGTCATCGATGCCGAAACGAAAGGAGCCGAAGATGTTGGATCACACGGGGGAACAGGTCGACAACACCCAGGTCGCGGCGGTGTCCGTGGTGCCAAGGCCCAAGAAGTCTCTCGCGGAGCGGGGCATGGCCACGGTCGAATACGCCATTGGCGTCCTAGCGGCAGCCGCAGTCGCGCTGGTGCTGCTGCGCATCTTCAACGACAACTCGTTCTTCCAGACGCTGTTTGACTGGGTCGTTGGGCTTCTCAAGAAGATCCCGCTGCCAGCGCGGTAATCGTCTCTGCTGGTGGGTGAGTCGGCATGGCACGATCACCCACCAGCCTCTCGGATCGCCAGCCCGTCTCCGGCCAGCAGTCCCGGGGCTGGGATGTGAGATCCGCGACCGACCATATCCTTCAAACTCGTCTCTCAAGGGGGAGTCGCATGCAAAAGACAAGGGCGACGGTTGACTCGTCACGGGTTCTTGGCTGGGCGAGGCATTCTCCAAAGAAGACGGCGGCGCCCGCCTCGCAGCGGGGGATGGCGACCGTCGAGATCGCACTGGGCGTGCTGAGCCTGGCCGCTTTGACCATGCTGCTGGGCTGGGTGGTCAACCTGGGACTGATTCAGGCCCGCTGCCAAGACACGGCGAGCCAGATTGCTCGCCAGCTAGCTCGCGGCGACCATACGGCGGCTGAACGGGCTGGCCTGGGGGCGCCCACAGGAGCCACGGTGCACGTGCGCAAGGCCGAGGGAGACGTGATCGCTGATGTGGGGATCGAGGTGTCCTTCTTCGGGGTGGACTCGCTTAGGCTGTCGGCCACCGCGCGATACCCGCTGGAACCGGGTGTGCGATGAGCGGACAGGCTGGGGTGATAGTGCCATGGCCCGGAATCCGAGGCGACGACCCCTGGAACGGCACCCAGCAGGCCGAGGCCAGAGGCCGGAGCGCGAGGTATGAATCGAGGTCCGCCGGGGAGCCTTCCCCGGACCACGTGAACCAAGTGAGACCAGCAGCAGGTGCGAGGAGCGCTCCGAGCGCGGAGGGCCGGTTCAGAGGAAGCCTCTTTCGCTGGCTACGGGAAGCGAGGACGTTCAGGGCTCCGGGCAGGAGAGCGGCCTCGGCTGGGCAAGGTAGGACAGCGGCGTCAGGCCGGTGGCGCAAGGGTGGGGCTGGCGTCCGGGCCGGGAAAGTGGTGCTCGGCTGGCCGCGAGATGGGGTCCCACAGGGCAGGGGACAGGCCGCTAGGGGTGTTTGGCAGCCTGGCACTCCGCACTGGGTCCCGCGCGGCGGGAAACAGGCGCTATCGAGAAAACGGGGCTTGGGTTTGATCCCCTCAGGCCAGGGAAGCGGTGGCCTGGACGGCCGGGGTAGGGGCGCGGAGCGGGGCAGCGGGTCGTTGCTCGCCGTCGCTGCGAGCCTGGGACTCATCGGGTTCGCCCTCGTCGGGGTCTGGGTCGTTGCCTGGTTCACCTGCCTGCACCGGGCGGATCAGGTCGCGGACCTGGCCTCCTCCGCTGGAGCTGAGGCATTCCTCGCAGGCGGGGACCCATGCGGTGTCGCCGCCCGGGTCGCCCAGGCTAACTCGGCTCGTCTGACGTCATGCGAAGCCGGAGGAGACCTAGCCAGGTTCGTGGTCAAGGTGGAAGTTGCGGTCCCCCTGCGGCCGCGGCCCCCGGGCTCCCCAGAGGAAGTGAGCTCACGTGCAGCGGCGGGAGTGGCGCCATGACGGGGCAGGTGGGTGCCCGACCGCACCGCTATCGCCCCGGTTCGAGTAGTGACATTCGTTGTTGTCCCAGGTGGTCACGCCTGACTGCGCCGGGATATCGGGCGGGATGGTGGAGTATCTGGGTCCTTGTCCTCTTGCCTGGCCGCAGGCTCGGCATCCGCCAGGCCGGATTGTTCCAGCGCGCTCGTAGCCTGCGGCTGTGCGGGTTCAGCCGTCATAGGTGTGTCGCTCGCGCCACCGCTGGAAAGCCTTCCACCCCCGGACGATCCGGGTCCAGGCGAACCACGCCACCAGGAGACCCAACACGAGGAGCAGCAACGCGATGGTGGCGGCGATGGCCGGGGCGAGGAGCGCGAGCGTCGCCACGATCGTCACGAGGGTGTCTTCGGTAACCGAGGCCAGGATGTTACTCGCGGGTTCGGGAGAGCTATTGATCGCGATCCGCAAGCTTGCTTTGACCAGATGCGACGCCAGTGCGGACAGCCCGCCCACGGACGCGAGCGCGACAGTCCCGAGGTCGCCGCTGGCTCCGGCGAACAAGGCGCCAAGCGTAGCGCCCGCGGCTGGCCTGATAACGGTCCCGATGGCATCCCAGACCGAGTCGACATAGGGGATCTTGTCTGCCACGAACTCGACGAGGGCCAAACAGCCCAGGGCGATCAGCACATCGCTGCGGTGCAGGGCCTCCGGGACTCCGGCGATGCTGAAGAACCTGCCACATATCCCAAGGAGGAAGGCGGTGGCATAAGCGTTTATGCCGCTTGCCCATCCTGAGGCGAATACAGCTGGAAGGAGATCCATGATTCTCAACAGTACGTGATCTCGGCGGTCACTCTCCTGGGTGCGACCCTGTTGCCGAGGGCAAGAGGGTGCCGCCGC
>JAUMYR010000210.1 GCA_030528545.1 Propionibacteriaceae bacterium
GCGGCGGCACCCTCTTGCCCTCGGCAACAGGGTCGCACCCAGGAGAGTGACCGCCCAGATCACGTACTGTTGAAAATCATGGATCTCCTTCCAGTCGTATTCGCCTCAGGATGGGCCAGTGGCATAAACGCTTATGCCACCGCCTTCCTCCTTGGGATATGTGGCAGGTTCTTTAGCATCGCCGGAGTCCCGGAGGCCCTGCACCGCAGCGACGTGCTGATCGCCCTGGGCTGTTTGGCCCTAGTCGAGTTCGTGGCAGACAAGGTCCCCTATGTCGACTCGGCCTGGGATGCCATCGGGACCGTTATCAGGCCAGCTGCGGGCGCTACCCTTGGCGCCTTGTTCGCCGGAGCCAGCGGCGACCTCGGGACTGTCGCGCTCGCGTCCGTGGGCGGGCTGTCCGCACTGGCGTCGCATCTGGTCAAAGCAAGCTTGCGGATCGCGATCAATAGCTCTCCCGAACCCGCGAGTAACATCCTGGCCTCGGTTACCGAAGACACCCTCGTGACGATCGTGGCGACGCTCGCGCTCCTCGCCCCGGCCATCGCCGCCACCATCGCGTTATTGCTCCTCGTGTTGGGCCTCCTGGTGGCGTGGTTCGCCTGGACCCGGATCGTCCGGGGGAGGAAAGCTTTCCGGCGGTGGCGCGGGCGACGCACCTATGGCCGCTGAACTTCCATAGCAACAGGCCACGAGCACGCCCGGACGATCCGGCCTGGCGGATGCCGGGTCTGCGGCCATTCAGCAGGACAAAGATCCAGAGGTTCCACCATCCCACCCGATATCCCGGTGCGGCTAGACCTCCCCACCTGGGAGCACAACCAGTGTTACTACTCGAACCTGCGGTATCCCTGTGCGGCCGGGCACCCACCTGCCCCGTCATTGCGCCACTCCCGCCGCGGCACGCGAACTCACTTCCTCTGGGGAGCCCGGGGGCCGCGGCAGCAGCGGGACCGCAACTTCCACCTTTACCACGAACCTGGCTAGGTCTCCACCGGCTTCGCACGAGGTCAGACGAGCCGAGTTGGCCTGGGCGACCCGGGCGGCGACACCGCATGGGTCCCCACCGGCTAGGAAGGTCTCAGCTCCGGCGGAGGAGGCCAAGTCTGCGACCTGATCCGCCCGGTGCAGGCAGGCGAACCAGGCAACGATCCAGACCCCCACGAGGGCGAACCCGATGAGCCCCAGGCTCGCGGCGACGGCGAGCAACGACCCGCTGCCCCGCTCCGCGCCCCTACCCCGACCGGCCAGGCCACCGCTTCCCTGGTCTGAGGGGATCAAGCCTAAGCCCCGTTTTCTCGATGGCGATTGTTTCCCGCCCCGCGGGACCCAGGGCGGAGCGCCGAGCCACCAAACACCCCTAATGGCCTGTCCCCTGCCCCGTGGGGCCCCCTCTCGCGGCCAGCCGAGCACCACTTTCCCGGTCCGGACGCCAGCCCCACCCGTGCGCCACCGGCCTGACGCCGCTGTCCTACCTTGCCCACCCGAGGCCGCTCTCCTGCCCAGAGCCCTGACAGTCCTCGCTTCCCGTAGCCAGCGAACGAGACTTCCTCTGAGCCGGTCCTCCGCGCTCGGAACGCTCCTTGCCCCTGCCGCGGGTCTCGCTTCGCCCAGGTGGTCCGGGGAAGGCTCCCCGGCGGACCTCGATTCATACCCCGTGCTCTGGCCTCTGGCCTCGGCTGGCTGGATGCCGCTCCAGGGGTCGTCGCCTCGGATTCCGGGCCATGGCACTATCACCTCAGCCTGTCCGCTCATCGCACACCCGGTTCCAGCGGATATCGCGCGGTGGCCGACAGCCTAAGCGAGTCCACCCCGAAGAAGGACACCTCGATCCCCACATCAGCGATTACGTCTCCCTCGGCCTTGCGCACGCGCACCGTGGCTCCTGTGGGCGCCCCCAGGCCAGCCCGGTCAGCCGCCGCGTGGTCGCCGCGGGCCAGCTGGCGAGCGATCTGGCTCGCCGTGTCCTGGCAACGGGCCTGAATCAGCCCCAGGTTGACCACCCAGCCCAGCAGCATGGTCAAAGCGGCCAGGCTCAACACACCCAGTGCGATCTCGACGGTCGCCATCCCCCGCTGAGAGGGGGGCGCCACCGTCTTGCTTGGAGAGGGCCTCGCCCAGCCACGCACCCGTGATGAGCCGACCGTCGCCTTTGTCTTTCGCATGCGACTCCCCCTTGAGAGACGAGATCGAAGGAATGATCAGTCGCGGATCCCACGCCCAGCCCCAGGACTGCTGGCCGGAGGCGGGCTGGCGATCCGAGAGGCTGGTGGGTGATCGCACCCTGTCGGCTCACCCACCAGCGGAGACGATTACCGCGCTGGCAGCGGGATCTTCTTGAGAAGCCCAACGACCCAGTCAAACAGCGTCTGGAAGAACGAGTTGTCGTTGAAGATGCGCAGCAGCACCAGCGCGACTGCGGCTGCCGCTAGGACGCCAATGGCGTATTCGACCGTGGCCATGCCCCGCTCCGCGAGAGACTTCTTGGGCCTTGGCACCACGGACACCGCCGCGACCTGGGTGTTGTCGACCTGTTCCCCCGTGTGATCCAACATCTTCGGCTCCTTTCGTTTCGGCATCGATGACGATGTACCTTCACGATGGGTTGCCGGGATGCTCCAGGTGCCGCCTCCCTCCAACCTGTGGATAACTCCCAGCCGGTAACCGGCTAAGCGAGGGGCGATCTCTAAGGGTCACCGGCCAAGGCCCGGGTTACCTGAGCCCATCCCGAACCCAGCAGAGCCGGTGCGGCCTCTGGCCTCTTCTCTCGGAAGCGCCGCGCTACCGGACCTTTCCGGCAGAAACGGATGGACCGTGCTCGGGGCCCGCGCTATCCGGAACGCTGGCTTCAGCCCCAATCCGGTTCATGTCCCCTGCGGGGGTGCCGTGGATGGCACCCCACCCCACTCACCTAGCGCAGGCAGGACTCAGGTCAGCACACCCCATATCGCGACCGCGAGCAGGACGACGATCGTGGCCAGCAACGAAATCACCAGCACCTTGGTGCGGTGGATGTGCTGCACCGTGGTGAGCCTGAGCGAGGCGATGCCTTGGTTCTTCTCTGTAAGTGCGTTGAAGCTGGAAATCACGGGACGCAAGTCTCCAGGCGAGCGGAGTCCCCGCTTCGCGAAAGCTAATGCCCACGCCTCTAGGTCGCCGCTGTTGGTGAGCACCTCAATAGCCCCGGCGTCCCCGATCATGCCGAACAAACGATCGTAGGCGTCCGTAGCAGATAGCTTTCCAACATACTTGTCGAACTCACGGATGCACTTGTCGATCAGCACCGGCATGAACCAGTCCGGCACCTGGTAACCGCCCCGGCCCAGCAACCAAGAGGCGACCTCCTCCTGCCGGGTTCCGGGAGCCTGATGTAGGGCTGGCCAGAAGTCGGGGTGGGTCAGCATCTGACCCATCACGTCGCTCGGTGGCAATTGTGCCGCCACCGTCAATCTTTCCACCGCCTCGGATGGGAGTTCACCGAGAGCGCCGGATTGCACCAGATCCACCAACTGGCTGT
>JAUMYR010000211.1 GCA_030528545.1 Propionibacteriaceae bacterium
TGCTGGAGACCGATTCCGAGGCCGCCGCCGAGGCCCGGCTCCGGGTGGGTGTGCGCACCCAAAGGCTGCTCGACGCGGGCGGGAGCGTCCGGCCATCCGCCTTCGCCCGGCAGTTGGGCCTGATCCTGCAGGCCGGGTGCGGGGTCGAGCGCACCGACCACGGGCTGCGCACCGCGATCGCCGAGATCCGCGCGCTGCGGGAGCGGTACTGGCAGGAGGTTCGCGTCCTGGGCGGGGCCGATCAGCTGAACCAGGAGCTGGAGGCCGCGGGCCGGGTCGCCGATTTCATGGAACTGGCCGAGCTGATGTGCGTGGACGCGCTGGACCGCACCGAATCGTGTGGGGCGCATTTCCGCGCGGAGTCACAGACCGAGGCCGGAGAGGCGAAGCGCGACGACGAGAAGTGGCGGTTCACCTCGGCCTGGCAGGCCGGGTCGGGCGGCTTCGTCCGCTACCGGGAGCCGCTTGAGTTCACCCGGGTGAAGCTGGCGACGAGGGATTACCGATGAAGATCGAGTTGAGGGTGTGGCGGCAGTCCGGGCCGAAGGACCCGGGCCGGTTCGAGACCTATGAGGTGGACGCCAGCGAGCACCTGTCGCTGCTGGATCTGCTGGACGCGGTGAACGACCGTCTCGTCGCCGAGGGGCGCGAACCGATCGCCTACGAGTCGGACTGCCGCGAGGGCATCTGCGGCGCCTGCGGGGTCACGGTCGACGGTTCCCCGCACGGCCCGGTGGCGAACACCCCGAGCTGCCGCCAGCACGTGCGCTCGCTCACGGGGTCCCAGATCACGATCGAGCCGTTCCGGTCGGCCGCCTTCCCCGTCGTCAAGGACCTCGTGGTGGATCGTTCCGCGCTCACCGAGCTGATGGGGGTGGGAAGCGTCGCGGTCAACGCCGGGACCGCCCCGGACGCCGACGCCCTGCCCAGCGGCCACGACGAGGCCGAGGAGGCACTGGACTTCGCCGCCTGCATCGGCTGCGGGGCCTGCGTCGCGGCGTGTCCGAACGGTGCGGCCAACCTGTTCGCGGGGGCCAAACTCGCCCACCTAGCGCTCATCCCCCAGGGCCGGGTGGAGCGCAGGCGCCGCGCCCGCGAGATGACCAGGGTGCTGGACGAGCACTTCGGGCCGTGTTCTAGCTTCGGCGAATGCGTCGAGGTCTGCCCCGCGGGCATCGACCTGCGGGCGATCGCCGCGCTGCACCGGGAACGGCTCTGGCACTGGCGGAGGTAGCCTGAGGCCCTTGCCTCGGCCCCCTAGCGGGGCACCGACGCACCGCCTCCACCCACCGCTGGGCGGCGAATCCTCGGCTCAGACCCGGGGCGGCGACCACTACTCAGCCCCAGATTTCACCTCTGCCGCCAATGGGGCTAAGCTAGGGCCCACTGCGGGCGTAGCTCAATGGTAGAGCGCTAGCTTCCCAAGCTTGATACGCGGGTTCGATTCCCGTCGCCCGCTCCACCGCGGCCTCACACGCTCGCCCCGCACCACCCGTCCTGAACCACACCCGATTCATGGCGGCGCTCGTCGCATCGGATGAGATCAGCCACCTTGCCCCAGGAAAAGCCGCCAATCTGCCTGAGATACCGAATGTCTGAATTCTCGCGGTTATCCCCCCCGGCCCGGTTTTCGCGGAGGCAGCGAAAGCTTCCGCACCCTCATTCGCTGCCTCTCCTGAAAATCCGATAAAGTCTGCCTCAAGGGAGATCAGAATTGGGGGACTTTTATGTCGTCAACGATTGAGCCGATCCAGAACCCGGGAGAGTTCAACAGCGAAAACAGCCTGACCTTGGTGGAAATCGAGGATGGCGTCGCCGCGGTGCTCGGGAATCAGCCGCTAGAGAGTTTCGACCTCACGTCTTTCGAGGTGCTGAGCGATCAGAGAAGCCTCGGGCTGATACACCAAGCGTCCATCGCGGCTGGCGCCGTGAACCTGCTGGCGCAGGGTGCTCAGGGCGCGATGAGCGTGCAGGGGCTGGTGCGGCTGTCCCCGGGCACCGTCCGCGCGCTCAAAACGGCCCAGCCGATAACCCGCAACGGGTGGAACCTCGGTGTACTGAAGGGAGCCAACGGCCAGATCGTCCAACACATACAGTGGGCTCCCGCCACCGCGGCGAAGGCGACGCAAATCCTCGCTTCGCTCGGACCAGCCGCGGCACTGCTCGCGCTCCAGGCACAGCTCACCTCGATCTCGCGCCAGGTCGAGAAGAACATCGAACTCACCCGCAGCGTCCTACGGGCCTTTTATGAAGACCAGTGGGCGACGCTGATGGGTTTACACGAGGCCACGCTGCGCGCGGCTCGTGAGGCACAGGCGATGGGAACGGTCAGCGACCACATCTTCGCTTCCATTAGCTCAAAGGAAGCGGACTTGGAAAAGCAAAGGCTCTTGTTCTCGGGCAAGGTTCACCAGCATGCCGCTGCCCTGACCGACGAGAAGAAACGCCGGGCCTATGTCATGGACAACATGGAACTGATCGAGGCCGACGCACGTGCCCTTCTGATGGCGGAAAGCTCTTGGCTCCGCGCACAAGTGTTGCGGATCGGCAATATCGCCCACGACAAGGCTAACGCTGCTGAGAACGGCCCCCTACTGGACATGCTGACCGCCAATGTCCGGCGCGATCACAAAGAAGCGATGGAGACCGCGACAAGCCTGCTCGGCAGCCTCGAACGGCAGTGCAACCTCATTGCGGAGCTGCGGACCAAACGCACCTTCCGGTTCGGCTCCGACAAGTCCGATGCGAACAGGGCTGTGGCAACCGCGAAAGAACTCGCGGCACGAATCACTCAGCTTCTCAACCGCCCTCCCGCCAGCCCGGAGCCGCCGGAGCCTGCGATCACGGGATTCGACGGTGCGGCGCCAGCGGAAGCGCTGCGAGTCCTGCGCTGGGTCATCCCCGACGGCGAACCCCTGCTGGCCTTAGCCGAGGTCGAAAACTCCGAACACCTCATCGGAGGCAAGTCCTACCTGGGGATCACACCGGAACGGTTCTTCCTCACCAGACAAAGTACCCTCCACAGCGAAGGCCTTCTCGAACGCAGCACACCACTGGACGACATCCGCTACGTCCGCTTCCGGAACGAACACAACAAGACTCCGCAGCTGGACATCATCACCAAAGATGAAAACATCGGACTCTCTCTCGGCAGTTGGGCGGCCCCGGGTCGCGAGCACGATGCGGCACGTCGCCTCGCGAACCTGCTGTCGGCGGCGATGAACCTTCCCGCGGACGAGATGTGCACCGACCCGCTGCTGACCGGAACCCGGCTGCTCCTAGACGCACCTAGTTCTGAGGAGCCCCCGCCGGTTCCATACCGGCCAGCACGGGCGCTGATTTCCGAAGAGTAATCCTGACCGGAATAGTCGGGCTCTTCGTACTTGCGGTTTTCCCCTTTATCCCCGTGGCGCTCTCCACAGCTTTGCGATGGGCATTGCCCACAGGCGTTCGCCGAGGGGAAAGGTCATGGGGCCGGTG
>JAUMYR010000020.1:0-1524 GCA_030528545.1 Propionibacteriaceae bacterium
GCGATCGTCGATGCCTGCCGCATCATCCGGTTGCCCTATCACCTCTCCGCCCAGACCCAGGCGCTCGCTGAAGTGGCCCTCGCCCACGCACCCGAGATGCTGGCCAAGGTCGCCGCGCTGCGCGAGGAATGCCAGAATCTCCAGGGCTGGTTGCGGGTCCAGGGCTATGACGTGATCGAGTCCCAGGCCAATTTCTGCCTTTTCGGCAGGTTCAGTGACCGCCACGCGGTGTGGCGCCACCTGCTGGAACGCGAGGTCCTGGTCCGGGAGACCGGCCCGGAAGGCTATCTGCGGGTCTCCGCGGGGACCCCCGAGCAGATGGCGGCCTTCCGCGACGCACTCAGTGAATGGAAAGGGAACTAGTGACGACTATGCGAACCGCCAGCATCGAACGCGCCACCAGCGAATCCAGCGTCAAGGTGAGCCTCAACCTGGACGGCACCGGGCGCTGTTCCATCAGCACCGGGGTCGGTTTCTACGATCACATGCTGACCGCGCTCGCGAAACATTCCCTCATCGATATGGACATCACCACCAGCGGCGATATCCACATCGACGGCCATCACAGCATCGAAGACACCGCGATCGTGATCGGGCAGGCGCTGCGCCAGGCGCTCGGTGACAAGGCTGGCATCAGGCGATTCGGCGATGCGATGGTTCCCCTCGACGAGGCCCTCGCCCAGTGCGTGGTCGATATCGCCGGGCGGCCCTATGCGGTGTGCAGCGGCGAGCCCGAAGGCCAGGCCTACGCCCTGATCGGCGGCACCGGCGCCCCCTATGCGGGGTCGATGACCTACCACGTCATAGAGGCCTTGGCCCTCAACGCCGGGCTGTGCGTGCACCTGAGGCTCCTGGCCGGACGCGACCCGCACCACATCGTGGAGGCCCAGTTCAAGGCTTTTGCCCGGGCTTTGAGGGCAGCGATCGAACCCGATCCGAGGGTCGCCGGGGTGCCCAGCACCAAGGGTTCCCTGTGACCAAGGTCGGTCTGCTCGACTACGGTTCTGGCAACCTGCATTCGGCGGCGCGGGCGCTGGCCGCGGCCGGGGCCGAGGTGCGGATGTCGGCCCGGCGAGACGAGTTGTGGGGCCTGGACGCTCTGGTGGTGCCCGGCGTCGGCGCCTTCGCGGCGTGTATGGCTGGGCTCAGTTCCATCGGTGGCCGGGAACTGGTGGTGGACTGGGTGGCTTCGGGCCGTCCGTTGCTCGGTATCTGCGTGGGACACCAGATCCTGTTCGATCAGGGGTCCGAGCGGGGGGTCAACACTGCTGGGCTGGGCATCTACGAGGGCACGGTCCGCCAGCTGGACGCGGTGCGCCTGCCACACATGGGGTGGAACGGCGTCGTCCCGGCCAGCGCCAGCGTGTTGTTTCGTGGCGTCGAGGACCAGCGGTTCTATTTCGTGCACAGCTATGCCGCCGCTTCGGAGGCACCCGGGACCAGCAGCGCCTGCCACGAGCAGGCCCGTTTCGTGGCGGCGGTGGAGAGGGACAATGTCTCTTCCACCCAGTTCCATCCGGAGAA
>JAUMYR010000020.1:1624-22251 GCA_030528545.1 Propionibacteriaceae bacterium
CGGTCAGGATTGCTGACGGATGGGCCATTCACCGAACCCTCCGCGTGCAGTAGTCTCTGGTCCGTGACTGATCTCACCGCGTCTGAACGCCTGATCCTGTTGCCCGCCGTCGACGTCCAGCACGGCCAGGCCGTGCAACTGGTACAGGGGGTGGCGGGATCGGAGAAGGTCTTCGGCGACCCCCTATCGGCCGCGCTGCGCTGGCAGGAATCGGGGGCCGAATGGATTCACCTGGTCGATCTCGATGCGGCCTTCGGCCGCGGCAGCAACGCCGGTCTCATCCACTCGATGATCTCCCGCCTCGACGTGAACGTCGAGCTGTCTGGTGGCATCCGTGACGACGAGTCCCTCCAGCGTGCCCTGGCGACCGGGGCCAAGCGGGTCAATATCGGCACCGCCGCGCTGGAGAACCCCTCCTGGTGCGAGCGCGTCATCGCCGATCATGGGGAACGGATCGCGATCGGCCTCGATGTGCGGGGGGAACGGCTCGCAGCACGCGGGTGGACCACCGAGGGCGGGGTCTGGACTGAGACCCTGGCCCGTTTGGACGCCGCCGGATGCCCCCGCTTCGTCGTGACCGATGTGGGTTCCGACGGCATGCTCACCGGCCCCAACCTGGAATTGCTGGGCGCGGTGTGTGCGCGCACCAGCGCGAAGGTCATCGCCTCGGGGGGCATCGCGAGCCTTGCCGACCTTAGGCAGTTGCAGGGCCTGGTGAGCCTCGGGATCGAGGGGGCGATCATCGGCACGGCCCTCTACCTCGGCAACTTCAGCCTGGAGGACGCGCTCGTCGTCGCCTCGGGAGGAGAACCGGATCATGGCTAGCCCGTCAGCACCGGCGAGCCTGTTCGCCTCCGATCGCGGTGTCCACACCCCGCCACTGCTCACAGGCCGGTTGCGCGACCTGCTCGCCGGCCGCAAGATCGCTTTGACCGGAGTGACCGGTTTCATCGGCGAACAGTTGCTGTGGAAGATCTTGACCGAATTGCCGGACGTGACCACGGCCGTCCTGGTCCGGCCCAAGGGTTCGGTCAGCGCTGAGCAGCGCGTCACCGCGCTGCTGGGCAAACCCATCTTCGCCGGGCTGGTGCGGGCCGCGGGTTCGGTGGAGGAACTGAGACGCTCCCGGGTCCAGGTCATTTCCGGGGACCTGCCCGAGGTGCCGCCCCTGCCGCGCGACATCGACGTCTTGGTGCACTGCGCCGGGGACGTGTCCTTCGACCCGCCGATCGACGAGGCCTTCAAGACCAATGTCATCGGCACTAGGGCGCTGCTGGAACGGTTCCTGGAATCGGTGAGTGACAGCGACGGGCGGCTGACCCGGATCCCGCACTATGTGCACATCAGCACCGCCTACACCGCTGGACGCCGCCGCGGGCCGATCCCCGAGGCTCCTCACGTCCACGAGGTTGATTACATCGCCGAGACTGAGCGGGCACTGGCGATGAAGGAATACATCGAGAATGCCTCCCGCACCAGCGAAAGGCTCACGGCGTTGCGCCTCGAGGCCGAACGCCTGCACCGCCCCGCCGGTTTCCTCACCACCAGCGAGGACACCGAACGGCGCCGCCGCGAGTGGGTCAAGCAGCAGCTCATCAGCGCCGGGACCGAACGGGCCCGTTCTCTCGGGTGGACGGATGGGTATACCTTCGCCAAGGCGATGGGAGAGCGGGTGGTGACCGATATCGCCTCCCAGATCAGGGTTTCGGTAGTGCGCCCCGCGATCGTGGAATCCAGCCTGCGTCATCCTCATCCGGGTTGGATTGAGGGTTTCAAGATGGCCGATCCGATCATCCTCGCCTATGGCAAGGGGCAGTTGCGGGAGTTCCCAGCCTCCCCGGACGCGGTCATCGACCTGGTCCCCTGCGACCACGTGGTCAACGCCATCGTCGCGGTCTGCGCGACCGAGCCCGAGGTGGGCTCCCCGGAGTTCTATCACTGCTCTTCGGGGGCACGTAACCCGCTGACTTTCCGCGGTATCTACGAACACATCCGGGAGTACTTCCTGGCCCACCCCTATGTCAGCGACCGGGGCGCGGTGCCCCTGGCCAGATGGCGGTTCCCCGGAGCCGAACCGGTGGAGCGGGCCATGTGGCTCGCGGACCGGGCGCAACGCTTCGGCAGCCGGGCCCTGTCCTTCGCGCCGCGGGGCAAACAGGTGCGCCGCTGGGCTACCACCCTGGACCGGGCAGCCCGGCAATTGGCTTTCCTGCGCCGCTACCTGACGCTATACGGAGAGTATCTCCAGTCTGAACTGCACTTCGTGGACGACTGCACCCTCGCGCTGCACCGTTCCCTGCATCCAGACGATGTGGATTCTTTCGCCTTCGACACCGCGGCGGTGGACTGGCGGCACTACCTGCAGGAGGTGCATGTGCCCGCGATCGCCGACCCGCTGCGGCGTCTGGAGGCAGCCAGGAAGAAACGCTCGGCACGCGCGGCGACCTACCGCAAGCTGAAGCCCTCTCAGCCCGGTACCGTGCTGGCCGCGTTCGACCTCGATGGCACGGTTATGGCAACCAATGTCGTCGAGACCTACCTGTGGGCGCGGTTGCCGGAGCTGTCGCCGCTCAACAAACTCGCCGAGGTCGCGAAGGTGGTCTCCCAGCTGCCGCTCTACCTCGGGGCGGAACGGCGCGATCGCGGGGTATTCCTGCGTTCCCTGTACCGGCGCTATGCCGGGGCGGACCTGGCCGCGCTGGAGGCCTTCGTCGACGACAGGATGGCCCCCTTCGTCCTCGACCGGATGTCTCCAGAGGCGATCCGCCGGGTACGGGAGCACCGGGACGCCGGACACACCACCATCTTGCTGACCGGCGCGATCCGGCCGCTCACCCGGCCCCTGCAGGGCCTGTTCGACGTCATCGTCGCCGCGGAACTGGCCACCGATGCCAGCGGCCGCTGCACCGGTTTCCTGACTGGTCCGCCGATGGTGGGGGAGTCCCGCTCCGCATGGCTCAAACACTATGCGGCGCTGCACGACATCGATCTGTCGCGTTCCTATGCTTATGCCGACAGTCATGTCGATCTGCCGATGCTGCGCTCGGTTGGTTCCCCTGTCGCGGTCAGCCCGGACATCGGCCTGATGCGCGCTGCCCAGGAATCGGGCTGGTCGATCGTCGACTGGCCATCGATGTCCCCCCTGCCCCGATGGAAGATGCCCTCATAAGGAGCGATATGCCAAGGCCTGGATTCGTCCTCGAAACCGACGACAAGACGCCCCCGATCCTGACGATCGGCGGTGATCGCATCCGCGCGCAGCGTTTCGGGCTGGGGACCAAGATCGTCTATCCCGCCGAGGGTGAGCCCTCCACGGACCCGGCGCAGCTGATCGGTGCCTCCCTGGATGCTCCGCTGTCTGGTGAACCCCTGGTGCAACGGCTGAGCGGATGCCGCAGCCTCACGATCGTGTTCGGCGATAACGCCTCTTTGCGCCCGCAGCCTCGCTTCGACGTGCGCCGCGACATCATTGAACGGCTGCTGGAACTCGCCGCGAGGAACGGCATCGACGATGTCGCTCTGGTGTGTGCCACCGGCCTGAACCGGCAAATGACCCCCAGCGAGTTCGTTCAGCTGGTGGGGGAGCGGGTGGTGAGTTCCTTCCTTCCCGATGGCCTACTGCGCAACCACGACGTGACCGACCGTGCGGGTTTCGTCACCATCGGCACGGTCGAGGGCCACGAGCTGAGGATCAACCGGCGGGTCGCCGAATCCGATCTCGTGGTGCATGTGGCGCTTCGCGCCGACGACCGGTTCGGTTCGCTGCGCCAGCTGGTCTGCGGGGTGACCGACCTGGACACGATTGATTTCGTGGCGGGCCTCGATGGGCTGGGCCATCCGGACCGGGCGGCACGGGTGGCTTCCGCGATCAGCGATGCCGTCCCCATCATCACGATCGAGGCGGTGTTGGGTACCCCGGTCTATGAGCCCCCGCTCGGCTTCATCAACCGGAGGGAGTGGGAGTGGCGAGTCTCCGACCAGCTGGCCTATGTCGGCATCCGGCAGTTGCTTTCGCGGGCACCCAAACACGCCGCGTCCCGGCTGCTGGGCGGCTTGCGCGCCGACTATTCGGTGCTCGATGTCATCGTGGGCGATCCCGGTGAGGCGGATAGACAGGGCCGCCAGGTCTGGCGCACCGGCAATGCCGCCCACCTCCCCGAACCCGCAGATGTGGCCGTAGTCTCGGTGTGGGGGATCGGTCATGGCGCCAGCGACGTCACCGGTTCCCCGCTGGCGGCCAGCCACCACGCGCTGGTCTGCACCGGGGTGACCGCGGCTGACGGTCCGCTGGTGCGTGAGGGCGGGGTACTGGTGGCCTTCCATCCGCTGGCGAACCGGTTCTCAAACCGGCACCAGAGCGCCGCGGCGGATTTCTTCGCCGAGGTCCTGCCCGAGACACTGGACCCACAGCAGGTGCGCTCGGACTATCAGGAGCGCTATGTCAACGATGCCTGGTACCTCCAGCTGTACCGGACCCAGCACGCTTTCCATCCGCTGGCCGTGTTCCATCAGTGGTATGCCAGCGCCGCGGCCGAGCGCCACCTGGGTGATGTGATCTGGGTTGGGGCGGACCGGCGCAGCGCGGCCGTGCTCGGGCACCGGGCCGCGAGCAGCTACGCCGACGCCCTGGAGATCGCCTCGAACCGGGTGGGGCGCCAGCCTGGGATCGTGGTCCTGCGATGAGCCGCCCACTACCGAGCTGGGCGGTATCGGCTCCGCGCCAACGGGAACGCTCAAGCGTTGTGGCGGACCTGATGTTCGTCGCGAGGTCCTGGCCGCGAAGGATCGGCAAACAGCAGCCTTCCGGCGTCCCCGAGGCCGCCGGGACGCCGCTTCGCAGGCGGCGTTTCGCCCACCGCGCGGGCACTTCGCTGTGGTTGCTGCGCCGCCGCCTCATGGTCGATCTGTCGGGCCTAGATGAGGTCGCCGGGATCGAGCCCCCGGTCGTGGTGGCGGCCAACCATCCGAGCGCTCTCGACCTGCCGGTACTGAAGGCCGCCCTGCCCCGCACATGGCGCGCCGTCGCGAGGGATCCCGAGCCTGCGCTCGCTGCGGGCCGCAGCGTCATCATCTTCCCCGAGGGGGAGGCCTCCTCCGATGGACGGCTCCGCCCGTTCTCCGATGCCGCCGCTGAGCTGGCCCGCAATCACAATGTGCCGCTGGTCCCGGTGGCGATCAAGGGCACCTTCCAGCTCAAGACGCTGTTGCGGCTGCGCAGCCTGAGGCGGCGTCCCAAGATCGCGGTGCGGATCGCCCGTCCGATCCCGCCGCGGCTGCTCTCGGTCCCCGAGACCACCGCGCGGCTGGAGGAGGTGCTCACCGATCTGCTGGCCGAGGAGGACCTCACCTGGTGGGAACTGCAACGCCAGCGCCAGCGCCCCTCGGCTCCCGAGACCCAGGATATGGCCGCCTGGAGGCGGGTGTGGGGCCAGTGGGAACCCCAACCGGCTACCCGGCGCTCCCGCCTCGAAAGGATCTGGCCCGACCCGAAGGCTACCCGTGGCAAGCAGCGCCGGTAATATCGGCCTAACGACAACCGAAGTGGAGGTGAACTGCCGCGGTGGACACCTTCGTTGAAGGCGTGCTGGATTGGTCGGCGCTCTCGTCATCGGATCTGGTTGAACTCGCCGAGTTGCGTGCTGCGGTCGAGTATTTCGACGACCCGGTCACCCGCCTCACTTTCGATGAGCTGGTCGCAGCTTTCGAATCCCCCGGGACTGACCCGACCCGGAATGCCATCGTTGGCCGTGACCGGGTCGGCGGCAATCTCGTGGCCTACGGGTGGAATCATCCCGAAGCCACGAGCCACCCGCCCCGGGTCATCCTCGACGGCGCGGTGCATCCGGCCTGGAGGGACCAGAAGATCGGCCATTCGCTGGCGGCCTGGCAGATCGGACGCGCCCAGGAATGGGCTGGCGAGTTGCGGCCCAGGCCCCGGCAGGTGTGGATCGGTGCTTTCACCGACGACACCCAGTCCGGGGCACAGCGGCTGTTCATCAATCATGGGCTCGCCCCGGAGCGGTACTACTTCGACATGCACCACGTGTTCGCACGGGTACCCAATCCGCCCCCGCCACCACCTGTCGCGGGGATCAGATTCTGCCCCTATGCCCCGGAGCATTCCTCCGAGGTCAGGCAGTTGCACAACATCTGCTTCAGCGACAACGTGGGTTTCTCACCCGTGGACGAGCCCACCTGGGATTCGATGCAGTCGCGCGCGGAGTTCCGTCCCGGCTGGTCCTGGCTGGCCTACGACGGGGATCTGCTGGTCGGCTACGCGCTCAACAGCGCCGATGAGCGGGCTTGGGTCGAGCAGGGTTTCTCAGAGGGCTGGACCGACCGGCTCGGGGTCCACCCGGACTACCGCCGCCGGGGCATCGCGCGGGGGCTGTTGAGCTGGTCGATGTGGTCCTTCGGCCGGGCCGGGCTGGAAGGCGCCGGGCTCGGGATCGACACCGACGACGCCGAGGGCGCCATGCGGCTGTACGGTTCGATCGGTTACGAAAGCCAGGAGATGGTGGTGTTGCTGAGCACCACCCTGCCGGTCGCGTAACATGTGCCAGGCAAAACCTGTTCCCGAATGAAAGCGGTGAGATGGCCGGGCACTCCAAATGGGCGACCACCAAGCATAAGAAGGCAGTCATCGACGCCAAGCGCGGCAAGCTGTTCGCCAAGCTGATCAAGAACATTGAGGTCGCGGCGCGCGTGGGGGGCGGCGATCCGGGCGGCAACCCGACGCTGTATGACGCGATCCAGAAGGCCAAGAAGGCCTCGGTGCCGAACGACAACATCGACCGCGCCGTCAAGCGCGGCTCCGGCGCCGACGCCGGGGGCGCCGATTACGACTCCATCATGTACGAGGCCTACGGCCCAGCTGGCGTCGCGATCCTCATCGAATGCCTGACCGATAACCGTAATCGCAGCGCATCCGATGTGCGGGTGGCGGTGACCCGCAATGGTGGGTCCATGGCGGACGTGGGTTCGGTACAGCGGCTCTTCTCGCGCAAGGGCGTCGTGGTGGTCCCGAAGGTGCAAGAGGGCAAGGAGATCGACGAGGACACGGTGCTGGAGGCGACCCTGGACGCCGGTGCCGAAGAGGTCAGCGACGAGGGTGAGACCTGGGAGGTCATCTCCGAGGCCAACGACACCGTCGAGGTGCGCAAGGCGGTGCAGGCCGCCGGGCTGGACTATGACTCCGCCGAGGTGCAGTTCGTCGCGTCCTTCGACCAGGACGTCGATTCGGTCGAGACCGCGCAGAAACTGTTCAAGATCATCGACGCCCTTGAGGACTCCGATGACGTCCAGAACGTGTTCACCAATGTCAACCTGACCGACGAGGTGGTCGCCGCCCTGGACGCACTCGACGAGTGACCTGATAGGATTCCGAACATGTGTTCGGCTCAGGTGATGAGGGTGATCGGGGTCGATCCCGGCCTCACCCGTTGCGGAGTCGGCATCGTCGAACAGGCCGTGGGGAACCAGCCGCGGTTCGTGGCCGCCGGTGTGGTGCGCACACCGAGCGACCATGAGCTTTCCCGGCGCTTGCTGGCGATCCACGATGGGCTCAACGCCTGGTTCGACCAGTACCGTCCCGATGCCGTCGCCGTCGAGCGGGTCTTCGCCCAGCACAACCTGGCCAGCGTGACCGACACGGCCCAGGCGGCCGGGATGGCTCTACTGATCGCAGCCCAGCGCGGTTTGCCGGTCTCGACCTATACCCCCAGTGAGGTGAAGGCCGCGGTGACCGGCGCGGGCCGGGCCGACAAAGCCCAGGTGGGGCTGATGATCTCGCGCGTGCTCAGGCTGAGCGAAGCACCGAAACCGGCCGATGCCGCGGACGCTATCGCCCTGGCCATCTGCCACGTCTGGCGGGGACGAGCCACCCAACGATATGCCGCGGCGCTGGCCGCGGCGAGGAGGCCGAGATGATTGCACACCTCAGCGGGACCGTCGCGGCCAGCGGACCCACCTGGGCCGTGATCGATGTCGGGGGAGTCGGCATGTACGCCCAGTGCACCCCGGCAACCGCCTCGGCGCTGCGGGTGGGGGAGACGGCCACGCTGTTCACGGCGCTGATCGTCCGGGAGGATTCGCTGACCCTCTACGGTTTCGGGTCCCCCGCCGAGCGAGAGGCCTTCACCCTGGTGCAGGGAGCTTCGGGAGTTGGCCCCAAGCTGGCGCTGGCGATCGTCAGCGTGCTGACCCCGGCGGAGCTTGCTGGGGCGATCCAGCGAGAGGACCTGGCCCGGCTGTGTGCGGTGCCGGGTATCGGACGCAAGGGAGCCCAGAGACTGGTCATCGAGCTGAAGGATAAGGTCTCGTCGCTGGCCGCCAGCGACGAGCAGACGCCGCCGTCTCTCAGCCCCGCCCCAGCCTGGCGCGAACAGGTCACGATCGGGTTGCAAGGGCTCGGCTGGTCGGCCCGCGACGCCGAGGCCGCATGCGAATCCGTCGCCCCGCTGGCCGAAGCCGACCCCAAGATCACCGTCTCGGCGCTGATGCGGGCCGCGCTGGCGTCCCTGGCCAGGCCGTGAAGGGGGGAGTGTCATAGTGGAGCAGGTGGATTTCCCCGAGACTGGCCGCGGTGGGCTGGAACGGGCCGCGGCCATCGATCCTCAGGCCGCTCAGGACGAACAGGCTGTGGAGGCCGCACTGCGTCCCGAGTCGCTCGCGGCCTTCGGCGGTCAGCCGCGGGTCAGTGACCAGCTGGGCCTGGTCCTGGCGGCGGCCAGACACCGCCGGGCCACCCCCGATCACGTCTTGCTCAGCGGCCCCCCCGGCCTGGGCAAGACCACGCTGGCGATGATTATCGCCGCCGAGATGGGTGCCCCGTTACGGATCTCGTCTGGACCCGCGATCCAGCACGCGGGCGACCTCGCGGCCATCCTGTCCGGGCTGAGCGAGGGGGAGGTGTTCTTCCTCGACGAGATCCACAGGATGAGCCGCCCGGCCGAGGAGATGCTCTACCTGGCGATGGAAGACTTCCGGGTCGATGTCGTGGTGGGCAAGGGTCCCGGGGCGACCGCGATCCCGATCGACATCCCACGCTTCACCCTAGTTGGGGCCACCACCCGGGCCGGTCTATTACCGGGACCGCTGCGCGACCGTTTCGGTTTCACCGCGCAACTGGATTACTACGAGACCGCCGACCTGCAGCGGATCGTTGAACGATCCGCACGGATGCTGGGCGCACAGCTGACCACCGAGGCCGGTTTCGAGATCGCCAGCCGCTCCCGGGGAACGCCCCGGATCGCCAACCGTCTGCTCAGGCGCGTCCGAGACTACGCCCAGGTGCATGGCGATGGGCGTCTGACCAGGGACGTCGCCGTGGCCGCGCTGGAACTCTACGAGGTCGATCCACTCGGTCTGGACCGGCTGGACCGGGCGGTGCTCAGCGCCATGTGCGAGCGTTTCGGCGGGGGCCCGGTGGGTTTGTCGACCCTCGCGCTGAGCGTCGGGGAGGAAACCGAGACCGTCGCCGAGGTCGCCGAGCCCTTCCTGGTCAGGCAGGGTTTCCTGATGCGTACCCCGCGGGGACGAGTGGCGACCCCGGCGGCCTGGCGCCACCTGGGTCTCGCCGCGCCCCAGGAGCGCACGCTATTCGACAGCGGCGGCGACTGAGATATCCTGTCTGGCGCATGTCCTCAACCGACTGGAGCTGACCGCTATGGAAATACTGTTGCTCTTCGCCGTGATGATCGCTGCGATGTACTTCCTCATGATCCGACCGCAGCAGAAGCGGATGAAGGAACACCAGACACTGCTGGACTCCCTCGGGGAGGGCAGCCGGGTCGTGCTGACCAGCGGCATCTTCGCCACCATCAAGCACCTGGCCGACAAGCAAGCCATCGTTGAACTGGCTCCGGGCCTTGAGGTCACGATCCTGCGCCAGGTCATCATGCGCGCGGCCACGGAGGATGAGGACGAGTTCGAGTACGCCGACGAGATCGAGGAGGTCTTTGAGGCCGACGGCCCCGCCCCTTCAGCCGACGCCGGCGCCGGGGCCGAGGCGGCCGGTAGCGGCACCCAGCACACCTCCGCGGAGGACTCCCAGAACAATCGAGGCGAGACCGCCCCCTAGTTCCTGACCCGGGTCAGGCCCGGGCAATCGACAGAAACGACAATCAGTGGCAAGCAAATCATCACAATCGTCACCGGGTTTGACGCTCGTCGTCATGGCGGTGATCGTGGCCCTGAGCTACGGCCTGATGGCCCTGGCCGGGACCTGGACGCCCCGGCTGGGCCTCGACCTGCGGGGGGGCACCACCATCACCCTGACGGCCCGACCGACCGACGGGTCCAGTTCGATTCCGGGCGAGAAGCTGGAAGAGGCCCGCCGGATCATCCAGCAGCGTGTGGATGGCCTCGGCGTCGGCGAAGCGGTCGTCACCACCCAGGGCGATCAGCACATCGAGATCGCGGTCCCCGGAGTCCAGCAAGACGAGTTGGTCCGCATGGTCGGCACCACCGCTCAGCTCGCCTTCCGCGCCGTCTACGGCTACGCCCCGGTGAACCCCGAAGGTGCGATCCCCGGGCTGCCCAAGAAGCCCGCCGAGCCTCGGCCCACGCAGACCCCACCGGCCGAGGAACCCAGCTTCGACACCCTGCTCGCCTGGCAGCCGGATAACCACGATCTTGACGACTTCGACGCCTACAGCTGCAAGGACCAGACCGAGGACGTCGCGACCCGGGCCCTGGTCACCTGTAACCAGGAGGGCACGGAGAAGTATCTGCTCGGCCCGATGCTGATCACCGGAACCAGCGTCACCGACGCCGCAGCCTTCATCCCGGCCAACTCGATCAACTACGTGGTCTCCCTCAGCTTCGACGCCGACGGCTCGGACCGGTTCTTCAAGGCCACCAGCCAGCTCTACTCGAAGAGCGAGCCACAGAACCGCTTCGCGATCGTCTTGGATTCCAAGGTGGTGTCGGCGCCCGCTCCCCGGGGACCGATCTCTGGAGGGGCCGAGATCTCTGGTGGGTTCAACCTGCAAAGCGCCACCGCCTTGGCCAATATCCTCAAGTACGGTGCACTGCCGCTGGCCTTCGACGTCTCCCAGGTGGAGACGATTTCGGCCACGCTCGGCGGTGAGCAGTTGAGCGGAGGCATCATCGCCGGGATCATCGGCCTGGTCCTGGTCATCGCCTACGGCTTCGTCTACTACCGGGCCCTGGGGGCGGTGGTCGTGGGTTCCCTAGCCGCCGCGGCGATCCTGACCTATTCGTCCATGGTGCTGCTGGGCGAGGCCGTCGGCTTCGCCCTCAACCTGCCGGGCATCGCGGGAGCGATCGTGGCCATCGGTCTCACCGCGGATTCCTTCATCATCTACTTCGAGAGGATCCGGGACGAGATCCGCGAGGGCAGGAATCTACGCACAGCGATCGAGACCGGCTGGCGGCGGGCCCGCAGCACCATCGTGATCTCCGACATGGTGTCTTTGCTGAGCGCCGTCGTGCTGTTCTTCCTGGCTGTCGGAGGAGTCCGCGGCTTCGCCTTCACCCTCGGCCTGACCACGCTCATCGACCTCGCCGTGGTGTTCTGGTTCACCAAACCGGTCATGACCCTGCTCGGCCGGACCAGATTCTTCGGTGAGGGCCGCAAGTGGTCCGGGCTCGACCCCGACCATATGGGTGTTTCCAGGACCAGTCTGCTCGGCCGGCGGGTCCGCAGTTCAAAGCCAGTTCCGAAGGAGGCATGATGACCCAGGCCAAACTCGGATTGGCGCACCGGCTCTACTCCGGTGACCTGTCCTACGATTTCGTCGGCAAGCGCCGTCTCTGGTACCTCGTATCGGCGGCCGCGCTGATCGGGTCGATCCTGGTCCTGGCCCTCAAGGGCCTGACCCTGGGCATCGAGTTCCGCGGCGGTGCCGACTTCCGTGCCCCGACTCCGGTGACGGCCTCGACCGTGGACGACACCCGCAGGGCGGTCGACGCGCTGAAGCTTCCCGATATGGAGGCGGTCTCGGTCCTGACCATCGGGGATAACACGGTGCGGGTCCAGACCCGAAGCCTCATCCCAGAGGAAGTGACCCAGGTCCGCCAGGCGCTCGGACAGCACGTCGGGGTGTCCGCGGATCAGGTGACCTACAGCCTGATCGGTGCCTCCTGGGGTGAGAAGATCACCCGTGCGGGCACCATCGCCTTGATCGTGTTCTTGTCTCTGGTGATGGTCATGATCGCGATCTACTTCCGGGACTGGAAGATGTCGGTCGCGGCGATCGTCGCTTTGCTGCACGATTTGGTCATCACCGTCGGGGTCTACGCTCTGGTCGGTTTCACGGTGACCCCCACGACTGTCATCGGTGTGCTGACGATCCTGGGGTATTCGCTATACGACACCGTGGTGGTCTTCGACAAGGTCAGAGAGAACATCCAAGACCTGGATGTCCGCAACCGCACCTATTCCGAGGCCGCCAACCTGGCCATCAACCAGGTGCTGATCCGCTCGATCAACACCACCGTCATCGGCGTCCTGCCGGTCGGTGCGCTGCTGATCGCCAGCTTCCTCTTCCTGCCCACCGGCCCACTGATCGACCTCGGCCTAGCGCTGTTCGTCGGCATGATCGCCGGGGCCTATTCTTCGATCTTCATCGCGGCACCGCTGTTGTCGGGCCTCAAGGAGCGTGAGCCTGACATGGCCGCCCACCGGGCCAGGCTGGAGAAGAGAGCCGCGAAGGCGGCCAGGGCCAGCAGTGAGGTCCGGGAACTAGGGGTCGAGGTCACAGTAGCCACCGAGACACCGGCCATCGGACGGCGGCAGCCAGCCCGCAAGCTGTCACGCGAACAACGGAGACACAAGCCATGACCACCGAGACGCAGACCCTCAGCAAGGTCGACCTGATCGACAGCCTGATCCGCAATGTGCCCGATTTCCCGAAACCGGGGGTGATGTTCAAAGACATCACCCCGCTGCTCGCCTCCCCGGCAGGTTTCGCGGCCACGGTCGAAGAGCTGGTCGGCAACGCACCGCCCAATATCGATGTCGTGGTGGGGATGGAGGCGCGGGGATTCATCTTCGCCGCTCCCGTCGCCCTGGCACTGGGAGCCGGGTTCGTCCCGGTGCGTAAGCCGGGCAAACTCCCTGGAGACGTGTTCAGCGAGTCCTTCGCCTTGGAGTACGGCCACGAGACGCTCACGGTTCACCGGGACGCGATCCCCACCGGAGCCCGGGTGCTGGTGATCGACGATGTGCTCGCCACGGGGGGCACCGTGGGGGCCACCGCCGGGCTGTTGCGGCAGCTCGGAGCCGAGCTCGTGCATGTCGCCGTCGTCATGGAACTGGCAGATCTGGGCGGCCGGGCCTACCTAGCCGAGCACGGCGTGTCGAGCACGAGCGCGATCCTGACCGTCTGATGGCTCAGCGCCGCTCGGTGGGGGGACGCTCCCTACCAGCCCTGGTCAGCCTGCCGCGGCTCACCGAGTCACCGTTCCGGGAGCTGGGCCGCCGGGTCCTGGTCGCGCTGGTGCTGATCCTGGTCAGCGCTCTGATCGTCTGGTTCGACCGGGATTCCTATGTCGACAACACCGCCGGTGACGGCGTGTCCTTCATCGACGCGGTCTATTACTCGACCGTGACCATCACGACCACCGGATACGGTGACATCACTCCGGTCGCGCCACACGCCAGGCTCGTCAACGCCCTCGTGGTGACGCCGCTGCGCATCGCCTTCCTGGTGCTGCTGGTCGGTACCACCATCGAGGTGCTCGCGAACGAGGGTCGCCGCCGGATGGCGGATTCCAAATGGAGGAGCAAGATGCGCAATCACACCGTGGTCATCGGCTATGGAACCAAGGGCCGCAGCGCGGTCAAGACCCTTCGGCGCAATGGCGTGCCCGCCGACAAGATCGTGGTGATCGACAGCAAGTCCGATTCCGTCGCGGACGCCAATTCCGACGGGGTCGCGGCCTTCGAGGGTGACGCCACTCGCCGGGACCTGCTGCACCGGGCCGAGATCGCCAAGGCCCGTGAGGTCATCATCACTCTGGACCGGGACGATACCGCGATCCTCACCACCCTCACCGTGCGTCAGCTCAACCCGAACGCGGGCATCGTGGTCTCGGTCCGGGAGCATCAGAACGTACCGCTGGTGCGCCAGTCCGGGGCCTCCTCAGTGGTGACCAGCTCAGACGCGGTCGGGCGGCTGATGGGGCTTTCCGCGGTCGGGCCGCATATCGGAGAGGTGATCCAGGACCTGCTCACGGCGGGGGAGGGACTGGAGGTCTATCAGCGTCTCGCCGAACCCAGGGAGGTGGGGCAGAACCCCGCGTCCACGCCAGGGGAGCGGGTCTTGGCGGTGGTGCGCAATGGCACGCTGCGGAGGTTCTACGACCCGACCGTCGCCCGGATCGAGCTCGGCGACGAGCTCATCATCGTGCGGCGCAGCACACCAAAAACCGAACCTGAGCAGCGACCCGCCTCACCATAGTGACCTAACAGGCGTCGGCGCGACTAGGATGGGAACCTCAAATCGGAGGTGAGCCAATGAGCGCTGAGAGCGGACCCGAAGGATCAGCCCAGGCGGGAGCCAGAGGCGCGGGACCGTCTCCGGCCCTGGTTCGTTTCTCTACCGGGCCGGAACAGCCCCGGCTACGGATGCGTCAACGCCTGGCCCGGCTCGGCGCGACCAAGACGCCGCAGTCGGCGGTGCTGGACCCATTGTTCAAGGTGGTGCGGTCCAACCACCCGAAGGCCGACCTCGCGCTCATCCAGCGCGCCTATCAGACCGCCGAGCATTACCACCGGGGGCAGACCCGCAAGTCCGGTGATCCCTATATCACCCACCCGCTCGCGGTGACCACGATCCTCGCCGAGTTGGGCATGACCGAGCCAACGCTGTGCGCCGCGCTGCTGCACGACACGGTGGAGGACACCTCCTACACCCTGGACCAGCTGCGAGCCGATTTCGGCGACGAGATCGCCCTTCTCGTCGATGGGGTCACCAAACTCGACAAGGTGCAGTATGGCGATTCGGCGAAGGCCGAGACCATCCGCAAGCTCATCATCGCCATGAGCAAGGACATCCGGGTGTTGGTCATCAAGCTCGCCGACCGGCTGCACAACCTACGCACCCTAGGGTTCTTGCGTCCCGACAAGCAGGTGCGGATCGCCAAGGACACCTTGCAGATCTTCGCTCCGCTGGCCCACCGCCTCGGCATGAACCACATCAAGTGGGAGCTGGAGGACCTCTCCTTCGCCACCATCGAGCCGAAGATCTATGACCAGATCGTCCGTTTGGTAGCCGAACATGCGCCTCGGCGAGAGCGCTATCTCAGAGAGATCATCGCCCAGGTGCAGGGCGTCCTCGCCGAAGCCAAGATCAAGGCCACTGTCTACGGCCGCCCGAAACACTACTACTCGATCTATCAGAAGATGCTGGTGCGCGGCCGCGACTTCTCCGAGATCTATGACCTGGTGGGGCTGCGGGTCCTGGTCGATACCCCCCGCGATTGCTATTCGGTGCTCGGTGAGGCCCACCGCCATTGGAAGCCACTGCCGGGGCGGTTCAAGGACTACATCGCCATGCCGAAGTTCAACATGTACCAGTCCCTGCACACCACGGTGCTGGGCTCGGACAACCGCCCGGTCGAGCTTCAGATCCGCACCCACGAGATGCACCGGCGCGCCGAATACGGCATCGCCGCGCACTGGAAGTACAAGATGACGAGGAACCCCGACGCCGAGGGCACTCCGCTGTCGTGGGTCCATTCCCTCAACCAGATGTCGCGGGAAGACGACGATCCCGGCGAGTTCTTGGAATCGGTGCTCTTTGAGCTACAGGCCGACGAGGTCTACGTCTTCACCCCGAAGGGCGAGGTGATGGCGCTGCCATCGGGCGCGACACCGGTGGACTTCGCGTTCTCGGTGCACACCGAGATCGGATACCGGTGCATCGGGGCCAGGGTCAATGGCCGTCTGGTTCCGCTGGATTCGCGTCTCAATAACGGTGATCACGTCGAGGTGTTGACCTCGAAAGCCGACGGCACCGGACCCAGCCGAGACTGGCTGAACTTCGTCGCCAGCCCCAGGGCCCGCACCAAGATCCGGCAGTATTTCACCAAGGAGCGCCGCGACGAGGCCATTGAGCAGGGCAAGGAGGCCCTGGCCAAGCAACTGCGCCGGGCCGGATTGCCGCTGCAGCGCTTGCTGACCCTGGAGTACCTGACCGCGGTCGCCGATTCGATGCGGATGGCTCACCCGCAAGCCCTCTATGCCGCGGTGGGAGAGGGCCACGTCAGCGCCCAGTCGGTGGTCCAGAAGCTGATCCATCTCGCTGGCGACGTGGTCGCCGAGGACACCTATGAGGACCGCCATCTGCCGCGTTCTCCCTCCCGTTCGGCCACCGCCGACAGCGGAATCATCGTGGAGGGCGACGGCAGCGTGTATGCGAAGCTGGCCCGCTGCTGCACCCCCCTGCCGGGGGATGCCATCATCGGCTTCGTGACCCGCGGGGGAGCGGTCTCGGTGCACCGCGAGGACTGCACCAACGCGGCCTCCCTGCGCAATCAGCCGGAGCGTCTGGTCGGGGTGTCCTGGGCCGAGGGCCGCCAGTCGGTCTTCCTGGTCACGGTGCAGATCGAGGGCCTGGACCGGGCGGGATTGCTCTCCGAGGTCACCAAGGCGCTCTCAGACGAGCGGGTCAACATCCTGGCGATGTCGGTCAACGCCAGCCGAGACCACACCTTCAAGGGGAGGGTCTCCTTCGAGTCTCCCGATCCGAAACACCTGCAGCACGTACTCGCGGTGATCCGCCGGGTCGACGGGATCTACGAAGCCTTCCGGGTCAACAGCTGATCCCTGCGAGGGCCCGCACGCTGGCTATCCCGGAGCCTGCTCTTTTCCAGTCCTGCCGGGCCCCGTACCCCGATAGCGGGTGGCCCGGAGGCTGGGTGAGGCAGGAGGGCACCGGCCGGAAGGGCCGCGGCAAGCCCGAAACTGGGAGGCCGGATGGCCGGAGAGAGCCCGCCCTCATGGCCCGCAGGCGATGCGGCCGGGGAGCATGGGCACCCTCCGGTCCCGTCGGATTCAGCGCTTGAACTCGTCCAGCGTGGCCTGTGCCTGCTCCAGCCACGAGGTGTAGGTGGCGATGGAATCGGAGGCGTCCTTGATCGCCCGCTGATCCCCCTTGGCCTCGGCGGCCGCCAGTTTCTCTTCCAGCTTCGCGATGTGCGAGGTGAACATGGCGATGGTGTCCTCGGCGCGTTTGCGCGCCTCGGGATCGGTCCTGCGCCACTCTTCGTCCTCTGCCTCCCGGATCGCGCTCTCCAAGGCGCGCACCCGGTTGTCGAGGCCCCGGATGGCGTTGCGCGGCACGTGCCCGATCTCGTTGTAGCGAGACAAGAAATCGCGGAACTGTTCCCTCGCCGAGGCCAGATCGGTGACCGGCAGCAAGCCCGCTTCGGCTTCGGCGAGCATGGCCTCCTTGGCCCGCAGGTTCGCCTCGTGTTCGGCGTCGGTCGCGTTCTGGGCGGCGGTGCGCGCGTCGAAGAACTGGTTCTGCAGGGCCCGGAACCGCTGCCACAGCTTCTCATCGACGGCGCGGGGTGCCGCCCCGGCCGCCTTCCACCTCGCCATGAGGTCGCGGAACTCGGCGGCGGTGGCCCCCCAGTCGGTGGAGGAGGCGATCTGCTCGGCCTCGGCGATGATCTTTTCCTTGGCCTTGCGGGCGGCTTCCCTCACCTCGGCGACCTCGGCGAACTGTGCCTTGCGGCGGCGGGTGTAGGCGGTCCGGGCCGAAGAGAAGCGGTGCCACAGCGCGTCATCGGTCGCGCGGTCGACCCGGGGGAGTGCTTTCCACTGTTCGAGCAGCGCGCGGAAGCGGTCGACGCCGCGGCGCCAGTCGGTGCCAGCCGCCAGGGCCTCGGCCTCGGCCACCATGGCCTCCTTGGCGGCGAGCGCCTCCTCCGCGGCCTGTTTGCGTGCCTGGCGGCGGGCCTCGGCGGCCTCATCGAGTTTGGGCAGCAAGGCGTCGAGGCGTGCGGCCAGTGCGTCGAGATCACCGACGGCGTTGGCATTCATGACCGATGCCCGCAAGGTCTTGGTCGCCCGCCTCGCCTCATCGGGGGAGGCCGCGCCGCTGGCGACCCGGTTTTCAAGGTTATTAACCTCCACCACTAGGTTCTCGTAGCGGCGGACGAAGAAGGCGAGGGCTTCCTCGGGGCTGACATCGGGGACTTGACCGACACTGCGCTCACCCTCTGCGGTACGCACATAAACCGTGCCGTCCGCATCGACGCGACCGAAACCTGCCGGACTTGCGCTGGAGTTCATGGGTTCTATCTTGCCCGATAGGCTGTCATTTGTGTTCATTGCCTCCGTGACTGTCTCGCCCTGGGCCGCAAACTGCTACCTGGCTGGTGCCGACGGGAGCCCTGAGTGCGTCATCATTGATCCCGGGATCACTGGCGCGGCGGCCATCGCCGAAGCCGTCGAGAGTTCCGGGCGCACCCCGGTGGCGATCATCGGCACCCACGGCCATCTGGACCACGTCGGCGACGCCGCGGTGCTGGCCGAGCGGTACCAGGTGCCCGTGTACCTGCACCCCGCCGACCAGCATCTCCTGACACACCCGGCCGATGGCCTGGGCCCGGCTGCGATACCGCTGCTGATGCAACTGCTCGGCACGGCCACGCTGCCGCGGCCGCACACGGTTGGCGACCTGACCGAAGGTGAGACCCTGTCGCTGGCTGGGCTGTGCTTGCGGCCACTGGCGGCCCCGGGGCACACGGCGGGCAGCACCCTGCTGGAGTGCGTGGCGGAGAACGTGATCTTCACCGGCGATGTGGTCTTCGCCGGGTCGGTGGGCCGGGTCGACCTTCCCGGAGGATCGGCCGCGGCCATGAAACACACTATTGAGACCGTGTTGCCGACTCTGCCTCGGAGCGCGACACTGTATCCCGGCCATGGTGGCGTCACGACGCTGGCGCAGGAGTGGTCCACCAATCCCTATCTACAGCCCGATATCTGGAAGTGAAGATGGCCCGCCCCAAACCGATCTCCGGTTTCCCCGAGTTCCTGCCCGCTGGCAAACTTGCCGAGAACGCCGTGCTCGGTGTCGTCTCTGGCACCTTCGAGTTGCATGGGTTCGCCCCGATTGAGACCCGGGCGGTGGAACCGCTATCCCAGCTGGCCCGCAAAGGCGAGATCGACAAGGAGATCTATGTCGTGCGCCGGTTGCACGCCGAGGCCGGTGAGGCCGACGAACTGGGCCTGCACTTCGATCTGACCGTGCCCTTCGCCCGCTATGTGCTGGAGAACTCCGGGCACCTGGCCTTCCCGTTCCGGCGCTACCAGATTCAGAAGGTGTGGCGCGGCGAGCGTCCCCAAGAGGGGCGCTACCGGGAGTTCACCCAGGCCGACATCGACATCGTGGGGCAGGACCGGCTGGCGGCGCATCACGATGTGGAGATCCCGCTGGTCGCGCTCGATGTGTTCGAGAAGCTGCACCGCGACCTGGGCCTGCCGCCGGTCAGCCTGCGGGTCAACAACCGCAAGCTGAGCGAGGGGTTCTACCGCGGGCTCGGCATCGAGGAACCCTCGGCGGTGTTACAGCGGGTCGACAAATACGACAAGATCGGCCCCGAGGCGGTCACCGAACTGCTCACCGCCGAGGCTGGGCTGTCGCAAGCTCAGGCCCGCGCCTGCGTCCGGCTGGCTGAGATCGCAGCGCCCGACGAGTCCTTCGTGGACGCGGTAGGCGCCCTCGGGGTCAGCCACGAGCTGCTGGATCAGGGGCTGGAGGAACTGGCGGCGCTGGTGCGGGTCGCGCGCCGCAGCGTGCCCGACCGGGTGGTCGCCGACCTGCGGATCGCCCGCGGACTGGACTACTACACCGGGACCGTCTACGAGACCTTCCTGGTCGGCTCGGAGAAGCTGGGGTCGGTCGCATCGGGTGGGCGCTATGACTCCCTGGCCAGCGACGGCAAGGTCACCTTCCCCGGGGTGGGCTATTCCTTCGGTATCACCCGCATCCTCGCCCCCCTGATCGGACAGGGGAAACTGGCTGCCTCCCGCAGCGTCCCGAGCGCGGTGCTGGTCGCGGTCGACGCGGAGGACACCCGGGAACAGGCGATCGCGGTCGCCGCACAGCTGAGGTCGCGCGGGGTCGCGGTCGAGGTGGCGCCGAAGGCCGACAAGTTCGGCAAACAGATCCGTTACGCCGAACGCCGGGGCATCCCATTCGTGTGGTTCGGCGCGGGCTATGACGACTCGGTCAAGGACATCCGCAGCGGCGATCAGGTCTCCGCCGATCCCGCCTCCTGGCTTCCTCCCGATGGGGACGCCCGGCCCCGCATCCTGGTCTGATTTCCCACCCTGTCCCGCGGGTGGGGCCACTCCCGGGACCGGCATAAGGGTGCCTGAACGGGACGGATTCGCTGCTGTTCAGGGCCCGGCCCACGCGGTCGGGTGTGCCACCCGTCTCGCGTCCCGCCGCTTCAGGACGAGAAGGAACAGGCCAGACAGTACATGCGTGGACGAGTGCGCGTGATTGCCATCGTCAACCTGGCGCTGGAAGGCCAGACAGTACATGCGTGGACGAGTGGGTCAGGGGCCGTCTAGCTCAGCCGTAAGGCGTCCGGCCTCGTCGAGGGTGGCTGCGGAGCTGACACCGGTCGTCTAGGCCAGG
>JAUMYR010000020.1:22351-31360 GCA_030528545.1 Propionibacteriaceae bacterium
GCGTCCGGCCTCGTCGAGGGTGGCTGCGGAGCTGACACCGGTCGTCTAGGCCAGGCGTGGGGCCCGCCCACAGCGCCGGGACCGGCGCGCGACCAACCGGCCGCCGGTGTCCGGCCGCGGGCTCCCGGGCATGCTGGGGTTGACCGGGCGGGTCACCCCTTCACCGGGATATCGGTCAGGCGGAACGGCACATTGTGCAGCCCCCGCGGATCGCTGACCTGATCGAGCACCACGGTCTCCTCACCCAGGTCTGGCCAGATCACGAGCAGCCGTGCCGTCTCCCCGGCGGCGAGGGAATCCTTGGCCCCGAGTTCGGTCAGCGGGGTATCGATGTCTTCCGCGGGCGAGACGTAATCGGTCGGGTGAACCCGCTGGTCGCCGCGCAGCAGCGTAAAACCCGTTGTCGCCCAGTACTGGCGTTCGCTGTGTCCCCGCCTCTGGGTTTCCTGGAAGCGGCGGGGGGAGAACAACTGTCCTAGCGGGTATCCCGTGCCGCCGGGTTCGCCCCCGGTCACCTCCACCAGCCCGATGAGGTGGCGGCCGCGGCGGACGACATGAGGCAGCGCGATCCGTGCCGTCGTGGCGCCATTGAGCCTCACTTCCACGCCCTCGGCCCCGGTGCCGACCGGCCCGGAGGCTTCGGGCAACTGCCCCTCGCCTTGCCTCACCGGGGTCTTCGGTTTGGCTGTCGGCTCGGCCCGGATCTCGACCCGGCGGTTCGCGGCACGGGCGGCGTCATTGGCGTTGGGAACCTTCGGCTGGGTCATGCCCTTGCCGTCGACGCTGATCTCATAGCCCGAGAAATCGATCAGGTCCCTCAGCTCGGTGTGCACTTTGGCGGCCCGGCGCTTCGACAGGTCCAGGTTGTAGTCGGCGCTGCCTGTGTCATCGGTGTGCCCGGTGATCGTGAGCCGTCCTGGGCCCAGGACGCGAAGATCCTCGGCGACACCGCACAGCCGGTCCCTGGCCGTCGCGGTCAAGGAGTCCGAGTTGTACTCGAAGGTGACGTCGGCGTCGAGGGTGAAGGTCACGGTCTCGGCGGTGGTGCGGGTCTGCGTCCCCTCGTCAGCGCTCGTCAGATACGTGGACAAGGGCGCGGCGCGGCCGTGCTCGGGCCGCAGCTTGGCGCGGCCGCGGGCCGACCCGAGCTCGGCTCGGGTCTGTTCGGAGACTTCGCCGTCCCCGATGACCGGGACCTGGGCCGCGCCGCACAGCGGTATCAGCACGGTGTAGCTCCCGGCCGGTGCCGGGCCGAAGAAAACCACCGCCTCAGGCCGGTCCCTGGCATCCAAGGGAGAGGCTCCCGGGTCGGCGCCGGTGCTCTCCAGCGCGTGTTCCCCGACCAGGTCGGCCAGCCTGATTCCCCGGGCCGAGGACTGCCAGCCATAACCGGCCTTCCAGATGTCGCCGAGATTTACCCCAGAATCCGCGGACGCGCGCACGCGCAACGCGGTGGTGCTCGCGTCCAACCGGACGAGGGGACCGAGGTCGACCTGGACGTCCACGCCCCCGTAGGTACAGGTCAGCGAAGCGGATTGCGCCGAGGACGCGACTGGCGTGGCGACCGGGCTAACTGAGGGTTCCGGGGCCGGGATCTGGGTGCATCCTGAGAGCAGGACTACGGCGAGGGCGGTCGAAACGGTGCGGCGGTGCATCGGTGGGCCTTCCGGGTCGGGGGAGCCGGGCGCTCCCTAACCCCCATGATGGACCCTTTGGGGTGCCTTTCTTCACCGCCTGTGGATAACCCGGCGACTCACCTGTTCGCCAGGCCCTCCTGCCTGGTCCCGGCCGGAAGCTCACGGCGGCTATACAATGACCCCTTGTGTCCTGCACCGTCTATGCAGGCGACAGAAAGGAATAAACGTGATCCGCACTCATGACGCCGGGAGCCTGCGCGCCGCAGACGCCGGTACCGAAGTCGTCCTCGCAGGCTGGGTGGCCAAACGCCGAGACCACGGCGGGGTGGCCTTCATCGATCTGAGGGATTCCTCCGGCCGCGTTCAGGTGGTCGTCCGCGACGAGATCTTGGAGGCTTCCGGCGCCCACGAGTTGCGCAATGAATACTGCATCAAGGTGACCGGCGTCGTGGAGGTGCGGCCAGAAGGCAACGCCAACCCCGATCTGCCGACCGGTGAGATCGAGGTCGCGATCCGCGACCTGGAGGTGCTCAACCCGTCGGTGCCGCTGCCCTTCCAGATCGACGAGAGGGTGAACGTCGGCGAGGAGGCCCGGCTCAGGCACCGTTACCTCGACCTGCGCCGCCCGGCCCCGGCCGAGGCCATCCGGTTGCGGTCCCGGGTCAACGCCGCCGCGCGCAAGGTGCTCGGCGAGCGGGATTTCGTCGAGATCGAGACCCCGACGCTGACCCGGTCCACCCCCGAGGGGGCCCGCGACTTCCTCGTTCCGGCCCGGCTGGCCCCGGGTTCCTGGTACGCGCTGCCGCAGAGCCCGCAGCTGTTCAAGCAGCTGCTCATGGTCGCCGGAATGGAGCGCTATTACCAGATCGCCCGCTGCTACCGCGACGAGGATTTCCGCGGCGACCGGCAGCCAGAGTTCACCCAGCTCGACATCGAGATGAGCTTCGTCGACCAGGACGACGTCATGGAGCTCGGGGAGGCGATCGTCGCCGAGATCTGGAAGCTGATCGGGGTAGACCTGGTCACCCCGTTCCCGCGCATCAGCTACGCCGAGGCCATGGACAAATACGGCTCCGACAAACCCGACCTGCGTTTCGGTCTGGAACTGACCGAACTCACCGGGTACTTCGCCGGCACCAGCTTCCGGGTGTTCCAGGCCCCCTATGTGGGCGCCGTGGTGATGCCCGGCGGCGGGTCGCAGCCGCGGCGCACCTTCGATGCGTGGCAGGAGTGGGCCAAACAGCGCGGCGCCAAGGGACTGGCCTATGTCACCATCGACGACGCCGGTCAGCTGGGTGGTCCGGTGGCTAAGAACCTCACCGACGCGGAGCGTGAGGGCCTCGCGGAGGCCACCGGTGCGCGTCCGGGCGACTGCATCTTCTTCGCCGCCGGGCCCAGGGCCTCGGCCCAGGCGCTGCTCGGCGCGGCCCGCAACGAGATCGCCCGGCGGGCCGGGCTCATCGACGAGGCTCAGTGGTCCTTCTGCTGGGTCGTGGACGCGCCGCTGTTCAAGCCCGCCTCGGAGGCCAAGGCCGAGGGGGATGTGGCGCTGGGGGAGGGTGCCTGGACCGCGGTGCATCACGCCTTCACCTCGCCCAAGCCGGAATGGCTGGATCGTTTCGACACCGATCCGGGCAACGCGCTGGCCTATGCCTATGACCTGGTGCTCAACGGCAACGAGATCGGCGGCGGTTCGATCCGGATCCACCGCCGCGATGTCCAGGAGCGGGTCTTCGACGTCATGGGCATCGGCCCGGAGGAGGCCCAGGAGAAGTTCGGCTTCCTGCTGGACGCCTTCGCCTTCGGCGCGCCCCCGCACGGCGGCATCGCTTTCGGCTGGGACCGGATCGTCATGCTGCTCACCGGTGCCGAGTCCATCCGGGAGGTCATCGCCTTCCCCAAGACCGGCGGCGGTTTCGACCCGCTGACCGCGGCACCGGCCCCGATCACCGCGCAGCAGCGCAAGGAGGCCGGGGTGGACGCCAAACCGGCCGCGCCCGCCCAGCAGGCATAGCGCTCAATCCGCTTGGAGGCTGGCCCCCGCAGGGCTGAGCCTCCAGGCGGTGCCGATCGTCCCCAGCCGGGCGCGGCCTCGGGCCAGCCGGACCGGACCCTCCCGCGGCGGTCCGCGGCTCACCGGTGGGCCTTCCCTGCCGCGCCTTGTCCCAGTCCCTGCCGGGCCCCGATGGCAGCTACCCGGCCGGCTGACAGCGCGGGCACCAGTACACGACCCGCTCAAAGGGTTCGGTCTGGCTGCCTCCAATGGTGCCCTGGGAGATCGGGGTGCGGCAGCGCAGGCACGGCTGGCCCGCCCGCCGGTAGACCCACGACGGTGCACCGCCCGCATTGCCTGTGGTGTTGCGGCGGGAGCGGTCCCGGTTCAGCCGCAACAGCCGCGCGGAGACCTCGACCACACGGGTCAGCTGATCCTCGCTCAGGCTGCTGACCGGGGTGTCGGGGTGGATCCCGGACAGGAACAGCACCTCGGCGCGGTAGACGTTGCCCAGGCCCGCGATGACAGACTGGTCGAGCAACGCTAGCCCGAGCGCGCGTCCGCCCTGGGCGCGGAGGTTGCGTTGGGCCGCTCCAGGGTCCCAGTCCCCGAGGGGGTCCGGCCCCAGGAAGGCCAGCCGCGCCTCGATCTCAGCGGCGGACACCAGGCGTAGGAAGCCGAGTGAGAACCCGACCGCTTCGTGGGACGCCGTCGTGAGCACACACCGGGCGGTGTGGGCCGGTGAGGTCCAGCGTCCCCCGGCCGGGTAGACCCGCCAGTGTCCCTCCATCTTCAGGTGGCTCCACACCACCTGTTCTCCGAGGGCGATGAGCAGGTGCTTGCCCCGGGAGCTGACCGCGGTCACCTCGCGTCCCGACAGGTCGCGGGTGGCCAGGGAAGGCACCCGGAACTGCGTGCGCACCAGCACTTGCCCGGCCAGCACCGGGCGCAGCCTGGCCGCCAGCCGGTAGACGGTGTCTCCCTCTGGCATGTCAGCTCCGGAACCTGAGCGCCCGCGGCGAGGCGTAGAACCCGGCCTCCAGCAGTGCGGCGGCGAGCGGGGTGCCCAGGACCGGTTCGCCGTTGACGGTTTCGGCGGACAGCTTGGGGACCCGCGCCCGCCGCAACGCCCCGACCAGGCTAGAGGACGCCAGTCTCAGCCGCTCGGGATCGTCGTCGAACTGCAATATGGTTTTACCTCCCCGTTCCAGATAGAGCACCAGTCCACCATCGACCAGCACCACGAGTCCGCCCGCGCGGCGTCCGGGCCGGTGGCCCGGCGCCTCGGGCCACTCCAGCGCGGCACCGTAGGCGTTGGCCGGATCGGTCGCCGCCAGCGTCACCGCCAGCGGCTCGGATGCCGCCTCGGCGTGGGAACGGAGCAGGTCGATGGTCGCGGGTGTGCCGAACTGTGCCGCGCCGAGCCCCTCGACGAAGTGACCGCGGCGGCACTGGCCGCGTTCCTCCATCTGGGCGAGCACCTTGTAGGCGGCCGCGAAACCGCCGGGGGCCTCCTCGGCGCGTACCGCGCCCCTGGTCACCACGCCGTGCCGGTCTAGGAGGTATTCGGCCCGGGCGTGCGCGGCGGCGGTTGGGTCCCCCGGTTCGGGCAGAAGGCTCCAGCGCCCTCCTGGAAGCAGCGGGGCGGCCGGACGCAGACGGGCCAAGCGGGTACTGCGCGCCCTCGGTGCGGCCCGGCGCCGGTGGGTGGAGGAGGCCCCGAGCAGCGAGCGCAGCGCGGCGAAGGTGTCATTGGTGACCCGGCCCGCCCAGAACAGCGCCCACAGCTCCGCGGAGGGATTGGACGCCGGGCCTGAGACCAGGTCGCGCAAGAACAGGCCGCCCCCGGCCAGCCTGTCCAGCAGCTCCTGCTGGGCGGGGCTGGCTTCGAAATCGCTGCGTTGCAGCGTGAGCGGTGCGTCCTGGGCGATGTGAAAGCTAATCCACCCGTCGGCGGCCGCGATCTGGCCGCCACCAGCCACCAGGAACTCCCCGGACGCCAGCAGCTCGTCCAGCATGGCGGGCTGATAGTCCTGCACCCTGGCGGGCAGGATCAACGATTCCCAGGCACTCGCGGGGGCCATGGCACCGGCGAGCTGTTCGAGCGCGTACGCGAGGCCATCCACGCCGCGCAGCTCCGAGCCAACGTGCTGCCAGGCCGGAAGGAAACGGCCAAGCACCCGCTGGTCCACCGGTTCGATCTGGGCCCGCAGCGCGGCCAGGGAGCGTTGCCGCAGCCTCCGCAACACCCGGGCGTCGCACCACTGTGGCCCGCTCAGCTCGGGGCTGAACTCCCCGGCCACGACCCGGTGCACCGAGGCAAGCCGCTCCAGGGTCTGGGTGACCACCGCGAGGGGCAGACCCAGCCGCCCGGCCGCGTCCGCGGCCGTGAATGGGCCGTGGGTAGCCGCGTGGCGGCCGATCAGATCACCCAGGGGGTCCGCGACCGGTTCGGTGAACGCCGCTGGCAGCCCCGCGGGCACCGGGACCCCGAGCCCATCGCGCAGCCGGGAGGCGTCTTCGGCCGCAGCGAGGCGGCGCTGCCCGGCCACGCTCACCGTGATCGCACGGCCGGTCCTCACTAGGTCCTGGAGATCTAGGCGGTCAGCCATCCGGGCCGACAGGTCCGCTTCGCTCAGTGGGCCGAGCAGGCGGAGCAGGTCGGCGGCCCCTTCCAGGCCCCGCAACCGCCTGCTGGGGCTCAGGTGTTGTAGTTCGGCCTCCACCGCGGCGATGACTCCGGTATCCAGCAGTTCCCGCAGGTCGGTGCGTCCGAGGAGCTCGGAGAGCAGGTTCACGTCCAGGCTGAGCGCCGCGGTCCTGCGTTCGGCTAGGGGAGCGTCCTGTTCGTAGAGGTAGCGGGCGATATATCCGAAGAGCAGGGTCTTGGCGAAAGGGCTCGGCGAGGGTGTGGTCACCTCGACCAGCCGGATGCGGCCGGTGACCAGCCCGGACAGCAGTTGTCGCAGGCCGGGCAGATCGTAGACGTCGTGCAGGCATTCCCGCACGGTCTCCAAGATGATGGGGAACTCTGGATAGCCGCGGGCCACATCGAGCAGCTGGCTCGCCCGGAGCCGCTGTTGCCACAGCGGCGAACGACGCCCGGGATCCCGGCGGGGGAGCAGCAGCGCCCGGGCGGCGCATTCCCGGAAGCGGGACGCGAACAGCGCCGAACCCCCGACCTCGGCGGTGACCACATCGATCACCTCGTCGGGGTCGAAGACGAATAGAGCGGTTCCGGGAGGATCGTCGTCGATCATCGGCACCCGCGCGACGATCCCATCGTCGGCGGCCATGACGGCCCCATCTACCCCATAGCGCTCCCGCAGCCGCGCCCCGAGAGCGAGGGCCCACGGAGCATGTACCGCCAACCCGAAGGGGGAGTGCAGCACCACCCGCCAGTCGCCCAGCTCGTCGGTGAACCGCTCCACGACCAGCTCGGTCCCGCTCGGGACGGTACCCGTGGCCTCGGCCTGTTCGGCGAGGTAGGCCAGCGCATTGGCCCTCGCGTTGGCGTCGAGCCCGATCTCGGCCAGCATGGCATCGGCCGTAGTGGGCGACGAGACCGCGAGGGCGCGCTGGAAGGCCCCGAGAGCCCGTCCCAGTTCGATGGGCCGGCCGAGACTGTCCCCGATCCAGAACGGCAGCCGGGCGGGCTGGCCGTATGCCGGGCTGACCAGGACCCGGTCGTGGGTGATCTCCTCAATCCGCCAGCTGGTCGCTCCTAGGGCGAAGACGTCGCCGATCCTGGACTCGTAGACCATCTCCTCGTCCAGCTCTCCGACGCGGCGCCCGTCCCCCTCCCCGAGGAGGTAGACGCCGAAGAGCCCCCGGTCGGGAATCGTGCCCCCGCTGGTCACGGCGAGGCGCTGGGCTCCGGGACGACCGGCGATGGTGCCCGCGTTCCGGTCCCAGACGATACGGGGACGCAGCTCGGCGAACTGGCTGGACGGGTAGCGCCCCGCCAGCAGGTCCAGTGTGGCATCGAAGGCCGAGCGCGGCAGTTTCGAGAAGGGCGCCGACCGGCGGACCGCGTCGAACCACTCTTCGACGTTCAGGGTCGCGACGCTGGCCGCGGCGACGGTCTGTTGAGCCAGCACATCCAATGGGTTCGCCGGTATCGACAGGGGTTCGATCCGGCCCTCGCGCATCCTTTGCACGGTGATCGCGCAAGGCAAGATGTCTGCCCTGCGGTTTGGGAAGAAGACCCCGTGGCTGGCCACACCCACCTGGTGGCCCGCGCGGCCGACACGTTGCAGCCCGGAGGCGACGCTGGGCGGAGCCTCCACCTGGATCACCAGGTCCACCGCACCCATGTCGATGCCGAGTTCGAGAGAACTGGTGGCCACCACGCAGCGCAGGCGTCCCGATTTGAGGTCGTCCTCGATCTGGGCCCGATGCTGTTTGGAGACCGAACCGTGGTGGGCCCTGGCCAGGTCCGGCGATGCGCCGTGGGCGTCGCCGCTGGTGATCTGCGCCGCCGGGGCGTGGGCGCGCTCAACCAGTTCGCCCATCCGCTCGGCATGGAGCTCGTTGAGCCGGGCAGTCAGCCGCTCGGCCGCCCGCCTGGAGTTGGCGAAGACCAGCGTCGAGGTGTTGGCCAGCACCAGGTCGAGCACCTGGGCCTCAATGAACGGCCAGACGCTGCCGGGCCGTTCGGGAGCTTCGGTGTCCCGGTTGATGGTGGGCAGGCTGGTCAGGTCGGGCACCGGCACCCGGATGGTGAGTTCCCAGGACTTCTCGGCAGGCGGACGCACGATGGTGACGGCCTGGCTGCCACCGAGGAAGCGGGCCACCTCCTCCGGGGGTTCCACGGTGGCCGACAGTCCGATCCGCTGCGCGGGCCGGGCGAGCAGCGCGTCCAGCCGTTCCAGGCTCAGCGCCAGGTGGGTTCCCCGTTTGGTTCCGGCCAGTGCGTGGATCTCGTCGACTATGACGGTCTCGACACCGGCGAGGGTGCCCGCGGCCTGGGAGGTGAGCAGCAAGTACAGCGATTCGGGCGTGGTGATGAGGATGTCGGGAGGGTGTGCGATCAGCGTCCGGCGCTGCTGGGGGGTGGTGTCGCCGGAGCGGACCCCGACGGAGGGGACGCTGCCGGGGCCGGCCTGGCCCGCCGCGTGGGCGATGCCGGTCAGCGGCGCCCGCAGGTTGCGTTCCACGTCGACGCCGAGGGCCTTGAGCGGGGAGATGTAGAGGACGCGGGTGCTCCCGGCCGATGGCCGGGCCTGGAAGCTATCGATCGCCCACAAGAAAGCGGCCAGAGTCTTGCCCGAGCCGGTGGGCGCGATCACCAGGGTGTGGCTGCCCTGGGAGATCGCCTCCCATGCGCTGACCTGGGCGGGCGTGGGCTGGGAGAAGACCGAAGTGAACCAGGTGCGG
>JAUMYR010000212.1 GCA_030528545.1 Propionibacteriaceae bacterium
CGATAGGCCTAGATCGCCCGCTCAGAAAATCACTACACCCAAAGGAGGGTGAGCAACATGTTGATCAAATCTATTGCCTGGCCGCGATACGTGGCCAAGAAACCCGATACAGAAGAGGCTCAGTCTTCGACCCGTTTGAGCAGAACGAAGAAGGCGTTGGCTTCACTTTCGCTCGCGATCTGCCTGTCAGCTACAAGCGCGGCGACCGCCTCAGCGGTCATCGTCAGCGCTGGCGGCGGCACCTGGAACTACGGAATTGCTAACTGGTTGCCAAGCATGAACTGGTCCAACTACTACCACCCCTCCAAGAAGCATGGTAGTAGCGTCACCGGAGACGCCGGGCTCGTTCGTTCGGCATGCGTCGGGAAACGTAGTTGGGCCTATGCTTCGGCGTGGGATAAGAATCCATTCCGCATCGACCATGCCTACTGGCGATACTGCTGACCACCCGCGGTTCGGCGCGGTTGCACGCCTGCGATCGCGCCGAAACCGCGCTTCAGCATCGCCGACTCCGCCCGCACCTATGACGAAGGCCCACCTGCATGAGACGAAGCCTGGCTCCTGAGAAACCCGATAGCGCCGCGTCCTCTCCACCGTGTCGTTGGCACGCACCGGAGTGGGTCAGATGAAGAGCAACGGGATCAGGCTCGCCTACATCATCGCAATCACCTACGCGTTCCTTGGCTCGTTCCTGTTTCTGCGTGGGCTTGATAACGCGGGTGTCCTCGGAGCCGACGCGGTTGTCCAGGTATCGGGCGACCAGACGGTTCCCAGCGCAGAAGTCGTTAACACCGTCCGGCACATTGCCGACGAGCACCGCGCGATCATTGGCCGCACGATAGACGACGTGCGGGAGCCAGGGACCCGGCGGCACCTCTACCTGGTTGGCAGCGACCCGCATGCCCGCGCCGCTCACTGGCTTACCGATGGCTACCCCGCCTTCAGTGCAGACACCCAAACGGACGTGCATGCCCTACAGGAACTGGCCTCAACCGACGCGCGCGGCAATTACATCGTGTTCGGCTCTGAAGATGCCACACAGGCACTGGTGGATCGACTCCGCGGCCTCGGCTTCGAGGTGAGATCGCGAGCATATTACGAGCCCGGCAGCGTCATCCGATGGCTCGGGGATCAGCCGCTGGGGCTCAGTCTTCCCGTCGCCGCCCTGCTCGTGGCGTTGCTGATCGCTGCGAGCGTCATCGCCGGGGTAAAGAACTATGCGGTTCAACGCCTTCACGGGGCCAGCTATTGGCACCTGCTTGGCCATGATATCCGCTGGGACGCCCGGTTTTCCTCCGGTGTGCTCGCGTTGGCTGTTGCAGGCTGCGTGATAACTCTTGGCGTCTATAACCGCTTCAGTCAGTGGCAAGCCTTCGCCGTGGTTGTGGGCTGTGCGCTGGCCGGATTGATCGGCATCGCGATGCTGACGCACGCGATCTCCCTGGTCATTGTCCAGGGCATGCCGATCCTCGAGTCCCTCAAAGGCCGCATACCCGCAGGATGGGCAATGGCTGGAGTCTATATGGTGCGGCTACCGGCCGTGGCGCTGGCGGTGGGCAGCGTCATTCTGGCTTCGCTAGCGGTCGATCAGTTTCGCGCCTACCAAGCGAGTCGTGACGCCTGGCGCACTGCCGCGGATACGGTTTATGTCAATTTCAATCCGAACATGTCCGCCGATGAGACAGATACCATGTCTATAAAAGCTGGCCAATGGCTCACCGCGGCCGAGTCCGAGCAGAAAATGATTCTGGCCCATCAGGAGCGGTTCGAACGTCTCACGGGCGGTCCCGCAGCAGATGTCCTCCTCGTGAACGACAATTATCTGCGCGCCCAGGATGTTCGGGACGCCCGCGGCGAGCGGATCCAAGCTGCCGCTGGCGCACACCTGCTCGTCGTGATACCGGCAGGACTCGCCTTTCAGGAAGACCAGATCATCCAGGCCACCCAAGATTGGGTCAGCTCGATTTCGGGGGACGGCTCACCGGTACCCGTAGAGGCCGTCCATGGGGAACCCGGCCAGCGTATCTTCACCTATGGCAACCCCGTCGTGCACGATCAGAAAGCACTGCTTGCCGAGCCGATCCTGCTGGTCATCAATGCAAGTACGGAAGTCTTCGATGCCGACACCTACACGGCCTTCGCAAGCCAGGGCGGCATCGTCCTCAGCGACATGAACTGGGCTCTCGGCAGCGCCGAGGCACACGGGGTGAGTAGCTTCATCATCGCATTCAAACCGACGGCGCAAGAAGCGGCATCAATGCACAGCGAGCTGGTTCGCGATCTTCGGATACACGCATTCAACGTGCTCGCCGCCCTCGGCGTCCTGCTCGCGACCGCGATCGGTCTGGCCGAGATCTACACTCGCAAGAACGCCCAGCGCACGTTCGCCATGTTCATCAGCGGTTGGCGGTTCACCCAGTCTCACATCGTCGTTCTGGGCGGCGAACTCCTTCTCGGCGTGGTGATCGTCGGCTGGTCTGTCGTCCAGACCCTTCCACTCCTTCTTGCATCCGAGGCGGACGCCACGGCCCCGCCCAGCGCTACCGAGGTCTTCCTGCTCGGCGGCTGGCAGCCCGTTATCCTGACCGGACTAGCGGCAGCGAACTTCGTGTTCTTTCTGCTTGCGCTCCATAGGAAGACCAGACAACTCATCCTCACTCGCTCACCAGAGGCACAAGCATGAACCCACAGCACCAGAATCCGGCCGCCGCCATCGTCGGGAGAAGACTCTGCAAACGCTTCGGAAAGCGCGTTTTGTGGAGCGAACTGGAGTTCACCGTGCAAGCTGGCCACATGGTCGCGCTCACCGGGCCGAGCGGTTCCGGAAAGTCAACCCTCCTCAACTGCATTGGGCTTCTCGAAGAGGTTTCGTCCGGTTCCTTACTCATCAACGGGGAGGACATCACCGCCTTCCGGAAGGCCGCTGCTCGCCGGTTCCGGCGCGACGCCCTGGGATATCTTTTCCAGAATTATGCCCTCGTTGAGAACGCCAGCATCATCGATAACCTGAATATCGCCACCGCCGCACAGCCCCGAGCGACTCGCAGCAACGCGCCGTTGCCGGAAGAAGCCCTCGATCAAGTCGGCCTCGGCGGTCGCGGGAAAGAACCCGTCTATCGCCTCTCAGGCGGTGAGCAGCAGCGCGTCGCCCTCGCGCGTCTCATCGTCAAGAATCCGTCCATCGTGCTCGCCGACGAACCCACCGGAGCCCTCGACCGGAAGAACGCAGAGATGGTCATCCAGTCTCTTCGCGCACTCGCAGACGCTGGCCGTGCAGTCATGATCGCCACCCACTCCGAACACGTCACCGGCGCCTGCGACTATCGGATCGACCTCGGCACACCGTCTTAGCAGCCACCCCTGCCGGGGTTCTCGTGGCTCTCGGACAGGCATGCCGTGGGTCGCCGCCCAACGGCGAACGGCCCCCAGCCAGGTGTTTACCGTAGTCAGGGGCCGATTGCGTATCCGAGCCGC
>JAUMYR010000213.1 GCA_030528545.1 Propionibacteriaceae bacterium
CCGAAAGGGCCGCGATCGCGGCTCGGGCCGCGGGACGCCAGGGCAAGTTCTGGGATTATGCTGCCGCGATCGCCAAGGCCGCACCCGCCTCGGGGCATCCGCCGATGCCGGAATCCAAGGTGAAGGAATTCGCCGCTGAAGCGGGCCTGGACCCCGCCCAGTTCGCCGCGGACCTCGCCGACCCCGCGCTGGCCAAGGCCGTCCAGGACGACACCGCCCATGCCAAACAGATCGGGATCAGTGGGACGCCGTTCTTCATCATCAACGACACCCCGATCAACGGAGCCTACCCGAGCGAGATCTTCGCCAAGGTCATCGAATCCTACGGCGGCACGAAGTGAGGCACTGCGCAGGAAAGGGCCATGGCCCGAGACCGTGGCGGCCTACCGTCTAATACGCTAAGGAGACGAAGGGACGGCCCTCGGTGTGGGCGGCGGAGAACCGACTGAAGGCGGGGCCATCTCACCCAGGGGCCCATTTACCAGAGGTGATCCGCCGCCCGGGACAGCCCGAGCACGCTGGCCGCCACCGGGAACACGTTCTGAGACTACCGGGACAACATCCTCACGACCTGGGCGAACAGATTACCGCGATGCCGGATGAAATCAATTCCCCAACCCTGGATATCCATAAAGCCACGCCACTGGCTCAATCAGCACATCACCGCCCAGAGCCATGGTATCCCGATAACGCGCTGGCCGCTTTCACGAAAGCACGGGTCACACAGACCCGATTTCCTCGCAAGACAGCAGAAACCCCTCGGCAAGCACCATTCCCCGAAAGGAAAAGCAATCCCGCAATAACGCCCATAGGCTACTAGGCGCCTCAGCAGCGTCCATAAGCCACTAACCAGCGGCTAACTCGAGCCCACCGTCGGTTATTATCGGCTCTCATGCCGACCCGCAAGCCACCGGTCTATGACCATCCCCCCGCCAAGCAGGCAGCAGAGCCTGGCTCAGGACGCTACCTACGACGCACTCTGGGCAACGTCTTCGATGGCGGACTATTTCTTTTCGGTGCCATCTCGACCTTCGTGCTGGCCTGGTTGCTCCTACGCCAGGGAATGCAGTGGTCCTTCGGACTGATCCTCTACTTCGTCTTGATGTGGCTAGTCACAACCTATCTGGCCCTACCACGGATGCATCAGGCGCTGACTTCCATCTACGTTCCCCACTACTTCATCGGGCGCTCACGCACCGGCGACGGCTTACTCGGCGACCCGGTCAACCTAGCTCTCGATGGCAGCGCCGAACAGATCCACACCGCGATGCGCCGGGCGGGCTGGACGATGGCAGATCCCATCAACCTGCGCTCTAGCCTGAGGATCGTGTGGGGATCGATCACCAGGAAAAGCTATGCGGAAGCGCCGGTGAGTTCCCTCTATCTTTTTGGACGCAAACAAGATTTCGCCTATCAGATGGAGGTCGATGGAAATCCGGCCCAGCGGCATCATGTCCGGTTTTGGCGCTGCCCCGAGGGCTGGCTGCTACCTGGCGGGGAGAAGGTCCAGTGGCTAGCCGCGGGAACTTATGACCGATCAGTTGGACTATCACTTTTCACCCTGCAGGTCACGCACAAAATCGACGCCGACATCGATGTCGAGCGCGACTTCATTGTCGACTCAGTGCTTTACGCTAACGCCGATGCTGAGGTTCGGGTGATCGAGAACTTCTCCACCGGCTATCACAGCCGGAACGGGGGCGGAGACCTGATTCGTACTGACGGCAATCTACCGGTTCTTCAGGTGGGAGGACTCAAGCCCCAGCCCGAACTGGTCCCCGTAACTGAAGACGCCCCCACCACTACCGACATGGGGAGGCGTCCGCTCTCCGTAGTCGTGGGCACCGTACTAGTTCTCGCCCTCCTCGTCTGGGACGTCTACAGCCTCCTGACGGCTGACCTTGACCTCGACGCTCCAGACGGCCCGGACGGGATAGACGCCGGGCTCGTGACCGGCATCCTGCTGGGACTTACCGTCGTCCTAGCCGGATTCAACGCGATCTGCGCCTGGCTGACCTATCAAGGCCGCACCTGGGCGCGGCGACTGGTCCTGACTGGAACCGCTTTGACCGTCCTGACTGGTCTACAAGCGATGGCGACCGAGTTATTCAGCACAACCTTCCTGGCAACCATGGTTCATACCTCCTTGGGCGTGGGCGCGATCTATTCCCTCACTGGCCCAGCCGCTCAGGACTGGGGACGCGACCCAGGCACCGAATAGTCTCACTGGCTCTTCCGCCTTCGCCGATATCTGCCTTCTTGGCTAGCGAGCCGGTATCGCAGATAGCGAAAGAGCTGAGCGATACGACTGATATAAGCCATTGACACGTGTCTTTGAGATCACTCGAGAAAGGTTGAATGGGCCATGCCGCCGCTTCGCGCGAAAGTTTTTCGCCACCCCGCCGAGCTGCCACTCTTCATCATTGGCGTAATAGTCACGCTCACCTGTTACGCCGTCGCTATAAGCATCTGGTGGCTACCCGAGGATGAGTTTCAAGCACTAGCAGAGCTACCCGAGATCGTCGATTTCCTGGCAGCGCTGGTATTTTTGCCCCTCGGCCTGACGATCCTGCGCGGGATCGCCGCGGCCCGCACCAGGATTACCGCAGTACGCGTAGACGAACACAACTTTCCCGATATCCTCCACATTCAGCAGGAACTCTGCGAGCGGGCTAACATACCAGTTACACCCCTCTACGTGACATGGAGTTCGGATTTACAGCTCTGTAGCACCGACCGGGCAGAGCGGTCATATCTAGCGGTCAGCACCGATGCGATCTCCGGCGCCCGCGACCACGATCCGGCCGCTTTGCGTTACCTAGTCGCTCACGAACTGGGACATCAGATCGCAGGACATCAGAAGAAGCTACGGGCGTTCGCCGCGAATCTCATGGTCGAGACCCCAGTGATTGGATACTTCCTCACCCGGGCGCGGGAATATACCGCTGATCGATTCGCCCATATGGTCTTAGAAGCCGATGCGGTTCAGGCTGGATATCGCCTGATCACTATCGGTAAAGACCAATTCGCCAATATCCGCTATGAGGATATCGTCCGCCGGGCCAGCGCTGAACGGGGCAACTACGTTCTGATGGCAAACCTTGGGGCGACAATCCCGCCGGTCACCTGGCGCGCCTATGCCGCTGAGCACCCTCGGCAGGCTGGGCGGCTCCTGTGGCCGCCGCGACATTAGCGTCCAGGGAACACGTTGAGAAGCAGCCTCGACCACCTTCTCTAGGAAATCAGGAGTCCTGTGGCCATGCGGCGGTTGACCCCGGGGAAGGGCACCACGGCCCCGCGGGATCACGGGACGCGCCTGTCCGCCCAGTTAAACGCTGCTCCCGGTGGTATTGCGAGTGGCGCGACCGGCTGGCGCCAGGCTATCCGCCGAGCGAGGCGAACGAACCGCAGCGGTCCCGCAATGCCGCCAGGTCGCCACCGCTCAGGGCGTCCCCCAAC
>JAUMYR010000214.1 GCA_030528545.1 Propionibacteriaceae bacterium
CTGTACCGGGGAGTGCACGGTGACCTGTCCGGTGCGGTGGCTCGGGACCTCTGCCCCGAAGGCCAGGTTCATCGGCGGCCGATCGTCGGGCCGGTTGCGGGAGCGCCGCCGCCGCGGGGCCGGGGAGGGCTTTGGGCCATAGCCCACCAGGGTCGCGGTCTGCTGGTCTTCCTGGCCCGGCTCCTGTGGGGAGGGCTGCCCGGAGGCGGGCGTGCCATCGTCGATTTCGATGATCGCTGTGCCCACCTCGACCATCGTTCCTTCGGCGACCAGCAGCCTGGCGATGGTCCCGGCGAAGGGGGAGGGCAGCTCGACCAGTGACTTGCTCGTCTCCACCTCGACCAGGATGTCGTTGACCTCGACCCGGTCCCCCTCGGCGACACGCCAGGCGATGATCTCGGCTTCGGCGAGGCCCTCTCCGGGATCGGGTAACAGGTAATGCTGAATCACGATGATCTCCTCATCGGGCTATCCGGTGTTTTTCGGTGGGGTTTGGACATCAGTAATCCATCGAGCGATCGACGGCATCAAGGATGCGATCCAGGTCGGGCAGGTACTCGTCCTCGATCCGGGCTGGGGGATAGGGCATGTCATAGCCGGTGACGCGCAGCACTGGGGATTCCATGAGGTAGAACAGATCCTCGCTGAGTCTGGCGGCGATCTCGCTGGACAGGCTGACGTTGCCTGGTGCCTCGTGCACCACGATGGCGCGGCGAGTACGCCGGACCGATTCGGTGATCGTCACCATATCCAGGGGGCTGATGGTGCGCAGGTCCACGACCTCAATGGAGCGGCCCTCGTCGGCTCCGACCGCCGCGGCTTCCAGGCAGGTTTTTACCATCGGCCCGTAGGCGAGCAGCGTCACGTCCTGGCCTGAGCGCACGACGCGAGCCTGATGTAGTGGTATTGGTTTGGTATCAAGATCTACCTCGCCCTTGATGTGGTAACGCCTTTTGGGTTCGCAGAAGATGATCGGATCTTCCGAAGCTACGGCCTGCTGGATCATCCAGTAGGCGTCGTTCGGGGTGGAGCACGACACCACCTTGAGGCCAGCGGTGTGCGCGAAGTATGCCTCTGGGGACTCCGAGTGGTGCTCGACGGCGCCGATGCCTCCGCCGAAGGGGATGCGGATCACCAGCGGCATGCGCACCCGGCCTCCGCTGCGGAAGTGCAGCTTGGCGACCTGGGTCACGATCTGGTCGAAGGCGGGGAAGACGAAGCCGTCGAACTGGATCTCGACGACTGGCCGGTACCCCCTCATGGCCAGGCCGACGGCGGTGCCGACGATGCCCGATTCGGCGAGCGGGGAATCGATCACCCGCGCCTCACCGAAGTCTCTTTGCAGGTGTTCGGTGACCCGGAATACCCCACCGAGTTTGCCGATGTCCTCGCCAGCGAGCACGACCTTGGGGTCGGCCTCCAGGGCGCGGCGCAGGCCAGCGTTCAGCGCTTTGACGAGAGTCATGGTGGCCATCACAGCACCTCCAGGGACTCGGCATAGCGTTCATAGGCGCGGCGTTGCGCGTCCAGATAGGGAGTCTGTTCGGCATACACCGAGTCGAACATCTCGCTCAGGGTCTTGTCGGCGAGTTCCCTGGTGATGCGGCGCACGTCCGCGCCGAGATCGTCGGCGTCCTGCCTCAACTCGGCCAGTTCGGCCTCGGTGACCAGGCCGCGCCGGACCAGATAAGCCCGGACCCGCTCAATGGGGTCTTTGTAGCGCCAGTGTTCGTCCTCCTCGTTGAGCCGGTACTTGGTCGGATCGTCGGAGGTGGTGTGCGCTCCCACCCGGTAGGTATAGGCCTCGACGAAGGTGGGCCCTTCGCCGCGCCGGGCCCGTTCCAGTGCCCACTCGGTGACGGTCCTGACCGCGAGGACATCGTTGCCATCCACCTGGACGCCGGGGAACCCGAATCCGCGGGCGCGTTGGTACAGCGGGATGCGGGTCTGCCGCGTGATCGGCTCGCTGATCGCCCACTGGTTGTTCTGGCAGAAGAAGACCACCGGCGCGTTATAGCTCGCGGCGAACACGTAGGCCTCGTTCACATCGCCCTGGCTGGAGGCCCCGTCGCCGTGGTACACCATGACGGCCCCGTTGCGGGTCGGATCGTCGTTGCCGACCATCCCGTCGAACTGCATCCCCATCGCATAGCCGGTGGCGTGCAGGGTCTGGCTGCCGATGACGATGGCGTAGTTGCGGAACCGTTCGACCGCGCTGCGGTCTCCTCCATGGCTGCCCCGGAACAGGCCGAGGATATCGCTGACCGGGACGCCGAGGCACATGGCAACCCCGTGTTCCCGGTAAGAGGGGAAGATCACGTCGAGCGGGCCAACTGCCCGGCCGGAACCGACCTGGGCCGCCTCCTGCCCGCGCAGCGGCGGCCACAGACCCAACTCTCCGTGGCGCTGGAGGGCGTGGGCCTCGTCGTCGAAGCGGCGGGCCAATGTCATATCGCGCAGGAATCCGACGATGTCGGCGTCCGTGCCCTCCCAGGAGAAGCGCTCGTGGGTGATGCGCTCGCCCTCGGGGGTGAGGAGCTGGACGATATCGGCGGCCTCGTGCTGGGGAGCGAAAACGTTCATGGAACTCCTTGGCTGTAGCTTACGCAAGCCTAACTTACGGATCCGTAAGTTAGGCGCCGCGGAAACCTACAACGATGCTAGGTGCTCATTGTGGGGTCGCGCAGAGATTTCGGCAGGCCGGCCTACACCACCTGCCAGGTTTCGTGGCGGGCCGCCCGGAAAACGGACACCCTATCGACTTGACTCCCTGTTCTGCATACCCTTAGGCAACAGCGAACGAAAGGGGGCGACCGTGGGCGAGACCTGCACGATTACCCTAGACGGTCAGACCTACGAGCTGCCGATTGTCGTGGGCACCGAGGGTGAAAGAGCCATCGATATCAGCAAGCTTCGTAACCAGACCGGCTACATCACATTGGACGACGGCTACGGCAATACCGGTTCCTGCGCCTCGGCTATCACCTTCATCGACGGTGAGAAGGGCATGCTGCGCTACCGGGGCGTCCCCATCGAAGACCTTGCTGAGCGGAGTTCCTTCGTCGAAACCGCCCAGTTGCTGATCTTCGGCGAACTGCCGAACCCGGTGGAGCGGGAACGTTTTGCCGAACTGCTCACGGTGAACGCCGCGATCCATCGCGATATGCGCAAACACTTCGAGGGTTTCCCGGTGGACGCCCACCCGATGGCCATCCTGTCCGCGATGGTCAACGTGCTCGGCACGCACGAATTGCCCGACGTCCACATCACCGATTTCGCCTCTTTCGAGCGAGCGGCGGCGGCGCTGATGTCGAAGGCCCGCACGGTAGCGGCCGCGTCCTACAAGGCCCATATCGGGGAGCAGTTCGTGCACCCGCGCTACGACCTGAAGTATGCGGAGAACTTCCTCCACATGATGTTCACGGTGCCCTACCGCGAATACGAGCCGACGC
>JAUMYR010000021.1:0-7219 GCA_030528545.1 Propionibacteriaceae bacterium
TCAGACCTCCTCCGGCATCAGTCAGTGGCGTCCTTGGCCCGAGGATTCCACTTGCCCTGGGCGACATCGGGGACGAAGTCGGCGAGGTCCACCGGGAAGTACACCTTCTGGCCGGTTTGGGCGGACTGGTAGGCAGCCATCAGCAACTCCACCACCTGGAGGCCGTTCTCCAGCGACACCAGCGGCTGTTCGCCGCGCAGGAACATGGACGCTAGCGCCTGGTTCTCACCGGTGTAGCCATAGGTCGCCGCTTCGTCGGCGACCACCGGCATCAGGCCCTGCTCGGCGTTCTGCTTCTCCAGCAGGTCCTCGCCCTCCTCCTGCCGCAGTTCGCGGGAGATGAACATCGTCGTCTCGGGCGCCAGCGTGTTGGACGCCATCGAATACTCCGGTCCCAGCAGCTCGAACGACAGGCGCAGCCCGGCCCCGACATAGCTCCACGAGGTGGTGGCCTCGACACAGACCGGTTCCCCGTCGCCGTTGACGAACTCAAACAGGGCGTGAGCGTAGTCCTCTGACGGGGTCTTGGTGTAGTCCACCACCCCGGGGTACATCTCCTGCAGTTTCTGTGCATAGTTACCGCGTCCCCACTTCAGCGACGCGATGGTCGCATGCACCGAGACGGGCGTCAGCCAGTCGGCGGCGCTCTTACCGGGCGGGGTGAGCAGGAACCGTCCGGCTTCGACCGAGTGGCACATCATGTCGCTGAGGACCCCGCCCCCTTCCGTCTCGCCGTTCCAGAACCACGTGTTGTGCGGACCGGAATGCTCCTCGGCGCACCGGGCCAGGTAGGGGCTGCCGGACGCGGCGGCTCCCCGGGCCCAGACCAGTTCGTGCGCGCGGCCGATACCGGGTGCGTAGAGCTGGTTCTCCAGGTAGCCGTGCAGCAGACCGGCCTCCGTGACGAGCCGGAGCACCTCCCGGGCCTCGGCGACTGTGCGACCGAGCGGTTTCTCGACAGCGATCGCCTTCAGCTGTGCGTGTCCGCTAGTGACCTCGTCGCAGATCGCGCGGATGACCTCGACCCGGACGTGGTTGGGCACCAGCACCCAGATAGCCTCAACGCGCGGGTCCTGGACGAGGGAGACCACGTCGTCGTAGGCGGCGATGTCCTGCCCGACCCCCAGCTCGGTGGCGGTCTGGGCCAGTTCCTCGGCGCTGCTCAAGGATCGCGACGACACGGCGACGATGTCGGCATCCCGCACTCCTTGCCAGGAACGGGCGTGGAAGTGGCCGATGAACCCTGCCCCGACGAATCCAACGCCAAGGGTTTCGCGACTGGCCATGGTTAGTTCCCCTTTCGAATAAGCGAGATTCAAGACCTCAGGCGTCGCTGTCGGCCGTACATGGCCAACAGCAGGACCAGCACGGCACCGTTGATGATGATGCGGCTGGCATTGGGCATGCTCACCGTGGTGAGCAGGCTCTCAAGGACGGTGAGCACGATGGCACCGACCGCGGAGCCGAGGTAGCCTCCGACGCCGCCCGAGACGAGCGTCCCGCCGATGACGACGGCTGCGACGGAGGGAAGCGTGTACTGGTCGGCGAGCGAGAGCATGACCGATTCGGTGTATCCCAGCAGCAGGAGCCCACCCAAACCGGCGAACACCGAGGACGCGACGTAGGCGGTCACGACGGTCCGGTTGACGCGGATGCCCGATAGCTTCGCCGCCGTCCGGTTGCTACCGACGGCGTACAGGTTCCAACCCGGCCGGGTGCCGCGCAGCAGCCAGGTCAGGAGTCCCGCGAGCAGCAACCAGACCAGCAGCACCCCGGGGATGGACAAGAACATGCGGCCGTTGACCAGCGACGTCAGCCCTGGGGCGGCGCGACCGGCGGCCACGCCCCCGGTATAGGCCATGATCAGGCCCTGGACGACACCCATCATCCCGAGCGTCATGACGAACGGCGGAATCCGCATGTAGACGATGCCTAGACCGTTCACTAGGCCGATGGCGGCACATAGCAGTAGCGGGACGAGCACCCCTGGCAGCAGGTTGCCGTTCTGGCCGTCCATGATGCGCGAGCCGACGATGGCGGCGAAGGTCGCGACCTTGCCCACGGACAGGTCGATGCCGTCGCCGCCGGACAGGATGACGATGGTCTGCCCGATGGCGATGATGCCCAGGAACGACGCCACCCTCAGCAGATTGATGATCTGCTCATAGGAACCAAAACCGGGGGAGATCACCTCCCCGACGACGACAAGGAGGACGGCGATCAGTGAAGCCAGGACGATCGGATTCCTGACCGCCTCGCGCCACCTGGCTGTGGCCGCCCGGGTGCTGGCCGTGGTGCTCATCGCCTGGCCCCCTTCCTGGAGCTGAGGACCGACAAGGCGAGCGCGCCGATGATGACGAGGCCGTTGGCGAGCTCCCGGTAGGTGGTGGGCACGTTCAGGAAGAAGATGACGTTGGCCGACATCGCCAGCACGATCGCGCCAACCGCGGCTCCCACGGCGCCGCCCTTGCCGCCACTGAGGGCGATACCGCCCACGACCACGGCCGCGATGGAGTTCAGCGCGAGGCTGGCCCCGACGAAAGGATCTCCGGAACCGGAGTTGGCCAGCACCGCCATGGCCGCCAATCCCGAGAAGACGCCCGCGATCACGTAGCTCCAGATCCGCACGCTCACCACTGGCACCTGCGAGGCATAAGCCGCGGCGGCGTCGCCACCCACCGCATAGATGTGGCGCATCAGTTTCGTCTGGCGCAGCAGCAACCAGGCACCCACCGACAACAAGACCACCAGCACCGAGACCGGCAGCCCCGCGATGGCCATGCGATACGCCTGGGTCATCGGGGATGGCACGGTGCCACCTGGTTTGGGCATGACGGTCAATGCCAGCCCACCGAAGATTGAGGAACTCGCGAAAGTCGCGATGAGCGGCTGTAATCGCACGACTGAGACCACGACGCCGTTGAATAGGCCGCACAGCGCGCCCACTCCTATCGCGGTCAGGAAGCCCAGCGGGACCATTCCCGGCCTGCCATCCATCACCGTGATGGCCACGACGCTCGACAGCGCCACCGTCGCCCCCAGCGAGAGGTCGAGCCCGCCGCCGATGACGACGACCGCCTGGGCGATGGTGACCAGCACCAGCGGGGCGAACGTCGCGAAGTTGGAGGTGATGGAGTACAGGGTGAAGAAGGTGGGTTGCAGCGCCGCGTTCACCGTGATGGCGACGGCGAGCAGAGCCCAGGTGACAACGGTGCTGACCTGGCCTTGCAGCAGCCGTGCGCCTAGCGTCCTCATGGCCGCGACTCCTCGTCCTCATTCATGTCGATCAGGAGCGCGGACGAGACGAGGTTGTCATAGGTCACCTCGTGGCCAACCAGTTCGCGACGCACCTGTCCCTCGAACATCACCAGTACCCGGTCGGAGACCTCGGCGAGTTCCCGGTCGTCGCTGGAATTGAAGACGACAGTGGCGCCCTGGGCCGTCAGCTCGTCGATCAGCCGATAGATTTCGGCTTTCGCGCCAATGTCCACGCCCTTGGTGGGATCGTCCAGCAAGATCACCTGAGGGTCGTTGAGCAGCCACTTCGCAATGATGACCTTCTGCGCGTTGCCGCCCGACAGGCTGGACACCGGGTCGCTGAGGCGGCCGATCTTGATGGCCAGCCGCCCCACCATGGACTGGGCCGCGTCGCGTTCCCGTTTGCCGGAGATCGCGAAGCCAGCTGTGAGCCGCCGGCCGAGACTGACCACCGAGATGTTCTCCTGGATCGGCCGGGGCGGGAACATGCCCTGGGTTCCGCGATCGCCGGGGACGAGGGCCACACCGGCATCCGCCGCGTCCCGGGGGTGGTGGATGTGGCGCTCCCGGCCCGCGACGAGGATCGTGCCGGAGTGCGGGCGCTGGGCCCCGAAGAGAGTGAGCAGGAGCTCGGACTGGCCCTGGCCTTGCAACCCACCGAGCCCGACAACCTCCCCAGCGTGGGCGGTGAAGGACACGCCGTGGACCCGATCGGCACACAGTTCGCGCACCTCCAGCAGGGGAGCGCCCACGTTGCCGCCCCGCTCCCGGTGGGTCGCCTCGGGAAGGTCTCCCACCAGCAGTTTCACCAGGTCCTCCTGGCTGGTCCGCGTAAGATCGACGGAGGACGCGACCGTCTCACCGCCCCGCAGGATCGTGGCCTTCTGGCACAGTTCCATGATCTCGCCAAGGCGGTGGGACACGAAGACGATTCCGGTGCCCGCCTGACACAGTTCGCGGACCACCTGGAAAACCAGCGCCACCTGGTCACGGTGGAGGGAGGCCGTCGCTTCGTCCAGGATGAGAAAACGCGGCTTGCGCAGCACCGCCTTGGCTATCTCAATGATCTGCTGGTCGCCTGGGCTCAACTCGGCGACCGGGGTGTCTTCGGTGACATCGTGGTGCAGGCCGCGGGCGAAGCGTTCGAGGGTGCCGCGGATGGCGTCGCGGCTGTGGCGCGTCCGTAGGAACCCGCAGCGGGAGGGCTCAAGCCCGAGGGTGAGGTTCTGCCCGACGGTGAGCTGCGGGACGAGGGACAACTGCTGGTACACGGCGGCGATGCCATGGCGGTGCGCGTCTTGAGGGTTGCGGATGGTGATAGCCGAACCCTCAAGCGTGATCGTCGCCTGGTCGGGGGCTACGGTGCCTGCCAGCACTTTGTTCAGGGTAGATTTCCCGGAACCGTTGGGGCCGAGCAGCGCGTGCACCTCGCCGAGGTTCAGGTCGAGTGAGGCCCCATGTAAGGCCTTGACGCCGCCGTAGCGCTTGTCCACCCCTGACATTTGCAGGATCGCCACTGAGGTCTCCTCGTCATCTGGTCAAGATAGGCCCGGCCGTGGTGCCGCTGGTGACGGCACCACAGCGCGGTCCACTTACACGAAGTACTTCGCGACGTCGCTCCTGCTCAGGACGGAGTCCATCACGAAGGAGTCTGGTTTGTCGGACACCTTCTTCCAGGCGTCGTCGAAGATGGCGTTGGTGATGGCCGGTTCGAGCGGCAGAACGATGTTGTGCTCGCCGGTGATCTTGCTGGGGTCGAGCTTCTTGCCCTGTAGCTGGGCGACAGCGAAGTGAAGCGCCGTGGCCCCGGTGCCGGGCGGGTTGACCACGCCCACACTCTCGAAGCCCTTGGCTTTCAGGTCGTTCCACATTCTCATGAACCCGTTGCGCGCCTCACCGGTGACGACGATCGAATCGGTCTTCCCGGCGGCCTCGACCGCCTTGAGGCAGCCCTGCGCCATGCCGTCTTGGGTCCAGACTCCCTGGATGTCGGGGTATGTGGCGATCAGGTTGGTCATGGCCTGCTGGCCCTTGGCCTGGTCCCAGCCGCCATCGGCGACGGTAAGGACCTCGACCCCGGCCTCGTCGAACACCTTCTTGGCGGCACTCCAGCGAGCCTCGTTGGCCGGATGGCCAGAGATGCCGTTGACGGCCACGATCTTGCCGCCTTTGCCGACCTTCCCGGCCAGCCACTTGGCGCTCTCGGCGGCCCAGGCGCCCTGATCGATGCCCACGTTGAGCACGGACTTGGTCTCGACCGCCTGGTCGATGGCGTAGACGCTGATCCCCTGGCCCTCGGCCTCCTTGAAGACCGCATCGAGGGCCGTGGCGGAGTTGGGATTGATGATGATCGCATGCACGCCCTTGTTGATGAGGTTGCGCACCTGCTGGATCTGGCCGTTGACGTCGGCATCGGCGTTCTCCAGCACGAGGCTGCCGACAATGCCCTCCTTCTGGTACTCCTCGAAGGCAGCTTTGATGTCGTCGATCATCTGGGTGCGGTACTCGCTGCCGACGAAGGCGTTGCTGACGCCGATGGTGAAGGGGCCCTTCTTCGTCTCCTTGGATGAACCAGGCTGATTGGGACTGACCTCGGAGCAGCCAGCGGCGAGCAGGGTTCCGAGCGAGCCAGCAGACAAAGCAATGAAAGTCCTGCGCCTCATGTGAGTTCCTCCTTGAATCACACCATTTCTTCTCAGTCCGAGAATAACTAGCGATGATGCTACCCCTGGGTCCCCGGCTGAAGCAAGAGTTTTGCCCTGTCAGAGAAGATTCGTTATGCCACCGAAATGTTCGAAGGCGGCTTGGCTGGCCCCGACCAGTGCGGCCGGTAGATCGGGCGTCGCCGCGACGAGTTGCGGCTGGTGCAGCACATGGGATGCCAGGCGTTCTCGCAGCGCGGGGACGACCACCTCTGACCAGTCGGAGAACAGTCCCGCCAGCACGACCGATTCTGGATCCAGAATCGCGCAGAGGTTGATCAGCGACATGGCGAACTCGTCGAAGACCCGGTTGAGGAGGGTCGTGGCGGTCTCGTCGCCGAGCCGATGACATGCCATCAGCTGTCGGAGGACCGCGTCATCGGTCCCGCTGGCGATGCCCGCCTCATGGGCTCGCCGCGCGATGCCGACCGATCCCAGCCGGGTCTCTAGGCTGCCGAAGCCGGTGAAGTCGGAGCGCAGGGCGGAGATGTCGTAGAGCATCCGTCCGAGCTGACCGGCTGCGCCGTGACCTCCACGCCAGATCCGGCCGCCTTCGATGATGCCTAGCCCCACACCCTCATAGACCGCGACGGCGATCAAGGAGGCCACGCCACTGGCGCGGCCCCTCCGGAACTCTCCCAGCGCCAGCAGATTGGCGTCGTTGTCCACCATGACGGGCAGCGAGAGGCGCTGAGCCAGCATGCTGCCCAGGCTGACCCGACGCCACGACAGCGCTGGCGCGAAGGCCACCGTCCCGTCGGAGTCCACAGGTCCCGGGACGGAGACCCCGACGGCCACGCAGCGCAGACCCCGCTGCTGCGCTAGGCCGAGTCCGCGGGCTGCTAGGGAGAGAGTCTGCTGGATCCTCGCCTGAGGGTCGGGGCTGCCAGGGACGGTCTCCAGTGAGCAGACCTCGCCCCCGAGGTCCACCAGCGCGATATCGGTTGCCGGGCCGCGGACATCTAGGGTCAGGGTGACAGCAACCCGGTGATTGAACCGCAGTAGCCGCGAGGGACGCCCGCCGGTGTCAGTGGATTCTCCCGCGTCCAACAGAAAGCCATCCTCTAAGAGGGTCTCGGCCAGCCTGCTGGCGGTGGCGACGGAGAGCCGAGTCTCACGCGCGATGTCTGCCTTGGTCAGCGCCCCCGTGCTCAGCAGGGCCTTGAGAATGCTTTCCTTGTTGGACTTCGACAAGGCGCTGGTAGTCACTGTGGGCCCTTCTTCGCGGACGGGGAGGATTTGCTCAGCCTAGACCGTAA
>JAUMYR010000021.1:7319-9482 GCA_030528545.1 Propionibacteriaceae bacterium
GTCACTGTGGGCCCTTCTTCGCGGACGGGGAGGATTTGCTCAGCCTAGACCGTAAACGTCAACCCGCGATGCGACGAGGCTCCGGTCGCCCGGGCGCCAGCATGTCACCGGGCCTGGCGTCGCAGGCCCACCCCGCGAGGGCGCACCGAGGGTGGGGCCCAATTCTGGCTTAGGTGCCATCGGCGAGTGGGTCAGTGCCGACCGGGATGTATCCAGCCTAAGCCAGGGAATCGGGCGAAGTCGCTGTCGAAGGAGCAGATGCTGGTCCCATATTCGATGGCGAGTGCGGCGAGGTGGGCATCGGTGACGAGGTTGCCGCGCAGGTCCTCGTCGGTGAGGAGCTGGCCGAGGATCTCGCGGTGGTGGAGGCCGGGGGTTGGATCCATGCCTGGTCGGCGTCAAGCCAGTCGGTGACGTAGCTCCACGCCTCGCGCGGGGTGAGCGGATGCGCCGCGGCGCGGGGATGGGTGATGATGCGCTGGAAGGCGGTCAGCGACACTCATGGGAACCCGACGCGCTCGACGCCGTTCATTGCCTCATCCAGCCAGGTCCGCGCCGCGATGTGGAAATGGGACTGATCGTCGACGGCGTAGAGCAGCACGTTGGCGTCGAGAATCAATGCTCCTCCCTCGCGTCGTAGGCGTCAAGCGTCTTGAGGGTGTCGGCGACATTCGTCACGTCGATCTTCAGCCCGACGCTCGTCGTCCGCTGCCGGAAGGGTGCGGCCTGCTCTCTGCCGCGAGCCAGGCCCGCCCGGGCGAGCTCGTTGACGGCCTCGCCGAGGCTCATGTGGCGCTCCTGCCGCAACCGCTCGGCTGCCTTGGCGACCTCGGGGTCTAGCCGCAGTGTCGTTCTCATAATCACCAATCGTAAGATCGCGGATGCTTAAGCGTCGCATCAATGATGCTGACATCTCGGGGGAGTGACCCGGTGGTGGCTGGAAGTGCTGGAGGCGCTTACCCGTTCGACAGGTTGCGAATTGCCTCAAGCTGCTCCCAGTGGCGCCTTAGCGCTGCCCGTCCGGCTGGGGTGATCTGTTGCATCGTGCGCGGCGTCTTCCCCTGGAAGGTCTTGGTGACCTCAATCAGTCCCGCCGCCTCCAGCTTGGCCAGGTGGCTCGACAGGTTGCCCTTCGTGAGGCCCAGGACGGTGTGGAGGAACTGGAAGTCTGCCTCTTTCTGGCCCTCCAGCACGCTCAGGATCGCGAGGCGGGCGGGGGCGTGCACCACCATGTCGACGGCGAGGTCCGGGGACTGATGTCCCTGCCCGGTGCTCACCTCTCGCCCCCATTGCCCAGGGTCTTGACCAGCCGCAGGTGATCCACGATGCCGATGACGATCAGCGCCGGGCCGATCAGCCCGATGGTCTGGAACCGTGGCGGATGCCATCCGGTGAGGGGGAGGAAGGTGCACAGCATGAGAGCGAGACAGCTGAGCCAGTGCCAGATGGTGAGCCCGGCGTGCCTCAGTCCCGCCCACTCGCCCGCGAGCAGCATCGCGCCAGCGACGAGCGGGGTCCACAGCAGCGGGCCTGGCCGGGAGTGATCGATGCTGCTGGCGATCGAGACGGCGACGAACCCGAGAGTCGCGAAGGCGGCCGCCCAGACGTTGCGGGCATCGGTGGCGTGCGCGGTGCCATATCTCTTCTGGTACCAGGAGACGCCGACCGCCGCGCTGATCCCACAGCCCACGGCTAGCCAGATCAGGTTTTCGGTCAGCGCCAGCACGATGAGGGCGAGGCCGACCCCGATGGAGACTAGGCCTTGCAGCATGTCGTAGTCCTTGCTCATGGCGATCCGCTGCGGCCAGCCCGACTGCGAGGCGGGGCCGAGTGCTTCGGCGTCCATGGAGCCTCCTCTTCTGAGAGCAAACTGGTTTGTAATACAAACCTACCATTGTGCAGACTGGTTTGCAACGCAAACTTGTGGTCGTTGCCGGTTCCGCGATCCCCGGGCGGCGCCTGCTGTCCCGCGCTGACGGGCCTCAAAGCACGCATCACGGGTGCTGGCCAGGAGGCCAGCGCCGGGCTATTACAGCCGTGGTTCAAGACGGCTTCTCCCGGCCTTACCGACAGGCGAAGGTGATTCCTGCGCTATTGCCGCCAGCGTGCGGAAAAGACGCAACAATAAGGGGGTTCGGCAGTCGAACCGGAGGAACACCAATG
>JAUMYR010000021.1:9582-16748 GCA_030528545.1 Propionibacteriaceae bacterium
CGGAAAAGACGCAACAATAAGGGGGTTCGGCAGTCGAACCGGAGGAACACCAATGATGATGAACCCCAGAAAACTGAGCCTTCTCGCCTCGGCAGCGTTACTGCTGAGCGCCTGTGCCAGCCAAAGCGCCGCCCCGGCTGAACAGGCGTCCTCTTCCGCGGCCCCCTCGCCTAACGCCACCTCTCTTTGCGAGGCTCTTCCCGCCGATCCCGGCTGGCACGGAGATAACCATGCCCGGCTGTCCGCGATGATCAAGAAACTGGGTGAGTGCGGCGGTAGCGGTGACGTGACCAAGGGTGCCCCGCTGGCCCTATTCGATTGGGACAACACCGTCGTCAAGAACGACATCGGGGACGCCACCACCTTCTGGATGCTGGCCAACGGACGTGTGCTTCAGCCTGCTGACTGGGCCAAAGTCAGCACCTTCATGACTCCCGCGGCCGCCCAGTCTCTGACGGCGGCATGCGGCTCGCTCGCCGAGCCAGGCCAGCCGCTGCCCACCAACACTGAGGGTGGCACTTCTTGTGCCGACGAGATTTTATCGGTCTATTCCGACGGCGAGACCACCGGCGGTGCCGAAGCCTTCACGGGATTCAACCACCGGCGCATTGAACCCCAGTATGCGTTTGCCGCCCAGCTGTTGTCCGGTTACACCGAGGATGAGGTGAAGGCCTTCGCGGCGCAGGCGCGAGATCAGAATCTCAAGGCCGCCGAAGGAGCGAAACAAAAGGTTGGCAGCAAGGAAGTCACGGGCTGGATCCGCTATTACGAACAGGTAACCGGACTCATCAAGACGCTGAAAGGAAACGGGTTCGACGTCCGGATCGTTTCAGCGTCCTCAGAGCCGGTCGTGCGAGCCTGGGCCGAGCCGCTGGGCCTGAGCGGCGACCGGGTAATGGGCGTCACCCAGGTCCTCAACGGGGATAAGCTCACCGGTCGGCTGACCTCCTGTGGGGGCGATGCGGAGGCCATGACCTATATCGAGGGGAAGCGCTGCCGGGTCAACGAGCAGATCTATGGCCTGACGGGCCCCGAGGCTTTCCTCCCGGCACCCGAGAAGCAACGCCCGGCCTTCGGCGCTGGTGACTCCGACACCGATATCTCCTTCATGATCGATGCCACCGAGTTGAGGCTAGTCATCAACCGCAACAAGACCGAGCTGATGTGCAATGCCTACGACGACGAGGACGGCAAGTGGATCATCAACCCGATGTTCATCAAGCCGCTGAAGCAGAAAGAAGAGCCTTATCCGTGTTCCACGGGCGGAGAGATACTGGCCGACGGCCAGACCGGGCCGCTGAAAGACATCAACGGCAACCTGGTGGCGGACCAGAAGGACACCGTCTTCGGATAGGTGGCCGGACCCGGTCAGACCCGGAACAGACCAGCCCCGGTGGGGCTTCGGCGCAGGCCCCACCGGAAACCTTCCGCACGGCTTCCTAGACGAGCGACGCCACCGCCCGGTCCGGCGGTTCGGGACCATCACGGGGCAGGAACCCGCCGGGTTGCTAACATCGGGCCATGGCTGAGTACCGGCTAGCGCCTTCCTGGCGGCTGGAGAGACTGGCCGATGGGTGGGAACTCTATGGCGGCGATGACGCGCGTTTTCTCGTCCCAGCGGCCGGATTTATCGAACGCTTGGCGGCCGGTGAGGAATTGTCCCGATCGCAGCTTGACCGTGCCGAAGTAACCGATTTCGAGAAATTGCTGTCGGCCGCGGTGATTCAGCCGGTGGTGCCATTCCAGACGGAAGCCACAATCGCTTTCATTGGGGACGAGGTGCCACTGGCTTGCGCCTTTCCGGGATCGGCGCGTAATGCCCCGCCAGACCAGGCGGATCTCCTGGTCGTCGTGCGCCACACCTCCTCCCAGGCCGAGACCGTGCGGCGGGCTCTGACGCTGGAGCGCCCGCATCTCTATATCGACTTGGCCTTTCACCACACCCTCTCGATTGGCCCGCTGGTCATACCACACGAGACCCCCTGCATCGCCTGCCTGCATGGCCGCTTGCGGGAACGCTGGGGTGAACGGGTCCCGGTGGAACGGCCCGAGGCCTGGCAGGAATACCCAGGGGTGATCTCTGCGCTTGTTTTCTGTGAGATTGAGCGGATTATCCGGGGAGATACTTCGCTGGTTGGCTGGACGTTCGCCTGGAATCTCGCGGAGCGCGACATCTTGAAAGAGAAGCTGCTGACCGCGCCGCTGTGTGACTACTGCCGCCACACCCCTCGGGTGGGTATGATCCCGCTATGAAGGCGATCCGTACTCAGTTTGATACCGGTACCTTCTCTGGGGCGGTCGCGACTCCTACCTGTTCCTCGTGCTGCTGCTGTTGCTGCTGCGCGGCGACTGTGTCCAGCGCGAGCATTCTCGGGGCTGTCGGCTCGGCCCGGGCGGCTAAGCGGGCCGGTCTGTCTCCTGCGCAGCGGGTGCTGGCGATCATCGCCGCGGCGGTCATCCCGTGGCTGCCGGTCGTAGCGGGTGTGGTGATGTTTATCTGGTTCCCTAGCGTCGAGACGGAGGAGGTGCTGATTCCCCTCGCCACCATGTCCATCGTGTCCTATGCCTGCTACCTCGGGCTGTTTTTCTGGTTGCGGTTGAGCTCCCCCGGGTCTCGGGCGCTAGCCGTGGCCGTGGGTCTCGGCGGAATCTTCGCGGCCGAGTTCATGGCAGGCCTGTGGCTCATCTTGGCTGCCGATGGCGAAGTGTGGGTTTATCTGCTCGTGGCGGCCCTGGTCACGGCGGGGTTCGTCTTCCTGATGCTTGGCCTGCCCAGCAAGATCGGACGCACCGGCACCGATGCCGTCTTCGGGCTTCCTCCCAAACATGTTCCAGGTCCGCCGCCCGGGTATTCGCCCGGATACCCGCCCGGTTATGCTCCCGGCCCGCAGCCGCGAGGCTTCACTGGGCCGTCGTCTCGGGGTTACGCTGCTCCCCCACCCCGGGATATCGGCGGGCCGCCACCCGGCCAGTCGTGGCCCGAGTCCTGAAGCCCACCTCGATCACGACGCGGCTTCCTCGCCCCGCTGGTGGGTATGATCCGGGCATGAAGGCGATCCGTACTCAGTTCGATACCGGTACCTTCTCTGGGGCGGTCGCGACTCCTACCTGTTCCTCGTGCTGCTGCTGTTGCTGCTGCGCGGCGACCATGTCCAGCGCGAGCGTCATCGGGGCGGTCGGTTCGTTCCGGGCGGCTAAGCGGGCCGGTCTGTCTCCCGCGCAGCGGGTGCTGGCGATCATCGCCGCGCTGGTCATCCCCTGGCTGGTGCTCATTGCGGCAATTGCACTGTCTTACCCGCTACTCGATGTGTTTGAGCTATTCCTCCCGTCGAATATCGTGATGGATTGGCTACCCCACGTCCTCATCGTTACCTTGACCTATGCCAGTTACTTCGGGCTGTTTTCATGGGTCCGGGTCCGTTCCCCCTGGTTGCGGGCGCTGGCCGTGACGGTGGTCTTCGTGGGAATCTTCGAGGTCGAACTCGTCCGGGGCCGGAGTTTCTTCATGGCCTCCAACGAGGGATGGTGGCCCTACCTGAGGATAGCCGCGGTCGTCGCGGCGGGATTCGTCTTCCTGATGCTCGGTCTGAAGGGCAAGCGCGGACGCAGCGGCACCGATGTCGTCTTTGGGCTTCCTCCCAAGGGTGCGGCCGCTCCACCGCCTGGGCGTCCGCCTGGCGGGCCGTGGCCCCAGTCCTGATGCCCGCCTGGCTCACCACGCTCCTGCTGGAACAGGCCGTGGGCAACCGTCACGGTCTGGTGCTCCGGCCGCAGCGCGCGCCGCTGAGCAGGGCAGACATCGAGGGGATCGTCCACATCGGGGTCCCCCGATCCGTGGACTCACCCTGGGAGAGTGCCGCCGGTGGCGTGGCCAGGCAGGAGACTTCCGCCCGGGCCGCCGCGATCGCCGAGGCCATCGAACGCTCCTGCTCCGCTCAGGTACGCCTGAGCCTGAGGACGCGAGCCAGCCTGCCCCGGCAGGCCCGGATCGACGCGGAGGAGTTCGCGCTGTTCACCCCAGAACAGCGTTGCCACCCAGAGTTCCCCCACGGCCGGATCTACGACGACGAGTGCCCCTATGCCGAAGTGTTCACGCTGCCCGGAAACGCCCCCGTGTGGGTGCCGCAACCCTTCGTCACCCTCCAGGACCCTCACCGCACCGGCGTGCCCACCTCGTCCGGGCTCGCGGCCGGGGTGACGCCGCAGGATGCGCTGAACCGCGGCGTCCAGGAACTCATCGAACGCGACGCGCTCATGGTCACCTGGCTGCATGGCTTGCCGGGCCGCGCCATCGTTCCCCCAGAAGCCCATACCGCCGAGGTGGACCGGCTCGGCGGGCAGCTGTGGCTGTTCGACCTCACCCCCGCCTACAGCCCCCACCCGGTCGCCGCGGTCATGGGCGGTATCCCCAAACGCGGACGCTGGCGCTACTCCCTCGGGGTGGCCTGCCGCGAGGATTGGGCCTCCGCCGCCGAAAAGGCCTACCTGGAGTGGAACCAGGGGGTGATGTTCGCCGGGATCTACGGTGACTATGTCGACACCTCCGGGCTCACCGACGCCGCGGCCCTGCGCTCCTTCGACGAGCACGCCATGTTCTACACCCGCAACCCTCGGCTGTGGTTGGACCTGCCGCTGCTGCGCCAGGACGGGAGGCGGCACCCACCCCCGGCGGACTCTTCCGGAACCGGCCTGGGGGAGGCCCTGGCCCGCGCGGGCATCCGCGTCTATTACCGGGAGATCACCACCATCGACGCCGTGCAGGCTGGGCTGCACGTGGTCAAGGCCCTGTCCCCAGATCTGGCCATGATCTACTCCCACGAGAGGTGGCCCTTCCTGCACAAGGTCGATGCGATGCTGGCCAGCCGCTACCCGGACCGCCTCGGCGAATCGGCCTTCCCCAACCGCGCCCCACACCCCCTGGGATAGACCATGAGCACACCGCTATTCGACGACTTCTGGCTCGCCTCGCAGCTGGACCGCCACAACCTCGCCGGTTTCGCGCGGCGGGCCAGCGCCTTCGACGCCGACCACAAGCAGCTGCGTCTGGACTATCCGGACGCTCCGACGCCGCTGCCGCCGACGCCAGTCACCGCGCTGGAGCGGGCCGCGCAGCGCCGAGTCAGCTGCCGCGCTTTCGGCCCGGGAGAACTCGCCGTCTCCGACGTGGCCGGACTGCTGGCGTCCTGCCGGGCCTGGGGAGGGGCCGAACACCGCAGTTACCCATCGGCGGGGGCCTCCTACGCGGTCGAACTCTTCGTGGTGAGCTGGCGAATCGCCGGATGGGGCCGCCGCCTGTCCTACTATGACGCCGTCGACCATGGGCTGGTCACGCTGCCGGACCCGGCCCCAGGATGGGACGAGGCGGCGCCGCAGATCAACGTCAGCGTCTCCGGGGAGCCAGCCGCGATGGTTCTTGCCGTCATCTTCGCCGACCGGTTGACGGCCAAGTATGGGGAGCGGGGTGGGCGCTTCGCGCTGCTGGAGGCCGGTGCCGCGATGCAGCAGCTCAGCCTGAGCGCCGCCCGCCTCGACCTGGCCGGTGTTGTCGCGGGCGGCCTGGTGGATGCCTACTGGCTGGACCTTCTTGGACTGCGGCGGGCCGGGGGAAGCCTTGGGTTCGGTTATCTCGTGGGCCTCCCAGCCGAGCCTCGCACCGGGTTCGGCGCCTGGTGGCGGCGCCGACGCTGAACCTGCCCGCTCCCAGCGGGACACCCGCCCGTTGGCCGAGGCATGATGCCTGGACGGGGACCGGGTGGAGTCTCGGCTAGGCCGTGCTCTTGTCCGAGCCGGAGCGGCCGAGGCTGACCGCGGCGCCGATGACGATCACGGCTCCGACCATCGCGAGGACCGAAAGCCGCTCCCCGAACAGGATCGCCGCCAGCATGGCGGCCGACACGGGTTCGGACGCGGCGATGACGCTGGCCCTAGCCGCGGGCATGTGACGCAGTCCGAAGGAGTGCAGGAGGTAGGCGGTATAGGTGCATACCAGGGCCAAGCCGATGACGTTCAGCCAGCCCGAGGCGTTGGCCGGATGCTGGGAGACGAAGGGCAGCAGGCCGAGTGCACCGACCGGCATCATGATGGAAAACACCGCCACCGGCTCGTAGTGAGGGAAGTAGCGGCGCCCGAACACGTAGTAGAGGGAATAGCTGAAACCGGCGATCAGTCCCACCGCCATGGACGCGAAGGTCACCCGCACCCCCTCGCCCCCGCCGAAGCTGATGAGTATGACCCCGGCAATGCAGATGCCGATGCACATGATGTCGCGCCGGTTGAGCCGTTCCCGCAGCAGGGCCCAGCCGAGGACCGCGACGAACACCGGTGCCGAATATTGCAGCACGCTCGCCAGGCTCGTCCCCCCGAGGCGCACCGCGAGCTGGTAACAGGAATAGAAGAAGCTGACCCCGACTAGCCCGAAACCGGCGATCACGGCGAGGTCGCGACCCCTCGGGAACTTCGCGCCGGTCAGCAGCGCGTGACACAGAAACAGCGCCCCCGCGATCAAGGCGCGCCAGAACCCGATCTCTATCGGGCCGACGCCCTCATTCTGCGCCTGCCTTCCCCACACCCCAATCAGACCCCAGCACAGCGCCGCGCACGCCACCAGCCAGGGCGCGAAACGAGAGGAGACAGCGGCAGACACGCCTCTGAGATTATCCCCTCGTCCGACGCGGCTGGAGGCGGGCTAGGGCTTTTGGGGAGGTGAGACCGGGGACGGGGAAAGAGAGAAGGAGCCTGCGGGCTGAGAAAAGAAAAACGCCCGCGACTTCCCGCTGTGGCAGCGGGCCATCGCGGGCGGGTCCTGGGACTGCCCGGCGGCTCACGGCGGAGAAGGCGCGGGCCAGCCGGTGAAGTCCACGGAACTAGCTGTCTGGGTCTTCCTCCGAAGGACGATTGACCAGATCCTTGATCTCCTTGGAGTCCTGGGCCATCCGGTTGACGGTGATGACGGCCTCAATACCGAGGCGCACCAGGCCGATGAACAGGAGGGCATAGACCGGGGCGGCGAACAGCCCGAGCGCGAAGTGCAGCGGCGAATTGAAGTCCAGCAGCGGAAAGACGATGGTCTGCAGCGCGGTCAGGCCAGCCGACACCATCGCGATGATGAACAGCACCGGACCGATCTTGGCCGCGACCGGCTTGTCGAAGGACAGGCTGAACAGCGC
>JAUMYR010000021.1:16848-19881 GCA_030528545.1 Propionibacteriaceae bacterium
GGCTGGGCGCCGTAGCCTGCCTGCTGGTAACCCTGCTGAGCCGCGTAGGGATCGTGGACCTGCTGCCCGTAGCCAACCTGCTCCTGGGAGGCCTGCGGATAACCCGCCTGGGCCTGCTGGTCCCATGGCTGTGAGGACTGACCGGAATAGGACGCTTGCGGGGCGGGCGGTGCGACCTGCTCCCACCCCTGCTGGGGCTGTGCGGAATACGGCGACTTCGCGATCGTCGGGTAGGGGTCGTTCGCGGAGGGCTGGCCAAGCATGTAGGGCTCGCTGGCCGACTGCTGGTTCGCCGATGGCTGGCTCACGCCCCACGGATCGTTAGCCGACGGCTGGGACGCCTGCTGTTGGTAGGGATGCCATTGCTGATTCTGGTCAGACATGGGACCAATCTTGCCAGGCCGACGTGCGAAACGATATCCCGTCCCGTCAAGATGGGCATATGTCTTATGTGACCTGCGCGCTCGTCGACCTGGACGCCATCGCCGCCAATCTCTCGGCGGTGCGGGAAAGGGCTGGCCAGCGGAGCATCCTGGCCGCGGTCAAGGCCAACGCCTATGGGCACGGAGCGGTCCAGGTCGCCCGCATGATCGAGGAGCGGGGCGCGGCCGAGGCGTTGGGTGTGGCGACGGTCCCCGAGGGTGCCGAACTGCGGGCCGCCGGGGTGAGGCTGCCCATCCTGAAACTGTCCCACTGCTTCCCAGACGAGGTGGGACCCGCGGTCGCCTCCGGCCTCACCCTCACGGTGGTGGACGCCGCGACCATCGCCGCCGCCGAGGACGCGGCGGCAGCGGCGGGGCGCGTGGTCGAGGTGCACCTGAAGATCGATTCCGGGATGAGGCGCATCGGCGCCGAACTGGACAGCGCGGTTGGGCTAGCGCGCACCATCGGCGATTCCCCCAACCTCAAGCTACAGGGGGTGTTCACCCACCTGCCGGTCAGCGACGCCCCGGCCGGAGACGAGTTCACTCGTGAGGAGTTGCGCCGCTTCGCCGGTACCGTCGCCGAGATCGAAGCCGCGGTGGGGCCGGTGGAGTTCGTCCACGCGGCGAACTCTGGGGCGATCCTCGGCCATGACCTCGGGGCGACGACCATGGTGCGTCCGGGCATCATGATCTACGGCTACTACCCAGATGCCACGCACACCCCCCGCACGGTACCCCTGCGTCCGGCATTGAGCCTGGTCAGCCGGGTTTCCTTCGTCAAGGACGTCCCGGCAGGGCAGACCGTGGGCTATGGCCGCACCTGGCGCGCCGAGCGGGACACCCGGATCGCCACGGTCCCGGTGGGCTACGCCGACGGGTATTCCCGGCTGTTGTCCAACCGCGGTCAGGTGCTGATCGGGGGACTACCCCGCCCCATCCGGGGACGGGTCTGCATGGACCAGCTCATGGTCGAGGTGGACCCCCAGGTCAGCGTCGGCGATGAGGTCGTGCTGATCGGGACTCAGGGCGGATGCTCGATCACCGCCGACGACCTAGCCCAGCTCATGGGCACCATCAGCTATGAGGTGACCTGCCTCATCGCGCCCCGGGTGATGAGGCGCTACCGGAGCGGACTCAGTGCGCCGTGAGGCGCCCTGCCGGGCGGCGGCTCGGGAACTGGGTCTTGGCGTAGGCGGCGACACTTCGGGTGGACCAGCCGTCGACCGCCAGCGCGACGCCACCGCCGAGCACCGGCACCTTCTTGGTGACGAACACACCCAGCCTCTTGCCGCTCACCGCGCCCAGGACATCGCGCAGGACGTGCTGGGAGACCTTCAGGTCTAACTCGGCGTCGAACACCGGCGCGGTCGCGATGGCCAAGGGGGTGGACGGAAGCTCGCCGGACTTCACCAGCTCCTTGGTGCGCCGCTCACCGAGTAGGCAGGCCAGCACGGCGCTGCGGACGCGGTTGTCGTCCAGGTCGTATCCGCGCAGGTGAGCGATGGTCGCCACGATCCGGCACTGGATCACCGAGACGGCGGCGATATTGGCCGGTACCGTCACTAAAGCGGTGAGCACCCCTCCAAGGTTGGTCACGAAGCCCTGCGCTCCGGCCATCGTGACGTGCTGGGTGATAAGGGAATTGATCGCGGCCTCATGGTCGCCGGAACGAGCCAGCTGGCTGGCGGCCGCCTTTCGGGCTCCGGGGAGCTTGGCATAACCCTCAATGGCGGCGTCCAGAAGCCAACGCAGGGAGCCGCCCGCGACGAGCGGGGCGACCATCGGCGTCAGCGTCAGTACGGCCTTTCCGAGTTGGCTGGCAGTGGGCATGTGTCCTCCTCGATTCCAAGGGTGACACACCTCACCAACTCGCGCGACCCCGCCCTCTTCCGGCGTGGGGCGGACACCGGCCAGGAAGGGCTGGGCACACTGGGATCGTGATCGACCAGACCTTCGGGCCCCCAGCCGAATGGCCGCACCAGGATCTCATCGCTTTCTCCGAGGAGTTCGACGCCTGGCTGGCCGTCGCGGCCTACCGCTGCGGGGTGTTTCCGATGCCACTCAACAACAGCGGTTTCCGGCGCGAGATGGGCTGGTGGTCTCCGGTCCACCGGGGCGTGCTGCCCCTCGGCGGGTTGAAGATCTCACGCTCGCTGCGGCAGAGCCTGCGCCGCTACACCACGAGCGTGGACGAAGCCTTCCCCGACGTCCTGGCAGCCTGCGCCGATCCCCGCCGGGAGGGTGGGTGGATCGACGATGAGATCGCCCGGGTCTATCTCGAACTCCACCAGCGCGGGATCGCTCATTCGGTCGAGACCTGGGACGCCGGGGGAGCCCTCGTCGGTGGACTTTATGGCATTTCGATCAACGGCCTGTTCGCCGGTGAGTCCATGTTTCACGACCCGGTGCGTGGACGGGATGCCTCCAAGGTCGCTCTGGTGCGTCTCGTCGCCGAACTGCGGGATGGGGGCTGCGAACTGCTGGACGTCCAGTGGATGACCCCGCACCTGGCCAGCCTCGGCGTGATTGAGATCGACCGGGCCGACTACCTCAACCTGCTGGATATGGCCCTCGACCGTCCGGCGATGGTCTGGACGCGGGGCGCCAG
>JAUMYR010000021.1:19981-29291 GCA_030528545.1 Propionibacteriaceae bacterium
CCCAGCGCTCGGCGAGCAGGAGGTTAGCCGTCTCCCGGTCAGGCAGCGGGAACGACGGGGTCGGCGTAGAAGATGATGCGCGACTGGGAAGCCCGCGCCCGCCAGTCCCAGTCCCAGCAGACGACCATCGCGAGCTGGGGGCGTCCCTGGTCGGAGTAGAGGATGTCGGATGGATGCTGGTCGTACTCGGCGACCCACACCTTCAGGGCCTCCCGGTAACGGTAGCAGACCGTGTAACCGCTCTCGTCGGACATCTTGATGAGGTCACCGGCCTGGAGGCCCTTCTCGGCGTCGTAGAGCAGGTTCCCCAGGGCGGAGCCCACGTGATAGGTGTGGCTGGTCAGCACCACGTTGCCGCGCTCGGAGCCCGGCTGCGGCCCCTCATTGAGCCAGCCCACCCCGAAGGCGTCGCTATCGGGTGGAGCCGCGGCCGCCCCCGTGGCGTCCCAGCCCAGGGACAGGACGTGGGTATCGACGCCCATCCGTTCGATCGCGAACCGGGTCGGGTTGATCGGCTTGGGCACCGAACAGCCCTCGGGCAGCGCTTCCGGGGTCGGTGGGGGAGCCTCGCTGGGAGCCGAAGTCGGGTTCCACACCGGGGTCTGGCGTCCCTCATCGGTCTGCTGGCTTCCCCAGAACAGCGATACGACAATCGCGAACGCGATGAAGAAAACGGCCAAAGGCACGCCCAAACGCAACCAACTACGCACAATGTCCCCTTTCAGGTCGTCCATGCTAGCGCCGATGGCCTAGAGCCGCCTCATCAGCGTCACGGGCCCGCGTTTTCCTCATCCGGGGTGGGGCTCGGCGCCGGAGCGCTCGGCTTCCCGGTGGGACGGGGTTTGGGGTTCGGGGTCGTCTTGGGCGGCTTAGGGGTGGGGGTCGGTTTCGGTTCCTTGGTGGGCTCGGCGCTCGGCTCCGGGGTGGGTTCCGGCTCCGGGGTCGGCTCCTCGGTCGGTTCGGCGGTCGGTTCGGGCGTCGCCGATGGTGCGGCGGCATCGGAATTGTCCTTCGAGCCGCCATTGACATAGGCGGGTTTGGGGAAGTCGAGCCTCTCCTTGCCCTGCATCGCGACCTTCATGTAGTCCAGCCAGGTCGAGGCCGGGTAGCTCGAACCGTAGAAGTTCGCCCCCGACGAACGGAAGGGGTTGAGGTCCTCATTGCCTCCCTCACCGGCGATGAACACGACCGCGGTCGAGATCTGCATGGTCGTGCCCGCGAACCAGGCCGCATAGGTCTTGTTGTCGATGTCGCGAGTGCCGGTCTTGCCCGCGGCCGGGTAACGCAGCGCCTGTAGGCTGCGGCCGGTTCCCTCCGAAACCACCTTCGTCAGGGCGTAGGTGGCATCGGCGGCGACATCCTTGGCGATCGTCTGCTCCCCGTTCACATTGGCGCTATAGACCACCTTGCCGGACAGGTCCTTGACCTCCTTGACGATGTGCGGACGCACCTGGCGTCCGCCCGCGGCGAGGGTGGACAGGGCCCCGGCCTGGTGCAACGGGCTGACCTCGGCCGAGCCCAGTGCGATCCGGTTGTTGGGCTCCCAGTCGCTGCCGGAACCGGTGGGTATCCCCAGGTCGTTGGCGGCCTTGATGACCTTACTGGCGCCGTCGGGCAGCTTCAGCACCAGATCCACGAAGGCGGTATTGGACGACTTCGCGGTCGCGCTTTCGAGGCTGATCTGGCCGTAGCTGGCATTGCCCGCGTTCTTCACCGGGGTCTTGTCCCCCGGCGGCAGCAGGTTGTTCTTGCCATCCAGCTTGGTGCTGAGGCTCATGCCATTCTGCAGCCCGGCGACCAGCGCGTTGATCTTGAACACCGACGCGGTGGGACGCGGGGTGGTCGCCCAGTTACGGGAATCGTTCACGAAATCCGGCCCGCCGTACATCGCGAGCAACTCGCCGGTTCCGACCTCAACCGAGGCCAGGCCGACCCGCAGCGAAGCCGGGTCGGCACCCTTGCGGGCGTTCTTCCCGGCCGCGGCGATGTTGGACTGGGCGGCCTTGACGGCCGCGTCCTGTAGCGCGGGATCGATCGTGGTGGTGACCCGCAGGCCGCCGCCCTTGATCTCGGCCTCGGTGAATCCCTGGGCCGCGAGTTCCCGCTCGACCATATTCATCAGGAAGCCCTTGGGGCCGCCATAGCGGGAATCCTTCTCCTGCTGGGGGAAATCGGGCAGTTCGTAGTAGATCTCGTCGCGCTGTTCCTTGGTGATGGTGCCCATGTCGAGCATGTTGTTCAGCGTCACCTGGTAGCGCTCAAGCAACAGCTTCATGTTGCCATTGGGCGGATTGAAACCGCCCGGATCGTTGAGCACCGCGGCCAAGGCGACCGCCTGAGACAAGCTGAGTTCGTTTGCCGCCACCCCGTAGAAGGCCTTCGCCGCGGCCTGGATGCCATAGGCGCCGCGCCCGAAATAGATGGTGTTGAGGTAACCCTCAAGGATCTGTTCCTTGGGTAACTGCTGGCCCATCTTATAGGCGAGGATGAGCTCCTTCACCTTCCGGGTGACGCTCTGCTCGCTGGTCAGATACAAGATCTTGATGTACTGCTGGGTGATGGTCGAGCCACCCTGGACGTTTCCGCCGGTCAGGATCGAATAGGCACCGCGGGTCATGCCCCACAAGGAGATGCCCTTATCGGTCCAGAAGTCCTTGTTCTCGATCGCGACGACGGCGTCCTTGATGTTTTGTGGCATCTCGGTGTAGGGGATCGACTCCCGGTTCTGCACCGACAGGTCGCCCATGGTGGTCTGGCCGTCACGGTAGTAGATGACGGTGGTGTTGGTCTGGAAGTCCTTATTGGGGTCGGGCAGCGTGACCGTCAGATAGAGTCCGGCCACGCCGATCAGCCCGGCGAGCGCTGCGAGCAGGACCACGACCAAACCGCTGAACAGAATGCGCTTGATCCATGTTGTGACCCCTGCCTTGGGCCGGGCAGCGGTCTCGCCCGCCCCTCGTTTCGATCGTGCCATGACATCCTCTACGTCGTTGCCGCCACGGCCGCAGCGGCATCACCTGAAGTGCGCGCTTCACGCGGCATCCTGCACACCCAGACTACGGCCCATTCAAGAGGGCGGTCATGCCGGGTACCGGGCAGCCAGACCTGCCGCCGCCCGGTACCTGGAATCAGTCCTCGACCGCGATGTTGCGCCATCCGGTGTGTTCGGGGAAAGCTTTGCCGATCTCTTCGAACATCTCAAAGATCGTGGACAACGCGCAGCGCACCTGCTGACGCAGGAACTCGTCCGACACCCCGGTCTCACCATCAATGATGAGGTCACCTAGGACCAGGCACTCGTTATCGCCATCGTGCCTGTACACATAGGCGCGTGGCCACAGGTGGTCGGCGTTCCACTTGCAGGTGAACAGCGCGAGCCGCTCATAGGCCTCGGCTGGCGGCCGGATGTCCCAGATGCCGCGGATGACGAGGATCTCTGCCTTTTCGCCGCGACCTTCGAAGAAGACCCGCGCCCCATCCCAGTCGGCGATGCAGTCCCCATCCTCGTCGACGCCATGCTTGATCTCCATGCTGGTGAGGATCCCGGGCCAGCGGTCCCGGTGGAAAGCCGGGCTGGCTCCCGCTTCCCCGGTCATCTTGCTGAAAATACCCATAGTCGCTTCCTTCCTTTTTGAAATGGATCAGGTGTGGTCATCGGAGTCTGACAGGCCCTTGCTGAGGTAGCTCACGTCGTCGTGGATATGACTCAATCCGGGATCGGCGAGCAGTTTCGCGGCGAGACCCGTCGCGTCGGCCAGATATGTGCCGTCGTGCCGGGCGAGGATGCACAGGGCACGCAGCAGTGTGGTCGCGGCGACGCCGTAGCGCGGCTGGTCGCCGATCCGCTGGGCGATGTCGGCGGCCTCGGTAGCGGGTGCGATGGCTGACTCGGCCCGCCGCCGGGTGAGCAGCCACTGAGCCAGCGACACCAGGACGTGTTCCCTGCTGGAAGCCGCCTCCTCGGCCGTGGGCGCGCGGCCCGCGGTCTCCAGGGCCTGATCGTAGGCGGCCTGCACGGCCTCGTCGGGGACGAGGTCGACCCCGGCTCGGGCGGCGGCGTCCGCCAGCACATGGCGAGCGCTGATCTCGATCCCCCAGGGATCGGTGAGTCTCGGTAGGGATTCCAGCACCGCCTCGGCGATCTGCCCCGCGGCCACCACGTTGCTCAGGTTGAGTTCGTTGTAGGACGCGAATAGCGCGCTCTGGGCAGCCTCCTGGTAGTGCCCATCGTTCTCGTAGGCCTCGGCGCTGGCCAGGAAGGACTGGATCGCCGCGCGGGTTTCCCGGACCGCGGTCTGGATGTGGCCGAGCTCCCGGTGGATGCGGCCCAGCAGGAAGGGGTCGGGCTCGTCTGGGATCTGTGCCAAAGACAGCGCGGTCTTGGCACTGCGGTAGGCCTCCCGCCGTCCGGCCCGCGCCTCCAGGGAGGCGACCTCCAGCAGCATCTGGGCGGCCTGTTCGGGTTCCAAGGACGCCGCGATCCGGTCGAGAAAAGCGCTGACCGCGAGCAACTCGGGCACGGCTCCGGCGGCCCCGGCGCGCCGGGCGAGGCTCAGCGCGGTCAGCGCCCGGTTCCTGGCCGAACCCCAGCGTGCCAGGAGCCGGTGGGTCTCCAGCTCCTGGGCCATGGCCCCGGCGGCGTCTCCGCGCCTGCCGCAAGCCTCGGCCCGGTAAAAGTGATAGGCCGCCAGGGCCCGATCGCTTCCGGGTTCGGCCGCCGCGGCGAGCACCTCTTCCATCCGCTCGGGGGCTGCGTCGGAGAGCCCAAGCAAGTCCAGCTTCGCCAGGGTGGGCAGGTCGGCCCACAAGTGGCCGTGACCGAGCCGCCTCACCACCGTGTCGGCCTGGTCGAGCAGGCCAAGGGCGAGTTCGAGGGAATCCTCCCCTGAGAAGGGGCGGGGTTCAAAAGCGATCGCAAAGCCGAGGACGCCCGGCTCGGTGCCCGCGGCCGCCAACCGGGCAATGGCGCCAGGCAGCGTGATCTCGTCTTCCTCGCTGGGATTGGCATAGAACGCCGGTCCCAGCGCCGCCAGGGCGTCGGCGAGGTCCGCGAACCCGGCCGCGCGGAGACTGGCCAGGGACTCTTCCGCGAGCGGGGCGGCGGCATCGGGCCCAGCCAGCCGCGTGGTCGCGGCGGCGAGGCTGTGGAATAGGACGGCTCGATCCAGCGCCGATTCGATGCGTGGCAGCCACCGCCGTCCGATGGCGATCGCCTCTTCATCGCGGGTCCCGGCCTGGAGGTGGTAGACGGTGTTCAGGGCAGAAGCGGTGTCGGTGGGTTCTGGTACCAGCGCGTCATCGATCCGGAACAACGACTCCGCCCCGACCGCGAGGTCGGCGAATGCCATTGCCGGATCGACCGGCATACCCAGCTCCACCTCGTAGCGCACGTCATCGCGCAGCGCGGCGCCGACCCATTCGGTGTGTGCATTGGTCTGGTTGCGCTCATCGAAGCGCCGGGCCAGATCGCGGGCGGACGCCCCGGAGGCCTCGGCGAGAGTGGCCAGCGTGTGCCCACCGGCGGGCGCGCCGAAATAGTGGCTGAGCCGGGGGTCGTCGGCCTCCGGAACGGCCGTGGCGCCGTGCCCGGCCTCGGTGTTCACCCGGGCGGTGACGGCCAGGGCGGTCAGGAGCGTCTCGTGAGTGATGACCTCCAGCGGGGCCTCGGCCATGCGGTGCACGATGCGCCGCAGCAGGGCCAGCGCCCGGCCCGGTTCCCCGGCCCGGACCAGGAACAGCCCGAGCCTGGAGATCGCCCCCACCGATTCCGAGACCACGCTCTCGTTCGACAGGATCTCGTCGATGCCGCTGCTGATCCGGTGTCCCTGCCCGTCCCGGGCCAGCGCGTCCAGGCAGTGCGAATAGGCCACGGCCGGTTCGTGATTGCACTCATAGCCGCCCGCTACGATCTCCTCCAGCAGAGTGAGCGCTCGATCGTCTCGCTCAAGCAGGAGTTCTGCTTCGATGAGGCGGGACCGGGCGCAGGCCGGACAGTCGGAGTGTTCGTCGTCTGGTAGCTCGGCGAGCCGGTCGATCCAGGCCTGGGTCTCGGCCCGGTCGCCGCGCTCGACCGCCCAGCCGAGCCGCCGCTGTAGGGGCGCTTTCGGCGGCAGCCCGGCGTCCCGGTAGGCCTGCTCGAGGTCGGTGAGGGCCTCGTCGATAGCGGCGCTCGGGAAGTCCGGGCTCTCCATCAGGATGCCCGGCACCCATTTCCAGATCCAGTAAAGATCGACGTAGTCGTATCCCACACCAGCGGGCTTCATCTGCTTGGGATCGGCAGGGAAACGCAGCGGGTCGCTGGAGTGCATCCCCTCGCAGATCGCGAAGGTAGCCAGCAGCAACTCGTTGTCGTTCATGAAGGACGCGTTGACGCACTGCCTCATCCGGGCCGCATAGGCGTACTGTTCCTCGCCAGCTGAATCGGCCAGGGACACCGCCTCGGCGAGCAGGGCGGCGCATTCGGGACCCCACATGGTTCGATCCGAGATGCGCAACAGCCGGCTGATCTTGTCAATCGCCTCACTCATGGGGTCTCCTTCTGGGTCTTGGTGGGGATATCGGGCGTGGGCCCAGCCTCGCCCAGACCGAGGATCATCAGGTCGGTGAGGGTGGAGGTCAGCGTCTCGCTTTCGGCCCCGGTGAGGGGACGACCGGTGGCCAGCACCGCTTGCAGGTGCAGCAGCCGGATCGAGCGGGCGAATACCACGTCGTCGACCTCTGAGAGCCGCCGCACGAGCGGGTTGGCCCAGTTCAGCAACACCGTGGTCCCGGCGGCCGAGTCGCGTTCAGCGGTCACCTTGTCTAGGGCGTTGAGGATACTCGTCCACCTAGACGAGCCGGACTCACGCGCCTTGTGCCGCTCAGCCCGGCGCAACAGATCGGGATCGGTGAGCAGGAAAGCCGGGATATCTCCGCTCGCGGCCAGCCGGACGGCGGCCGTCGCGCCGGAAGCGGACAGCACGGCATCAGCGCGGGATTCCAGCCGGACGGCGGCCGCCCGGTCCGAGGAGGGGACGGCCTCCAGCCGGTCCAGGATGTCGGAGACGGAAATCTCGCGCACGATGACGCCAGGAATGAGGGACGGTAGCCGATGGAGCACTTCGGCGTCCCAGGTGTAGGTGGCGTTGACCACCACCTGGCGCTGCGAGCTGAGGGCATTCACTTGCCGGAACTGGTCGGTGGTGGGCACATAGGCGATCTCGGTGGAGTGGGCGACGATATCGCCGATGGTGCGCAGCCCGCGGGAGGTCTCCAGCGGCAGCAACCTCACGATCAGCGGCGCGATCTCGTCGTCGTGCACCGCCAGCGCCTTCAACCCCAGGTAGTGGGTCGCGACGAAGGCCTCCAGCCGCAGCGGATCGGTCGCGGCCATGGACGAAATCCACGACCTCAAGGCCATGCCGATGGCGTCTCGGGTGGCGCCGAGGGCGGGGTCGTCGATGAGTCCTTCCCTGGACGCGGTCGGGTTCAGCCCCGTCGAGTCCAGCACGACCGTGGCGAAGAAGGCCCATTCGGGAGCGATGTCGCGGCAGCGTTCGCTGACCAGCATCCGGCCGCAATACACCTGATGGGCTCCGCCAGAGTTCGGTGGGACGGGGTGGGGCAGCACATAGGCGACTCCCCGGGTGCCGGTGAGCGGGATATCGAGCCGGATCATGTCGAAGGGCTGGGCCCCGATCAGGTCGGTGCCGTAGCCGAGCAGCGTTTCGTGGTCATCGGAGAGGAAGGGGGCGGGCTCAGTCACCGTCACATCGCCGGTTGCCTGCCTGACCGTGATCGGCACCGGAAGATATCTGGCATAGTGGCGGGCCAATCGCCGAACCGCGTCCGGACCGACCAGGCGGGAATCGTCCGCCCTGGTGCGTAGGATCACTTCGGTGCCGGCCGGCAGGTCCTCGTCCAGTTCGTCCAGTGTGAAGGTGCCGTCCCCGCGTCCCACCCATTCCAGGCTCGCTCCGCTCCGGATGGAGCGGGTCCGCACCCGGATCTCGTCGGAAACCATGAGGGCGCTGAGCAGACCGATCCCGAATCGGCCCAGCATTCCTTTGGCCGGGAGACCGAAGGTGTCTTTCTTCAAGGAACTGCCGACGGTGGCGAGGAAGTCGGTGATTTCCTCGGAGGTGAGCCCTACACCGTCGTCGCGGACGCTGAGGCTTGGCCCCTCGATCCCGGCCGGGGTGATGAGGATTCCGCCGCTGCGCCAGGACGGGTCCTGCTGGGAGCGGGCCGAGATGGCATCGGTGGCGTTCTGGATGAGCTCGCGCAGATAGACGCTGGGCGTGGTGTAGATCGCCGAGGACAGCAAGTCCACGATTCCGCGCAAATCGACTCTGAAACGCTCCACCAGCCCCACCATCCGGTTTGTTCGTTGACGAGCCGATCTTAGGCCCGCCCGAGACACTAATGGAAGGACGGGTCGCTGGCTAGGCTATTTTCCCGGCTTAGAGGATGCCTGCCAGTGCCAGCCAGAAGGCGAGAGTGGACAGCTCGACGATGGCCCCGAAGGTGTCGCCGGTGAGGCCTCCAAAGCGGGCCTGAAAGCGATGCGCGGCGACCGAACCAACCAGGAAGGCGACGACCGCGGCGGCGACGAACCAGAGCACGCCCACCAGGGTGTATTCCGGCCATATCTCCTGGAAGGCACCAGGTGTGCCCACTAGGTGGAGGCGGGACTCGAACTGCTTGGCGACGATGCCGAATAGGCCCACCACGGCCACCCCGAGGAGGGTGAGAATAAGGGTCCACCACGCCGCGCGACGTGAGGTCACCTGAGCGAATAGCGCGCCGAAACCACCCTGCCGGGCTCCGGGACGCCACTGCCCGGTAGCCCGGACGCACGCCGCCCGCCCAACGACCGGCCCGGTGATGAAAGCGGCGGCCATGATCGAAGGCGACAGACCGCTCAGCGCCGCCCACTCAAGTATCAGCACGAGGACGAGGGCCGCGACCCCCATCGGGCCGATGTCGGAGCGGCGCATGATGTCCAATGCCTCTTTGGCGGGCCTGCGGGAACCGAAGCCGTCGGCGGTGTCGGCAAGACCGTCCAGGTGCATCGCGCCGGTGCACACGGCCAGCACCGCCAAACCGACCGCGGCCCCGAGGGAGCCGTTGTGGCTGTACCACCCCAGGGCGAGCGCGAAGACCGCGGCGATCAGTCCGAGGACCGCACCGACGAGGGGAAACCTCAGGATCAGGCGGCGCGCGACCTGACGGTCGAGGTCGATGAGGGGTGCGGGCAGCACCGTGAACACCCCGATCGCACTTGGGAGGTACCGCATGGCGGCACCCTACCAGCGCGACCGTCTCGCGG
>JAUMYR010000021.1:29391-31074 GCA_030528545.1 Propionibacteriaceae bacterium
CTTCTGGTCCGCTCCCGGCTCCCCGGACCACACCCCGGCATGGTCCATCTGAGTGGTCAGCCAGACGCCGATGCAGTCCACCAGGACCGGTGCCCCCGCCTGTGCCAGCACCGCGGGCAGATCGGGGTTCTCCAAGGTTCGCCAATGCGCGGGGCGGCGCTCCCGGTGAATGCGGATTCGTTCGGCCCAGTCGGCGTCCCCGGGACGGTCGGGGGCCGTGGCGACGTAGTCGATGGGGGCGCGTCCGGCCAGCAGGGATTCGGCATAGGTCGATTTCCCCGATCGGGCTCCGCCGAGGACCAGGGTTTTCATTTGGTCTCTCCGATCAGCAGCTGGGGGCCACGAATCCCGGCGGCGGCCAGCACCTGTTTGGCTCGCTGCCGGAGTTCTCGCTGCACCCCCAGCTGCCGGTTGGGCGCGCATTTGGCGATCAGGCGCAGCGTCATGGTTCCGCTGGCGATGGATTCCACCCCGGCGACCATCGGCGTCTCCAGCAGGTAGTCCGACCATTTCTCGTCGGCATCGAGGTCGTTGGCGACACCTTGCAGCAGGCTGAGGACGTGTTCTGGGTCTTCGTCATAGGCGACCGGGATATCGATGATCGCGGTCGACCAGCCCTGGGACACGTTGCCGACGGTCAGCACCTCGCCGTTGCGGATATACCAGGCCATGCCGCTGGCGTCGCGGACCTTGGTGATCCGCAGCGTGACCTCTTCCACGGTGCCGGTGACTTCGCCGATGCGCACGTGGTCCCCGACCCCGTACTGATCCTCGGCGATCATGAAGATGCCGGAAAGGAAGTCCTTGACGAGGGCCTGGGCGCCGAACCCCAGGGCGATGCCGCCCACCCCAGCCGAGGCCAGCAGGGGAGCCATCGGGATGCCGAGGATCGACAAGATGGTCAGGATCATCACCGAATAGATCACGACGGTCACGATGTTGCGCAGCAGGCTGCCGAGCGTCATGGTGCGCTGGCGGTGGCGCTCAAGGGATACCCCGCTGGTGGCTGCCATGACCCTCGCGGCTCGGGCCCCGATCTTGTCTGACGAGAGCGGATCATGGGCAGTGAGCCGCTTCACGGTTCTGGTCACGATGAAGACCAGCGTGCCGTGAGCGATGAGAGCCGCCAGGATGGTCAAGCAGATCAGGACGAAATCCTGAGGCCACGCGAAGAGGATCACCACAGGTCCATTGTCTCCGATTCCGCCGGGTCCAGGCCCATTAGCTAGTCGAGACGATCCCCACGACAATCACGAACAGAATGAGCAGATAGATCGCGAGGACACTGGCGGCGATGAGCAGGCTCGCCTTGGCGTAGTTGGCCTTGTTCGGGTTGGTCGACTTATCGAAGGCCCACACGAAGAGCATGATGAAGCCCACGAAGGGAATCATCAGGACTAGCGTCATGATGATCCAGTCCTTGACCTTCATGACCGGGGCCAGTTCCTGGCCCGCGTAGCCATAGGGCTGTGCCGAATAGGGGTCATAGCCATAGGCGGCGGGCTGACCATAGCCATAGCTCTGCTGGCTATAGCCGTAGCCCGAAGGGGTCTGCTGATCGTAGCCGTAGCTGGTGGACTGTTGTCCATAGTCCTGCTGGTCGTACCCGTATCCAGATGGGGTATGGGACTGCTGGTAGCCGTAGCTGGGCTGGCTCTGGCTGTAAGGGTCCTGGCTCATGAG
>JAUMYR010000215.1 GCA_030528545.1 Propionibacteriaceae bacterium
GGACGTTCGAACGGGCCTGGGACTCTCTGTCCGAACCCGGCGCTGGCACCGCCGATGATTTCCAGTTTCCGTTCCGCGATGTCAAGATCCCACCCAGCACACTTCAGCAGACCGACCGGGCGCAGCAGCTCTTCCTCACCACCAGCATGAAGGCACTGCGTGACGCAGGCTTGCTCTCCGGACGCACCGTCGATCGCCCTGACCGCATCGCAACCGTGGTGGCCACCGCGTCCGGTTCCGAAGCCTCCCTGCACCGGAACGAACGCATCCGGGCAGACGAATTCCAGGAGTTGCTGGCATCCGCCGGTGCCGACAGCGGCATGGCTGCCGCGGCGCTGCGGGGATGGCGCGCCTCCCTGGAAGGGGCCTTCGCACCGGGACCCGACACGACCACGGAAGCCGCCCTACCCGGCTACATGGACAACATCGTCGCGGGCCGCGTCGGCAACTGCTTCGACCTGCGGGGTACCAACTACATCGTAGACTCCGACCTGTCCTCCTTCGGCGCCGCTGTCTGCTCCGCCGCGGGGATTCTGCAAGCCGACGATGCCGATGCCGTGCTTATTGGCGGGGTCAATGCCGTGGTCGCCCCCGAGATGGCCGAGCTCTGGTCGAGGCGACTTGGAGAGGCCGTGCGTCTGATGGAGGCCTCAGTGTCCCTGGTGGTGCGGCGAGCCACCGACATCACGGACGCCGATCACGTCCTCGGCTATTTGAAATCCACTCCGCAGCGAGCATCCGGGACTCCGGAGCCCCGAGTCCCCACCGCGCTCGGCGCGGACGGCGCAATCTGGGCGTTCCGGCAACTCCTCACCCTGGCCACAGAACCCGCCGCGGAGGGGGACGAGATCGAGCTGCGGTCAGCGTTCCAGGACACAGCACACCGGCTGGCCCTCAGACGTCGCCCCTGCCCCAGACCGCCTATTGAGCAGCCCACGTCAACCGGCACCACCACAACACCAGTCCGGGTCCAGCCCGTCGTCGTCGAGGGGACCGACCTGGATGAGTTGATCTCGCGGCTGAGAACCGCGGGGGTCGACCAACAGAACGGTCACGCGGCGCCTGGCGGACTCCGGCTGGTGTTCGATCCTAGCGACGGTGACCCGGTTACTCGCCTCCTCCACGTGGTCGCTGACCTGCACACGGGTTAGAGCTAAGCACCTGGCACTGCACAGATTCCGCCTCTGGTCACGTCGGATAGAAAGCGAGAACCATGAAAAACCCGACGACAGATACCTTCCCCAGACAACCGGCGCTGGCGTCCCACCCCCAGGGCAAGTTCGTCGCCCTCGCGGTGCTCTGCCTGGCCGAACTCGTGGGGGTGATGGACAACACCATCATCAATGTCGGCATCCCGACCCTTGGCCGGGCCTTCGACGCGACCACCACGCAGTTGCAGTGGATCGTCGACGCCTACACTCTGGTGTTCGCGGTGCTGATGCTGCCCTGCGGCTACCTTGGCGACCGGATCGGCCGCCGCAAGGTTCTCATCATCGGCCTGCTCGGTTTCGCCGTCGTCTCCTTCGCCTCGGCCCTGAGCACCCACATCACCGTGCTGATCGGGTTGCGGGCGCTGCTGGGTGTCTGCGCCGCGCTGGTGTTCCCGGCGACACTGTCCCTCATCTCGACCATCTTCGGCGGCACCCGGCATCACGCCCTAGCCGTGGGGCTGTGGGCGGCGACTGCCGGGCTCGGGATCGCCCTCGGCCCCGTGGTCGGCGGGCTGCTACTCCAGCGTTTCGAGTGGCCGTCCCTGTTCTGGATCAACATCGCGATCGTGCTTCCCGTCGCCGCCGTCTCACCGTTCCTGGTGCCCGAGTCCAAGGCCAGCGATCTGGGCCGGTTCGACGCGGTCGGGGTGATCCTGGCGGTCGCGGCCCTAGGCCTGTTCGTCGGTTCGATCATCGAAGGCCCCCAATTCGGCTGGACGACGGCGCCGATCCTTGGCGGCCTCGCCGCGTCGGTCGTGCTGGCGGGGGCATTCATCGCCTGGGAGCGGCGGGTCGACTCACCTTTGCTGGACCTGGGCCTGTTCCGGGCGCCGAACGTGACGACGTGTAGTTCGGCGATCGGCCTAGCGTTCTTCTGCCTATTCGGCTTCACGTTCGCCATCACTATCTATTTTCAGGCGGTCCGCGGCTACAGCGCGCTGCAAGCGGGGCTGGCGATCCTGCCGTTCGCGCTCGTGATGGGAGCCTGCTCACCGCTTGCACCGGTGCTGGCCCGGCGCTTTGGGACCGGGCGCTGCGTCCCCTTCGGCGTCGCCTTGATGGGGGTCGGTTTCTGGATCGTGTCGCTCGCGGACGCCACCAACCCGTACTGGGCGGTCATGGTGCCCGCGATGGTCTTCATGGCGATGGGGCTCGCGTTCGCCCAAGGGCCTGCCACCGACGTCATCCTCTCCGCCGCACCCCGCGACGAGATCGGCGTCGCTTCCGGCGTGAACGACTCCATCCGGGAGGTCGGCGGCACGATCGGCGTCGCCGTCCTCGGTTCGATCCTCACCCACGTGTACCGCGACCAGATGGCCGCGGCGATCTCTGGGACGCCGTCCTTGGCCTCGGCAGGCGACTCGATCATGGCGGCTCAGCAGATCGCGGCCACGCTCCCCGGTGCAGCTCAGCAGGTGGCGCTGCGGACAGCCGCCTCTGATGCATTCCTGTCCGCCCTCCACATCAACTGCCTACTGCTGACCGGGATCACGTTCGCGGCCTCGCTCCTCATCGCGGCGAGCTTCGCCCGCCAGTCGCGCTGCCACCAGCGCATGGCCGAAGCGGACGACCCGCTCTGCGATAACCGGTAGCCCGCAGGCGCCGCACCCCATCGCCCGGGCGCCGGCGCGACAACCTGGCGGCTGGCGACGAGGATTCTTACCCCAGGCTGCTCGCGCCAGCTCCCTTCTGTATATACTGCATATATACAGAAGGGAGTGCCATGGTCGTCAGCATCGTCTTGTCGAACACCTCTGGCGTGCCCATTTACGAACAGATCAAGCAGCAGCTCAGAGCTGGGATCTTGCGCGGCGACCTCGCCGAAGGCCAAGCACTGCCCTCCATCAGGGGGCTGGCGCGCGACCTGCAGGTGAGCGTCATCACCACCACCAGGGCCTACGCCGATCTCGCCGCCGAGGGCTTCGTCACCAACGTACCGGGCAAGGGAAGCTACGTCCTCCCCCGGGACTCCCGGCTAGTCCGCGAGCAGGTGTTGCGCGAGATCGAGGACGCCTTCGCCGCGGGCATCCGCCAAGCCCGGCTCGCCGGCATCGCGGCGGACGAGCTGCACGCGCTGCTTGACGCCATTCTGGAATCGGAGGAGTCATGAATCCATTCGAGCTTCACGGCCTCACCAAACGATATCCCTCGTTCACCCTCGACCGGGTCGACCTCGTCGTGCCCCGCGGCTACGTGATGG
>JAUMYR010000022.1:0-3561 GCA_030528545.1 Propionibacteriaceae bacterium
TCGCTGCCCAGGGCGGTATCAACGCGGCCAAGAACTACCGCAACGACAACGACTCGACCTTCCGCCTGTTCTACGACACGGTCAAGGGCGGCGACTACCGCGCTCGCGAGACGAACGTCTACCGGCTGGCAGAGGTCAGCGCCAACATCATCGACCAGTGTGTCGCCCAGGGCGTCCCCTTCGCCCGCGAGTACGGTGGCCTGCTCGACACCCGATCCTTCGGCGGCGTCCAGGTGCAGCGCACCTTCTACGCCCGTGGCCAGACGGGCCAGCAGCTGCTGATCGGCGCCTACCAGGCGCTGGAGCGTCAGGTGGCCGCGGGCACGGTCAAGATGTATGGGCGCCACGAGATGGTCGAACTGATCGTCGTCGACGATAGGGCCCGCGGCATCGTGACCCGCGATATGGTCACCGGTAAGGTCGAGACCTGGGTGGCTGACGCGGTCGTCCTGGCCACCGGCGGCTATGGCAACGTGTTCTTCCTCTCGACGAACGCGATGGGCTGCAACGCGACCGCCGTGTGGCGGGCCCACCGCAAGGGTGCCTATTTCGGTAACCCCTGCTTCACGCAGATCCACCCGACCTGCATCCCGGTGCACGGGGACACCCAGTCGAAGCTGACCCTGATGTCGGAGTCGCTGCGCAACGACGGCCGGATCTGGGTGCCGAAGAAGGCGGAGGATTGCGATAAGGACCCACGCCAGATCCCCGAGGAAGCCCGCGACTACTACCTGGAGCGCATCTACCCGGCGTTCGGCAACCTGGTCCCGCGCGACATCGCGTCCCGCCAGGCGAAGAACATGTGTGACGATGGGCGTGGAGTTGGCCCGGCGGTCGCCGAGAAGCAGCCCGATGGGTCGGTCAAGCAGGTGCGTCGCGGCGTCTACCTTGACTTCTCCGATGCCATCAACCGTCTGGGCAAGGACGCGGTTGAGAAGAAGTACGGCAACCTGTTCGACATGTACGCCCAGATCACCGGCGAGAACCCCTACGAAGTGCCGATGCGCATCTACCCGGCGGTGCACTACACCATGGGTGGGCTGTGGGTCGACTACGACCTGATGAGTTCCATCACCGGCCTGTACGTGACCGGTGAGGCCAACTTCTCCGATCACGGCGCGAACCGGCTGGGCGCCTCGGCCCTCATGCAGGGACTCGCCGACGGCTACTTCGTGCTGCCCAACACCATCAATGACTACCTGGCTTCGGGCCCGTTCGAGAAGATCGACAACTCCCACCCGGCGGTCGTCGAGGCTTACGAGACGGCCAAGGGCCGCATTGAGAAGCTGCTCAGCATCCAGGGCGATCGCAGCGTCGACTCCTTCCACAAGGAACTCGGCCAGATCATGTGGGAATACTGCGGTATGGAGCGCACCGAAGAGGGTCTGAAGAAGGCCATCGGGCTCATCCGCGAACTCAAGAAGGAGTTCTGGGCAAACGTCCGGGTCACCGGCATCAATGAAGACTTCAACCAGGCCCTCGAACGCGCTGGGCGTCTGGCCGATTTCTTCGAACTGGGCGAACTCATGTGCATCGACGCCCTGCATCGGCGCGAGTCCTGCGGCGGCCACTTCCGGGCTGAGAGCCAGACCCCCGACGGCGAGGCGCTGCGTCACGATGACGAGTTCCTCTACGTCGGCGCCTGGGAGTGGACCGGCGAAGGCAATAAGCCGATCCTCCACCGGGAGCCCCTCGTCTACAAGGCAATCGAACTCAAGCAACGGAGTTACAAGTGAAAGTCAACCTGCGAATCTGGCGCCAGGCCGGCCCCAACGCCGCGGGACGGTTGGTCGAGTACACCCTTGATGGTGTCTCGGAAGATATGTCGTTCCTCGAAATGCTCGATCTGCTGAACGAGCAGCTCACCGAGCGCAACGAAGAACCGGTGGCCTTCGACCACGATTGCCGTGAGGGCATCTGCGGCATGTGCGGTGTGGTCATCAACGGCTCGGCACACGGCCGCGGATCCTCGGCCGTACCGACGACGACCTGTCAGTTGCACATGCGCTCCTTCGCCGACGGAGCCACCATCGACATCGAACCGTGGCACGCCGGTGCCTTCCCGATCATCAAGGATCTCGTGGTCGACCGCACCGCCCTCGACCGGGTGATCCAGGCCGGGGGATATATCTCGGCGAACACCGGTTCGGCCCCGGACGCCCACGCTACGGCTGCGCCCAAGCGGCAGGCCGACCGGGCCTTCGACGCCGCCACCTGCATCGGCTGTGGCGCCTGCGTGGCGGCCTGCCCCAACAGCTCGGGCATGCTGTTCACCGCCGCCAAGATCACCCACCTCGCGATGCTGCCCCAGGGCCAGCCGGAGCGCTACTCCCGGGTGAAGTCGATGGTCGCCGCCCACGACGAGAACGGATTCGGCAACTGCACCAATATCGGTGAGTGCGCCGAGGTCTGCCCCAAGCAGATCCCGCTCGACGTGATCAGCCAGCTCAACCGCGACCTGATCGCCGCGTTGTTCAAGGGCGACGGCAAGTAAATCCACCAATGATGGGCGGGCCGCTCATGGACCGGCCCGCCCATCGGCGTCTCAACCGTGGTGACCCGCGCCGGACTGGCTTTAGGTGACCCGAGGCATTACAATTTGTCCCTGCTGCCCGCCCATCGGCTCCTGCCACAGGGGGACCGTCCGAGGGGTGGGCCCGTGACCAATGACGAGGTGACCTGTGGCACTGACGAGGAAATGACATGAGCAAGCTCATTGAGGCCATCGACAAGGCCTCTCTCCGCGACGATCTTCCCTCCTTCCGCGCGGGCGACAGCGTCCGGGTCCACGTGAAGGTGATCGAGGGCAGCCGCTCCCGCGTCCAGGTGTTCGCCGGTGTCGTGATCGCCAAGAACGCCGGGGGTGTGCAGGAATCCTTCACCGTGCGCAAGCTCAGCTTCGGGATCGGGGTCGAGCGCACCTTCCCGCTGCATAGCCCGATCATCGACAAGATCGAGGTCGAGCGTCGCGGTGATGTGCGTCGCGCGAAGCTGTACTACCTGCGCGGACTGCGCGGCAAAGCCGCCAAGATCAAGGAAAAGCGTTCCTGAACCTTGCAGGAGAACCCGTCAGGTTTTGGCCTGGCGGGTTTTTCATTGAGGACTGGCATAATCGATGAGGAAGCTACGAAGGGAGTCGGTGAGGTTGAGCGGGCCGGAACCGTCGTCGGGTGAAGCCGACGTGAAGAATCCAGGGCGCTCTCGTGCCTCTAAGACATTGAACTGGCTGTTCGAGATCAGCCTGATCCTCATCGGGGCGCTCATCATCTCGGCGCTGATCCGCACCTTCATCGGTCAGATGTTCATCATCCCCAGCGGCTCGATGGAAAACACCCTGCAGCCGGGGGACCGGGTCATGGTCAGTAAGCTCGGCAGCTTCCAACGCGGCGATATCGTGGTTTTCGAGGACCCGGGCGGATGGATGACCGCGCAGCCAGAACCGCGCTCCTCAGTCGGACAGGCCCTCGAGTTCGTCGGGCTGCTTCCCTCTAGCGGCACGAACCACCTCATCAAGCGCGTGATCGGGATGCCAGGCGACCGCGTCCGGTGCTGTGACGAGGA
>JAUMYR010000022.1:3661-5455 GCA_030528545.1 Propionibacteriaceae bacterium
GGGGCGACCGTCGCGATCGTCTCACCGCTGGACCGGCTGCGCCTGTTCAACCCGCCAGAGGTCTTTGCCGCGGTGCCCGCGCCGAGCGAACCGGCACCGGAGGCCCCCGTCCTGACGGTAGCCAATCCGGGCTGCTGATGGCCGCTCCTCGGCTTGGGAGCGGGCTTTACGCGCTGGAACGCGCGCTGGGCCGTGTCGGATTTGCCCCGGTAGCCGGGGCGGACGAGGCGGGCCGGGGCGCCTGTGCGGGACCACTGGTCGCAGCGGCGGTGGTGTTGCCTCAAGGCCGGGCGGGAGTGATCGAGGGTCTGAAGGATTCGAAACTGCTGACCGCGCGGGCCCGCGAGAGGCTCTATCCCATCATCATGGAACGCGCCGAGGCCGTCGCCTGGGTCCGGATCGAGGCGGAAGAGTGCGACCGGCTGGGCATGCATGTCGCCGATCTTCAAGCCATGCGCCGGGCGGTATCGCGCCTGGAGGTGCGTCCCAGTTTCGTGCTCACCGACGGTTTCAGCGTCGACGGGCTAGGGGCCCCGGGGCTGGGAGTGTGGAAAGGTGACCGGGTGGCTGCCTGCGTCGCCGCGGCCTCAATCGTCGCGAAGGTGACCCGGGACGCGATCATGGCCGGGTATGGACAGCGCTATGCCGAGTTCAACTTCGCCGGGCACAAGGGCTATTGCACGGCGGCCCACCAGCGGGAGCTGGAGGCCCATGGCCCTTGCGACATTCACCGGCTGAGCTTCGACAATGTGGCCCGAACGGTTAGAGTGAAGACACCATGAGCGCCGAAGACCTTGAAGCCTACGAGAGCAAACTCGAACTCGACCTGTACACCGAGTACAAGGACGTGGTTGGCATCTTCACCTATGCCGTCGAGACCGAGCGACGGTTCTACCTGTGCAATGCTGTCGATCTGAAGGTGCGCACGGAGGGCGGGGACGTGTACTACGAGGTCTCCATGCGCGACGCCTGGGTGTGGGACATGTACCGCCCGGCCCGCTTCGTCAAATCGGCCAAAGTGCTGACCTTCCGCGACGTCTCCATCGAAGAGATCGCCCATTCCGAGTTGCAGGTGCCCGCGACGAAGTAGCCTCTGGGCTCAGCGCTGGGTGCCATCCAGCGTGCGCAGCGGGTCGGCTGAGCCGCTGGCACGGATCGGCAGCCTCCGGATACCGATGATGTTGAGGAAGCGGGTCCGGTAGCTGGCATTGGTGATCTCTACGGTGATGGTCCCGCTGGGAGAAGCGGTGACGGTGCCGCTATAGGACTCGGCCGAGAGCACAGCGGTGGCCGCCTTCCGGGCGGTGACGAGGTTGACCGTGGGAGGGCCGTTCTCGGTTTTGAACGACACCTTCTGGCCTGCGACGCGCGCGGCCTGGTGGGCCAGGTGGCGGGCCTGTTGTTCGGCCCTGGCATGGCCGGAAAGGTCGATCCCGATGCCGATCACCACGATCAGGCCGACGATGGCACCGACGAGCCACACGCTGAGGGCCAGGCCGCGTTCGTCGCGCTGAGGCGTTGCCATCATCGCTCCCGGTAGGTGTCGACGACCGAATGCTGAACCGCGCTCAGAGAGATACTGCCCGGAATGCCCGGCAGGCTGATGTCGGACATCGACACGACGCAGGTTAGCCTCACCGACACCGAGCCCCCCGAACCGGCAGGCTTGGACATCTGGCTGGTATCGACCGAGACATCCGAAGAGACACATCTCAATTGCTCGGCGGAGAGCGAGGCGGCCGCCGCGGTGCGGGCACGGGCAGCGGCCTCGGCCGCGGTCCTTGAGATGGACGC
>JAUMYR010000022.1:5555-9117 GCA_030528545.1 Propionibacteriaceae bacterium
TCAGCCCATCCTGACACGCCAAGGTGGCGGGTTCTGGGTCTTAGGCAGATCTGTGGATAACCCGGCTGGGAACGCTGTTGGCATCGGGCGCCCGCAACGGCCTACAATATGTCCCGCAATCAGGCCACTGATTGACATCGCACGCGCCGTCCCTTCACCGGCGCCGGATGCGCGGTCCCGTTCGCGGGAGCGTCCGGTGGGCGCGTCAGGCGGAACCAACCCGGTTCCGATTAACCGTCCGTGGGCGCCAGGCGTCCACCCTACCCGTGCGGGCCTTGGCGTCCGCCGCGAAAGGATCACGGCCATGGCCGTCGTTACTACTCGTCAGCTCCTCGAATCGGGTGTCCACTTCGGGCATCAGACCCGCCGCTGGAACCCGAAGATGAAGCGCTTCATCTTCGCTGAGCGCAACGGCATCTACATCATCGACCTGCAGCGTTCGCTGAGCTACATCGACAAGGCCTACGCCTTCGTCAAGAACACCGTCGCCCGCGGCGGCCAGGTGCTGTTCGTCGGCACCAAGAAGCAGGCCCAGGAAGTGATCGCCGAACAAGCGACCCGCGTCGGCATGCCCTATGTCAACCAGCGCTGGCTGGGTGGCATGCTCACCAACTTCCACACCGTCACCAAGCGGGTCCAGCGCCTCAAGGAACTTGAGGGCATGGATACCTCGGCGAGCGGGCTGACCAAGAAGGAACTCCTGCAGCTGTCGCGCGAGCAGGAGAAACTCAACAAGACTCTCGGCGGCATCCGTGAGATGTCCCGCCTGCCGCAGGCCGTCTGGATCGTCGACACCAACAAGGAACACCTCGCGGTTGACGAGGCCCGCAAGCTGCGGATCCCGGTGGTCGGAATTCTCGACACCAACTGCGACCCCGACCAGGTCGACTACGCGGTGCCCGGCAACGATGACGCCATCCGCTCGGTCGCGCTGCTCACCCGGATCATCGCTGATGCCGTCGCCGATGGCCTCCTCGCCCGGTCCGGACGCGGTGCTGAGGCCGAAGACGCCGAGCCGATGCCGGCATGGGAGGCCGAGTTGCTGGCCGCCGGCCAGGCCGAGGCCCCAGCCGCCGAGGCCGCCACCGAAGAAGCTCCCGCAAACTAACAATCCCGGAAGAAGACGAGAACCTATGGCAATTTCCGCCGCAGATGTGAAGAAGCTCCGCGACGCCACCGGCGCGGGCATGATGGATGCCAAGAAGGCACTGACCGAGGCCAACGGCGACTTCGATGGCGCCGTCGAGATCCTGCGGATCGCTGGCCTGGCCAAGGCCGCCAAGCGGGCCGACCGCGAGGCCACCAACGGCTTGGTCGCGGCCGAGGGCGGCACCCTGATCCAGCTGGGAGCCGAGACGGATTTCGTCGCCAAGAGCGACGAGTTCGTCGGCCTGGCTGCCCGTGTGGTCAAGGCCGTCGCGCAGGCCAAGGCCGCCGATGTCGCCTCCGCCAACGCCGTGGCCCTGGACTCGGGCACGGTGGCCGATGCCATCAACGAACTCGCCGCCACCATCGGTGAGAAGCTGGAACTGCGTGAGGTCGCCCACTTCGACGGAGCCACACACATCTACCTGCACAAGCGCGCCTCGGATCTGCCGCCCCAGGTCGGGGTCATGGTGGAATACACCGGTGGCGACGAGACGCTCGCTCACAACCTGTGCATGCAGATCGCATCGATGGCTCCCCGCTACGTGACCCGCGAGGATGTCCCCGCCGATGTGGTCGAGAACGAGAAGCGCATCGCCGAGGCCACGGCCCGCGAAGAGGGCAAGCCCGAGGGCGCCATCCCGCGGATCGTCGAGGGCCGTGTCGGCGGCTTCTTCAAGGAAGTCTGCCTCGTGGATCAGGCCGCGGTCTGGGAAGACAAGAAGTCCGTCGGCGATGTCCTCAAGGACGCCGGAGCCACCGTGACCCGCTTCGTCCGTTTCTCCGCCGGAGCCTGACCGGCACTTTTTGAAGTAAAGTGACATGCGCCGCGCATCCCGCGCGGCGCATGTTGCGTCTCAGGAGTGTGATCGTGGCCAAGCCCTACCGCCGTGTCTTGTTGAAGCTGTCAGGTGAGGTATTCGGAGGGGGCAGGCTCGGCGTCGACCCCGCCGTGGTCTCCGCGATCGCCCGAGAGATCGCCGATGTGGTCAACTCCGGCACCCAGGTAGCGGTCGTCGTCGGCGGCGGTAACTACTTCCGGGGCGCCGAACTCAGCCAGAATGGCATGGCTCGCGACCGCGCCGACTACATGGGCATGCTGGGCACCGTCATGAACTGCCTGGCGCTACAAGATTTCGCGGAGAAGGCGGGGATCCAGACCAGGGTCCAGTCCGCGATCGCTATGGGCCAGGTCGCCGAGTCCTATATCCCCCGCAGGGCCGAACGGCACATGGAGAAGGGACGCCTGGTCATCTTCGGAGCCGGATCGGGTATGCCGTATTTCTCGACTGACACCGTGGCCGCCCAGCGCGCGCTGGAGATCGGTGCCGAGGTGCTGCTCATGGGTAAGCAGGGGGTCGACGGAGTCTTCGACTCCGACCCGCAGACCAATCCCGATGCGAAGTTCTTCCACGAGCTGACCTACGACGAGTACCTGGCCCGGGACCTGAAGGTCGCCGACGCCACGGCTATCAGCCTGGCCCGGGACAACGATCTCAACATGGTCTTCTTCAACTTGTCCGTCCCGGGCAATATTGGGCGAGCCGTCAGTGGAGAAAAGATCGGCACCCTCGTCCACCGCTGAGGCCGCCCGCCCGCGTCGGCCGGGACCGGTCTGGACCTCGGTCCGGCATGGGCGGGTTGGGTCTGCCACCCCGGTGACCTGCGCCTTTATCCGGCCGGCGGGGTGGAGTCGCGATAGCATACCCAAGACATCCGAATCAGAAAGGAGCGATCTCGTGATCGCCGATATCAGCAAAGACGCCGAGCACAAGATGGCTATGGCGATCGAGTTCGCCAAGGAAGACTTCGCCACCATCCGCACCGGGCGGGCCACCCCGGCGATGTTCAACAAGCTCACCGCCGACTACTACGGCGCGCCGACCCCGTTGCAGCAACTCGCGACCTTCCAGTCACCGGAGCCGCGGATGATCATCCTGACACCTTTCGACCGGACCGCCATGGCCGCGATCGAGAAGTCGATCCGCGACTCCGATCTTGGTGTCAACCCGACCAATGACGGCAACTCCATCCGGGTGGTGTTGCCCCAGCTCACCGAGGAACGCCGCAAAGAGTACATCAAGGTCGCCCGCCACAAGGCGGAGGAGGCACGCGTCGCGGTGCGTAACTGCCGCCGCCACGCCATCGACGCGATCAAGAAGCTGGAGAAAGACAAGGAAGTCGGTGAGGACGAAGCCTCGAGGGCAGAGAAGGCCCTCGACGGCACCACCAAGAAATATGTGGATCAGATCGACGACCTGCTGAAGGCCAAAGAGGCCGAACTGATGGAGATCTGAGCGATGGACGACTCCGCCGCTCAACCGAAGGCTTCCCGGGCGGGACGCAATCTGCCCGCGGCGATCGCGGTTGGCGGCGGATTGTTCGCTGCGATCGCAGTGACCCTGCTGTGGTGGAA
>JAUMYR010000022.1:9217-15287 GCA_030528545.1 Propionibacteriaceae bacterium
CCCGAGGGATTTGTCCGGGACGCGGCCGCGAGCCTGTTCATCATCGGCTATGTGCCGTTGCTGGGTGCCTTCGTGTCCCTGCTCATCGCCCCAGCTGACGGTCCGGCTCGCATCATCACGTTCATTCTGTGCGTCATGGGTTCCGACATCGGCGGCTATGCGGTGGGGGTGCTGTTCGGGAAGCATCCGATGGCGCCGGTCGTGAGCCCGAAGAAGACCTGGGAGGGTTTCGCCGGGAGCGTATTCTTCAGCGTGCTCGTGGGCGCCGTGGCGGTATATTTTCTGCTCGGCTCACCCTGGTGGGTCGGGATCGTTCTCGGTGCCGCGCTGGTGGCCGCGGCCACGCTGGGTGACCTCATCGAGTCTCTCATCAAGCGTGACGTGGGGATCAAGGACATGTCGAGTTTCCTTCCCGGACACGGCGGCATCATGGACCGGCTGGATTCCCTGCTGGTCGCGGCTCCCATCGCCTGGCTGGTGCTGTACTACCTGGTCCCTTCGGCGTGAGCGGCCTGGGCGGCGAAATCACAGTAGCGTTGGGCACATGAAAGAACTGCCCGTCGTGTTTGAGCCTCCCCGCAAGGGCAAGGCGCCGACCCATTGGGTCGATCTCACCCCGCTGGGCCGCAGGGAGGCCATCGCACGGCTCGGGCTGCCAGCTTTCCGCGCCGACCAGTTGTCTCGCCATATCTTCGACCGGTTCAGCGATGACCCGCGGGAGTGGACCGACCTTCCCGCCGCCATCCGTGCCCAGGTCGCCGAGAGGCTCTTTCCCCAGCTGCTGACGCCGTTGACCCGCCAGCAGACCGACAACGGCGACACCACCAAGACTCTGTGGCGCCTCCACGATGGGTCCCTGGTGGAATCGGTCCGCATGATCTATCCGAACCGGGTCACGATGTGCGTATCCTCCCAGGCGGGGTGCGGGATGGCCTGCCCGTTCTGCGCCACCGGTCAGGCTGGGCTGCAGCGCAACATGAGCGCCGGAGAGATCGTCAGCCAGGTTATCGACGGCATGCGGCAGGGCCGCGTCCACAACATCGTGTTCATGGGTATGGGCGAACCGCTGGCGAATTACAACGCCGTGCTGCAGGCGATCCGCACCATGATCGAGCCGTCGCCGAATGGGCTGGGCATGAGCGCCCGCGGGATCACGGTCTCGACCGTCGGTTTCGTGCCGAACATTGGCAGGCTGGCCTCGGAAGGGCTGCCAGTGACGCTGGCACTCAGCCTGCACGCACCCGACGACGAGCTGCGGGACGAGATCGTCCCGATCAACAACAGGTGGAAGGTCGCGGAGGTGCTGGACGCGGCGTGGGACTACGCCAGGACGACCAAGCGCCGGGTGTCCATCGAGTACGCGCTGATGCGCGACATCAACGACCAGAAGCATCGCGCCGACCTGCTCGCCGATGTGCTCAAGCGCAGGGGAGACTGGGGCTGGGTGCACGTCAACCTGATCCCCTTGAACCCGACCCCAGGCTCGAAGTGGACCGCCTCCAGGCCGTCCGACGAGCGGGCCTTCGTCCGGCGGCTGGAGGAGCGCGGCGTGCCGGTCACGCTGCGCGATACCCGCGGCCGGGAGATCGACGGCGCCTGCGGCCAGCTCGCCGCGACCAGGAAACCGGCTGAGCATCGCACCCCACACCTGAATCAGTGAAAGGTCCCGCCCCGGGTTCGCCAAGAGGGCTGCCACCGGGTAGCGTGGCGCCGCTGGTGGGCTCACTCCGGTTTTGGCGGTGAGACGCCCACCGGACCCCGTCCTGCCTCCGGTAGGCTCGCGGAAGTCAATCACGCTGAAGGAGAGACATGGAACAAGCACTGGTCGAGATGTACGACATCGTGGTGCGGCGGAATCCGGGTGAAGCCGAGTTCCATCAGGCCGTGCGCGAGGTCTTCGAGTCGCTGGGCCCAGTGCTGAAGCGCCGCCCGGAGTACACCCGCTGGCGCGTGCTGGAGAGCATCTGCGAGCCGGAGCGCCAGATCATCTTCCGGGTGCCGTGGATGGACGACCAGGGCAACGTGCAGGTGAACCGCGGTTTCCGCGTCGAATACAACTCGGTGCTCGGTCCCTACAAGGGTGGGCTGCGGTTCCACCCGAGCGTGTACCTCGGCACCATCAAGTTCCTCGGTTTCGAGCAGGTCTTCAAGAACGCGCTCACCGGTATGCCGATCGGCGGCGGCAAGGGCGGGTCGGACTTCAGCCCCCAGGGCAAATCCGACAACGAGATCATGCGTTTCTGCCAGTCCTTCATGACCGAGCTGTACCGCCACCTGGGCGAGTACACCGACGTCCCCGCCGGTGACATCGGCGTCGGCGGACGCGAGATCGGCTATCTGTTCGGCCAGTACAAGCGCATCACTAACCGCTACGAGTCTGGCGTCATTACCGGCAAGGGCCTCACCTGGGGCGGTTCGCTGGTCCGCACCGAGGCGACCGGCTACGGCGCGGTCCTGTTCGCCGAGCGGATGCTGAACACCCGGGGCGAGTGCTTCGACGGCAAGCGGGTCGCGGTGTCCGGTTCGGGCAATGTGGCGATCTACGCGATCGAGAAGCTTCAGCAACTCGGCGCCAAGCCAGTCACCTTCTCCGACTCCAGCGGTTATGTCGTCGACGAGAATGGCATTGACCTGGAACTGCTGAAGCAGGTCAAAGAGGTAGAGCGGGGCCGGGTCGCGGACTATGTCGAGCGGCGTCCCGGCGCCCGACTGGCGAGCGAGGGATCGATCTGGAACGTCCCGGTCGATGTGGCGCTGCCGTGTGCGACCCAGAACGAACTGGTCGAGGAGAACGCGCTAACCCTAGTCAAGAACGGTTGCCGGGTGGTCGCCGAGGGCGCGAACATGCCGACCACCCCCGAGGGCATTGAGGTGTTCCGCAAGGCTGGGGTGCTCTTCGCCCCAGGCAAGGCCGCTAACGCCGGTGGCGTGGCCACCTCGGCCTTGGAGATGCAGCAGAACGCCTCGCGCGACTCCTGGTCCTTCGACTACACCGAGGAGCGGCTGGCAGACATCATGGCGGGGATCCACGACAACTGCGCCGAGACCGCCGAGGAATATGGCCATCCCGGAGATTACGTGGTGGGGGCCAACATCGCAGGGTTCACCAAGGTCGCCGACGCCACCATCGCACTCGGCGTGGTCTGAGGCACGCCACCCAGCTAATCGTGGATGGTCCCCGGTCCTGGCCGGGGACCATCGTCGCGTTGGGGCCCGCTCGCCGTGGCACCGCCGTGCCCGATCGTTGAGCGAGGTGGCAGACTGGGCGCGTGCGTGAAGTCATATTGCTCGGCAGCACCGGCTCGATCGGCCGCCAGACCCTTGAGGTCATCGGCGACAGGCGCGACCAGTTCCGGGTCGTGGCGCTGGCGGCGGGGGGCTCGGATATCGACCTGCTGGCCGCTCAGATCCTGGAGTTCGGACCGGACACTGTCGCGCTGGCCAAGGCCAGCGCCGCTCAGGACCTTCAGATCGCGTTGTACGCGAAGGCTCAGGCCGCGGGATGGGCCAAAGGTGAGTTCAGGCTGCCGAAGCTGCTCCTTGGTCCGCGCGCGGCGACCGAGGCCGCAGCTCTGAGCGCTGACGTGGTCGTCAACGCGATCACCGGCGCAGCCGGACTCGAACCTACCCTGGCGGCGCTTCGCGCGGGGACCACTCTGGCCCTGGCCAACAAGGAATCGCTGGTGATCGGTGGCCGCCTGGTGACATCGGCGGCGAGGCCGGGGCAGATCGTCGCGGTGGACTCGGAGCACTCCGCTTTCGCCCAAGCGCTGCGGTGTGGCCGGGCCGAGGAAGTCCGTCGTCTCATCCTGACGGCCTCGGGCGGACCCTTCCGGGGACGGACCCGGGAGGAACTGCGCGATGTCACCCCGGAGCAGGCGATGGCCCACCCAACCTGGGACATGGGCCGGGTCATCACCATCAACTCCGCCACCCTGGTCAACAAGGGCCTGGAACTGCTGGAGGCCAGCCTGTTGTACGGCGTCGACCTGGCCGACATCGTGGTGACGGTGCACCCGCAGTCGGTGGTGCACTCCATGGTCGAGTTCCACGACGGGTCCACGATCGCCCAGGCCTCCCCACCCGATATGAGGCTGCCGATTGGGCTGGCGCTGACCTGGCCCGACCGGATGCGTGACGCCGCCGCCCCCTGCGACTGGACGAGGGCCGCGACCTGGACTTTCGAACCCCTCGACGCCGAGGCCTTCCCCGCCGTAGAACTGGCCAGGAGAGCCGGACAGGCCTCGGGCACCGCCCCGGCGGTCTACAACGCCGCCAACGAGACCTGCGTGGATGCCTTCTGCGCCGGAAAGATTGGCTTTTGCGACATCGCCGCTATCATCGCTCGGGTGCTCGACGAGCACCTGGCGGCCGGGCACGTCCCGGATCCGGACCTGTCGTTGGATGCGGTGCTCTCAGCGGATGCCTGGGCCCGTGAACGTGCTGAGGAGTTGAGCGCATGAGCATTCTCATCGTGATCGTCGCCGCGGTGGCCTTCTTCGTGCTCATCATGGCCTCCATCGCGCTACATGAGGTCGGTCACCTGGTTCCGGCCAAGCTGTTCGGCGTCAAGGTCACCCAGTACATGGTCGGTTTCGGTAAGACCCTTTGGTCGACCACCAGGGGCGGTACCGAGTACGGGATCAAGGCGATCCCGCTGGGGGGCTATGTGCGGCTGGTGGGCATGTACCCGCCCGGCAGGCCGGGACGCCTCAAGTGGCTGAACCGTCTCGCCGACGATGCCCGGGAGGGCGAGGCCCAGGACGTGACTCCGGCGGACGACGGCAAGCTGTTCTACCAGAAGAAGACCTGGCAGAAACTCATCGTCATGTTCGGCGGCCCGGCGATGAACCTGCTGCTGGCCTTCGCGATCTTCCTCGGCATCAACATGACCTACGGCCAGCACCGGCCCCAGCCGGTCGCCGCGGTGGTCAATGACTGCATGATCCCCGCCGGACGCGCCGAGCGGACCTGCCAGCCCGGTGACCCGCAGACCCCAGCCAAACAGGCCGGGATTCTCGCGGGCGACCGGATCGTGGCCCTGAACGGCGTCCGCTACACCGACTGGGAGGCCCTCAGCGAGGCCATCCGGGCCAACGGGTCCGGCCCCGCCGATTTCGTGGTGGAGCGCGACGGCGCCGAGGTCGCCCTACCGCGGGTCAACACGGTGGTGACCCGTGTCGCCGACCGCCTCGACCCGTCCAAGACGATCGAGGCGGGCTTCCTCGGCGTCCGGCCCACCATCGCTCGGGAGACCACCGGGCCGGTAGGGACGGCCAAGGACATGTGGCGCATGACGAAACAGTCCCTGGTCGCGCTGGCCTCCTTCCCGGTGAAGGTCTGGAACGTCGCCGCAGACCTGGTCACGGGCCAGCCGCGGGACATCAACGGCCCCATCTCCATCGTCGGGGCCTCCCGGGTGGCTGGCGAGGTCGCCACGGCCGACCGGCTGCCGCTCGGCGACCGGATCGCCACCTGGTTCGGCCTGCTCGGGTCGGTGAACCTGTTCGTGGCCCTGCTGAACCTGGTCCCGCTGGTCCCGCTCGACGGCGGCCACATGGCCGGGGCGATCTACGAATGGCTGAAGCGTTCCGCGGCCCGCCTGCTGGGACGCCCGGACCCCGGACACGCCGACACCGCGAAGATGCTTCCCGTGGTCTACGTCGTGGGCGGATTCCTGCTGATCGCCGGTGCCATCCTGATCCTCGCCGACATCATTACCCCGATCAGCATCTTCTAGGGTTTCGCCCCGGCGAGGCATCGCCGTTATCGGCCTGCCCGGCTCCTTTACCGGACCAGCCGGAGTTTTCTCCCGGCGGCGGAACCTGCCGGCCGCTAGCCGTCGTCGGCCGGGTCACGCAGGCGCTTTCCCAGCCCGATTGTCACCGTACGGTGAAAGCCAGCCACCCACCAGCGAAGAACATCGGGTCATGGATGCGATTCGCCGATCGCGATCCAATCGATTCCCGGGACTGTTCGTTTGTGTAAGGAATGTTGTCAACCCGGGGCGCAGAGGATATATGATGCGCAACGGGATTGCCCTGTGACGTGACGAGGAGGTCTGATGGGG
>JAUMYR010000022.1:15387-25334 GCA_030528545.1 Propionibacteriaceae bacterium
GATATATGATGCGCAACGGGATTGCCCTGTGACGTGACGAGGAGGTCTGATGGGGCTTTTCCCGGGCGCTGCTGATAGTGGCGTGTGTCGTCCTGATCGTAGGGTGCGTGGGGTGGCGCCCGTCGATGGATACGGTGCTGTGGGGGAAGCTGTTTGAGCAGGTGCGCGAGGACGCGATCGCTCGAACTCGGGAGCAGGCGGCCTGGGATCTGGGTGTCGCGGGAGTTGACCGGCTGGGTCGCGGGATATATATCAGGTGTCAAGGCCATTTTATGACGTGGCCTTCATGAATATGGAGTGTGCGCCCAGCGACCAGCTATGGGGATACTGGGTATGGCCCGATTCTTTTGCAGAGTACCTCGCTGGTTATCGAGAAAGGAGTAATCCCGATCAGCGTGGAGTCGAATGGGGTGATCCTTTGGGTGCTGCTTCTGTTGGTCAATATGGCTGGTTTATGATTGTTTCTATTGAGAATCTGATATATGAAGATCATCATGCCTAAAAAGCAGCCATGACAACGCGGCCGGGCAGCGGGACGCAGAAGGTTTCAGGCTCCGCTGGGCTGGTCCTCCAGTGCGGCGAGGAAGCCGGCGAGGGCATGGCCGACCTCGACGGCGTGGGTCACGTTCAGCTCGTGACCGGCCCCCTCGATCAGTTCCAGCCGCGCCCCCGGCACTCCCGCGGCGATGGTGCGCGCCGCGGCCAGGTTGGCCTTGTCCCTGGTGCCGCACAGGGCCAGCGTGGGTGCGGTGATGTCGTCCAGGGAGGAGTGGTAGTCGATGGGGCCGACGACCGCGAGGATCTCGCGCAGCCTTTCCTTGGTCAGCCCCTCGGGCAGTCCGAGCAGAGATCCCGGAAGGAGCCTGACCGCGGCCCGTTCGGCCAGCATCAGCAGCGGGTTTGCCCGCACCTGGGAGGCCGCCAGCACCAGGCCCTGGACCCGGCCGGGATAGGCGATCGCGTAGCTGGTGGCGATCATCGAACCCAGGGACAGCCCGCACAGCACCGCCTCGCCGATCTCCAGACGGTTGATCTGGGCGTGGAGTCCCTCCACCGCGGCGGCCATGGTGAACGGCTGATCCTCGGCGACCAGGTCGTTCACCGCGAAGCAGCGCCCCATCCAGCCCCGCTGCAACCCGTCAGCGATGGGCTGCCAGGCGGAGGCGTCCTGGCCCAGGCCAGTGAGAAACACGACGGTCTTGGTCATGGACCAACTATGGCCGAAGCACCGGCCCAGGCGCGAGAGGCCCCCGCCACGAATCGCCGGGGATGCGTAGACTATTGGCGCAATCACGAGCGAAGAGGACGCACATGACGGTCAGCCTTGGCATGCCAACCCCGCCGCCGAGAACCCTTGCCCCCCGCCGCAAGACCCGCCAGATCAAGGTCGGCAAGGTGCTGGTCGGCGGCGACGCACCGATCAGCGTGCAGTCGATGACGACCACCAAGACCACCGACATCAACGCCACCCTGCAGCAGATCGCCGAGCTGACCGCCAGCGGGTGTGACATCGTCCGGGTGGCGGTGCCCAGCCAGGACGATGCCGAGGCGCTGCCCATCATCGCGATGAAGAGCCAGATCCCGGTGATCGCCGACATCCACTTCCAGCCTCGCTACGTCTTCGCCGCTATCGAGGCCGGTTGTGCCGCGGTGCGGGTGAACCCCGGCAATATCAAGGCCTTCGACGACCAGATCGCGGCCATCGCCAGGGCCGCCACCGACGCCGGGGTATCGATCCGGATCGGGGTCAACGCCGGATCCCTCGACAAGAGGCTGCTGTCCAAGTACGGGTCCCCGACCCCGGAGGCGCTGGTCGAATCGGCCTTGTGGGAGGCCTCGCTGTTCCGCGAGGTCGGTTTCGAGGACTTCAAGATCAGCGTCAAACACCACGATCCGGTGGTCATGGTGCGCGCCTACGAGATGCTGAGCGAACAGATCGACGTGCCCCTGCACCTCGGGGTCACGGAGGCGGGCCCGGCCTTCCAGGGGACGATCAAATCTTCGGTGGCGTTCGGGGCGCTGCTGTCTCGCGGCATCGGCGACACCATCCGGGTGTCCCTGTCGGCGCCCCCCGCCGAAGAGGTCAAGGTGGGCATCAAGATCCTAGAGTCGCTGAATCTGCGTCCCCGCAAACTAGAGATCGTGTCCTGCCCATCCTGCGGGCGGGCCCAGGTGGACGTCTACACCCTTGCCGAGGAGGTCACCAAGGGCCTCGAAGGGATGCAGGTCCCGCTGCGGGTAGCGGTGATGGGATGCGTGGTCAACGGCCCGGGCGAGGCCAGGGAGGCTGATCTCGGGGTCGCCTCCGGCAACGGCAAGGGACAGATCTTCGTCAAGGGCAAGGTCATCAAGACCGTTCCCGAATCCGAGATCGTGGCGACGCTGATCGAGGAGGCGAACCGGCTCGCCGCCGACCTGCCCGCAGGAGAAGTGGAGGTCACCGTCGGCTGATGGAGGGCCGCTCATTCAGGATGGGCCCAGACGACGTCCCCCGCGTCGAGGCGTTCCTGGACTGGGATCCCATCGCCAATCTCGCGCTCCGCCGCCGCCTGGCCACGGCTGAACTGGACACCAGGGGCCCTTGCGGCCTCTACGGCTATGAACAGCACGGACGGTTGCTGGGAGTGTGTTACTACGGCTCGACGATCTATCCGGTTGGGGCCCACCCGCAGGCGCTGGACGCCTTCGCTGAGTACGGTGGGCCGCTGTGCCGGGCCGGATCCATGGTTGGGCGCTCGGATGCGGTGCTTGGCCTGCACGACAGGCTGGCCCGCCGCTGGGGGTGGTCGTGGCAGCGCCCACGCAATATCCGTTACAGCCAGCCGCTCATGGTGTGGGAGGGGCCCTCCCAGGTGGGTCCGGAGCCGAGCCTGAGGCAGCTGACCGAGGCCGAGTACGACTCCTATCTGGCCGCTTCGGTGCACATGTACACCGAAGAGATCGGGGTGAGCCCGCTGGAGGGCGGATCCGGCTATGCCCATGCGGTGCGCGAACGCCTCCGCGCCGGGCACGCCTTCGGTGTCGTGCGGCAGGGACAGGTGCTATTCAAGGCCGATATCGGAATCACCTTCGATGGGCACGCGCAGATCCAGGGGGTGTGGCTCACCCCGGGGCTTCGAGGCAGGGGGCTGGCCGCACCGGCGATGACCGCGCTGGTCAATCAGGTGCGCTCGTCCTATCCGAGAATCTCGCTCTACGTCAACGACTTCAATACCCCTGCGATCCGCACCTACCTGCGAACTGGTTTCGTCCAGATCGGGGCGATGTCTACGGTCCACTACTGCTGAGCCCCTGGCGGCGCGAGGAGTCGGGTTTGGACTAGGCTGTGCGCCGAACCGACGAAAGGCCGCCCGTGTACACCGAGATGTCCAAGCTGTTCTTCCGCACGCTCCGCGACGACCCAGCGGACGCGGAAGTCCCTAGCCACAAGCTGCTGGTGAGGGCTGGCTATATCCGGCGGGTCGCTCCCGGCATCTATTCGTGGCTGCCGCTTGGGCTTCGGGTGCTGCACCAGGTGGAGCGCATCGTGCGGGAGGAAATGGCCGCGATCGGCGCCCAGGAGGTGCATTTCCCGGCTCTGCTGCCGAAGGAGCCCTACGAGGAGACCAACCGGTGGAGCGAATACGGTCCTAACCTGTTCCGGCTGAGCGACCGCAAGGGCAACGACATGTTGCTCGGCCCCACCCACGAGGAGATGTTCACCCTGCTGGTGAAGGACCTCTACTCCTCCTACAAGGACCTGCCGCTGTCGATCTACCAGATCCAGACCAAGTACCGGGACGAGGCCAGGCCCCGCGCCGGGCTGCTGCGCGGGCGCGAGTTCGTCATGAAGGACTCTTATTCCTTCGACATCGACCAGGCCGGGCTGCAGGCCAGCTACGACGCCCACCGCGGTGCCTACATCCGGATCTTCGACCGCCTCGGCCTGTCCTATGTCATCGTCGAGGCGACCGCCGGGGCGATGGGCGGGTCCAAGTCCGAGGAGTTCCTGGCCGTGGCGGAGAACGGGGAGGACACCTTCGTGCGCTCTCCCGGCGGATATGCCGCCAACGTCGAGGCGGTGCGTATCCCGGTGCCCGAACCGGTCGATTACGCCGATGTTCCCCCCGCCCAGGTCATGGAGACCCCCGAGGCCCCGACCATCGCGGCGCTGGTCCAGGTGTTCAACGAACGCTATCCGCGCCCCGACCGGGAATGGAACGCCGCCGACACGCTGAAGAGCGTGGTCGTGACCGTCCGCCAGCCCGACGGGACCGCCGAACCGCTGGTCATTGGCCTGCCCGGCGACCGGGAGGTCGACATGCGCCGCCTGGAAGCGGCACTGGCCCCTGCCGAGGTGGCGCCGTTCACGGAAGAGGACTTCGAGAAACACCCGCTGCTGGTCAAGGGTTATCTCGGACCGCAGGCCGTGGGGGAGACCTCCGCCTCCGGCGTCCGTTTCGTCGTCGACCCCCGGGTCGTGACCGGAACTTCCTGGATCGCGGGAGCCAACGAGGCCGACAAACACGTCGCCTACCTGGTGGCGGGGCGTGACTTCGTCGCCGACGGGATCCTCGACGTCGCCGAGGTGCGTGCCGGTGACCCCTCCCCGGACGGTTCGGGTCCGCTGGAACTGGCCCGCGGTATCGAGATGGGCCACATCTTCCAGCTTGGCACCAAGTACGCCGAGGCCCTCGGGCTCAAGGTGCTGGACGTCAACGGCAAGCTGGCGACCGTCACCATGGGCTCCTATGGGGTCGGGATTTCCCGCGCCGTGGCGGCCATCGCCGAGAACACCTGCGACGACAAGGGCCTGTGCTGGCCGCGAGCCGTCGCCCCCTTCGACGTCCAGATCGTGGCTACCGGCAAGGACCAGGCCGTGTTCGACGCCGCCCGGGACCTAGCCGCGCAGCTCGACGAGGCTGGTATTGAGGTTCTGCTGGACGACCGGAAGGCCTCTCCGGGTGTGAAATTCGCCGACGCCGAGATCCTCGGGATGCCCACGATCGTGGTGGTCGGCCGGGGACTGGCCAACGGTGTCGTCGAGGTGCGGGACCGGACTACGGGGGCTAGCGCCGAGGTGCCGGTCGCCCAGGCCCGGGACGCGGTGCTGAAAGCCGTCCGCGGCTGAGCCCCGCCCCGGAGTAAACCCTGGCGGCCGAGAGGGCCGTGCCCAGGGTGTGTTCCCTCAGGCCCAGCCCGGCCAGGCCGGAAGGCCTCGTCCCCACCTCTCGGCCTGCCGCACCTGAGACAGCATCGCGTCTAAGGGTTCTGCGTTGTCCGGGCTGGCCGCCGCGAGGCGTCCCCAGGCGCCCATCAGGGCCAGTTCGGCGCGAGACCAGCAGGACAGTACCTCCTGTTCGGTCCCAAGCGGGCCGCCCAGATCGTAGTCGGAGCGTTGCCGGGGCGGAGCGGCGAGTTCGGGCCGAGCCAGCAGCTCATCGCGCAGCAGTTTCACCTCGGCGAGCCGGGCCAACCCCTCGGGACGCAGCTGCGCATCGCGGGAGAGGCGCCCGATGCCGGTCTCCAGGGCATAGACCAGTGCCCAGACGCGGGTAATGAGGACAGCATGTACCGCCTCACTGGTCCCGACCGCGAAGGGACGAGGGGAGGCTCCTCCGGTGAGGGCCAGATCCGGCGACGCGGAGGCGCACGCGGCCAGCGAACCATAGAACAGCGCCAGCTGCGGCCTGGAGGAGGCCGAAGCGAGGGCGGCACCGCGATGCTCAGCGGCGACGCTGGCCTGCAGGGCCTCCACCTGGCTGCGGGCATCCGCCCAGCCGGACACCGTCGCCGCTGGTGTGCTCGGTTCGGGGTGGAAAGGCTCGTCGTCGGGCAGCAGCACGTCTAGGCCCCGCAGCCTGGCCACATGCCCGGAATGGGCCTTGACCTTGGAGGCCGCGACCGGTTCCAGCCTGGCGGCCTCCGGCCAGCCCGGTGCGGCCGCCGCGATGGCCTGCCACAGCCTGACCAATTCGGTCTCCGAGGCCAGAGCCGCGGCCTGGACCGGGTCGAGTTGCGGCAGCCGTGCGGGCGGCACCGTCCCGGTGGGGCGGATCACCGGGTCGGTGGGCGCACACCCCGCCAGCACGGCGGCGCCGCTGGCGAGCAGCGCTCGTCTTGTCCATGCGGGGGTAGTCACGCCCCGAGGGTACCGGCAGCGAGCCTGGGTCGGCACATCGCTATGCCACGGCGTGTAAGCTAGGGCGAACAATCTGGACCACAACAGCAACGGAGAAGCAATGAAAGACCATCAGCTCGCGACTTCGTTGCGGCCAGTCCTCAGCGAACACCAGCTTGAGCTTGAGGACGTGCAGGTCACCCCGGTGGGAAAACGTCTGATCGTGCGCATCACGGTGGACGGGGATGGCCCGCACGGCCGGGGTCCGCTGTTGGATGACATCACGGTCGCCTCCCAGGCGATCTCGCAGGTGCTCGACGAACTCGACTTCGGCGGCTCCCGCCCATACACCCTCGAGGTTTCCTCCCGCGGGGTGAGCAAACCGCTCACCGAACCCAAGCACTATCGCCGCAATGTCGATCGGCTCGTCAAGGTGCATCACGGCCCGGACAAGGCCGAGGTCACCGGGAGGATCGTCGAGGCGGGAGCATCGGCGGTCACGCTCGATGTGGAGGGCAGCGAACTCGTCATCGGTTACGGTGACATCGCGAAGGCCGTCGTCCAGGTGGAACTGAATCGTCCGGCTCCCGGACTGGACGACGGCGAGGAGGAGAACTGAGATGGACATTGATCTTGCCGCACTGCGCCTCATCGAGCGCGACAAGGAGATCCCGCTGGAGGTCCTCGTCCGCGCCATCGAGGATGCGATGCTCAACGCCTACCACAAGACCCCAGGAGCGCTGCCCGGGGCCCGGGTGGAACTCAACCGCAAGACCGGCAAGGTGGCGGTGATCGCTCCCGAACTTGACGAGGAGGGCAACCAGATCGGCGAGTTCGACGACACCCCGCACGACTTCGGCAGGGTGGCCGCCACCACCGCCCGGCAGGTGATCTACCAGCGCATCCGGGAAGCCGAGGACGAACAGAAATATGGCCACTTCGCGGCGGTCGAGGGCGACATGGTCATGGGCGTGGTGCAGGCCGACCGGGACTCCCGCACGGTCCGGGTGGATTTAGGCACCTTAGAGGCCATCATGCCGCTCGCCGAACAGGTCCCGGGGGAGCGCTACACCCATGGATTGCGGCTTCGGGTCTATGTCGTGAGCGTCCGCAAGGAGATCCGCGGGCCCCAGGTCGTGGTCTCCAGAACCCACCCGAACCTGGTGCGCAAGCTGTTCACCAAAGAGGTTCCCGAGATCGAGCAGGGCATCGTCGAAATCAAAGAGGTCGCCCGCGAGGCCGGGCATAGGACCAAGATCGCGGTGCGCAGCCTCGACCCGAATGTCTCGGCCAAGGGCGCCATGATCGGCCCCAATGGGCAGCGGGTACGTGCGGTCACAGCCGAACTGAACGACGAGAAGATCGATGTAGTGGACTACTCCGATGACCCAGCCGAGTTCGTCGCCCAGGCGCTCAGCCCGGCCGAGGTGCTCAGCGTCACCATCGTCGACCCCGCCGCGCGGGCCTGCCGCGTCATCGTCCCGGCCCACAAGCTGTCACTGGCTATCGGGAGGGAGGGGCAGAACGCCCGCCTTGCCGCCCGCCTGACCGGCTGGCGCATCGACATCCGTCCAGATTCCTGAGGCTTCGAGCGGTTCTGGTCACATCCAGACCAAAGCCTGTGGGAGCGTGAAAAGCGGTGGCCGCCGGGGACGAGGGTCTCGGCGGCTACCGCGATCACGAAGGGGAAGTCACCTCATGGAAGGCTTCAGCGGCGCCCACCCCCCATCCCGATCACCCCGGCCTCAGCTGCCTTGAGGACGGCATCGGCCTCGGCCTGGGTGAGTTTGCCATCGGTCACGGCCTGATCCAGCCGGGTCTTGAAGGATGCCTTCCGCTCGGCCTGGGCGGCGGCGCGCGATTCCTCCAGCGCCGTGGCGACCGTGGACTTTTCCAGGCCAAGTTCGCTGGCCAGCGCCTCGGCGAACTTGTCATGCATGGCCGCTCGGTCAGGCTTGGTGGACCGGTCGCTCCCCGCGGCGGGTTTGACCGCTTCGCGGGCCTTAGCGAGCGCTGTCTTGAGGGTGCTCTCATCAACGCCGAGTTTGCTGGCCAGCGCGGAGGTATCCATGCCCTTCATGCCGCCTTTGCCGCGCCCGTGACGCTCACCGGCCAAAGACTCGCTGGTAGATCCCGCCGAGGCTGAGGGGCTCGGGGACTGATCGTCGGCCAGGGCGAATTGAGCCACACCGAGGCTTCCCGCGCCGATCGCCAGGACCGCGGCGGCGGGCAAAATGATCTTCTTCACTCAGTTGTCCTTTCGTTGCGGCCCGGTCGGTTACCGGGCTGATACCCAGGTTGCGGGCCGGTGCTGTCAGGAGGCTGTGGCCAGGCTGTCGGTTCCCTCAGAGAGGAGTGCCAGGGCAGGCCACCCCGGTCTACGATGTCGGGGTGTCCCCGATGAGAACCTGTGTCGGCTGCCGCGCCAGGGCCGAGAAATCCGAACTGGTACGCATCGTCGCGATCGCCGGTCAGGCCTCCATAGACGCTGCCGCCCGGATGGCCGGGCGAGGGGCTTACCTGCATGCTCGCCGGTCCTGCCTGGAAGAGGCGATCCGCAGGCGAGCGCTCACCCGTGCCCTCCGCCAGCCGGTCGAGATTGATCGGTTGCGCGAGGCTGGTTGGAGTTAGGCCACGGCGAAGGGTTACACTACGCGATGGTGTTTCCCCATTCCGTAGGGAACCTCGACAACCAGAAAGTGGGCTAACGCTCATGACCACTCGATGAGTATCCAACGATGAGCACAACAACCGACTAGCTGGTCCGGGCGTGAGGCCTGGACCCGAAGGAGAGTAGTGGCCAAGCCTCGCGTGCACGAAGTCGCCAAAGACCTCGGAATCGAAAGCAAAGAACTTCTGACGAAGCTGGGCGAGATGGGCGAATACGTCAAGTCCGCCTCGTCCACCATTGAGCCCCCCGTAGTGCGCAGGCTCAAGGAAATGTATGCCTCGGCCCAGGCCAAGCCTGAGGCCCCGCCAGCGCCGAAACCGGCCGCGCCAGCGCCGCGGGTGCCCGCGGCACCGCAGGCGCCCAAACCCGCGCCGAAGGCCAAGCCTGAGGCCCCCGCCACCGAGGCTCCCGCCGTGGCCGAGGCCCCGGCGCCGCAGGCTGCGCCGAAGCCAGTCCCAGCGCCCCGACCGGCGGCCCCGATGCCGGGCCCGCGCCCGCCGCGTCCGACACCTGGCCCCGGTGCCCCCGCGGCGCAGGCCCCGCAGACTCCGGCCGCGCCGGTCCCGGGTCCGCGTCCAGCAGCGCCGGGTCCGCGCCCCGGCGTCCCCGGCCCGCGTCCGCCCCGCCCCTCCGGCGGTGCCCCGACCCCCGGTCAGATGCCGCGCAAGCCGGGCGTGCCGCGTCCCGGGAATAACCCGTTCGCCTCCTCTCAGGGCATGGGCCAGCAGCAGCGTCGCCCCCGCTCCGAGGGCGGTCCCACGCCGCGTCCGCCGCGTTCAGGGGCCCCTGCGGGTGGGGACGCCCGGATGCCGCGTCCCGGCGGCAGCTTTGGCGTGCCCGGGATGCCGCGTCCGAATCCGGCCATGATGCCCAAACAGCAGAATGCCTCCCTGGGTCAGGCCGCCGTGCGCGGTTCGCGTCCCGGTGGTGGTGCTCCCGGGCGTGGTCGGCCCGCCGCTGGCGGCGGTGCCCCCGGGCGTCCGGGAATGGGCGCTGGACCGGCGACCGGCGGTGGCCGCGGTGGCCGTGGCGGCCGTGGCGGCGGAACCCAGGGTGCGTTCGGTCGCGGTGGCGCCGGTGGCAAGCGCGGACGCAAGTCTAAGAAGCAGCGCAGGCAAGAGTTCGACCAGATGGAAGCCCCCACGATCGGTGGCGTGCGGGTGCGTCAGGGAGACG
>JAUMYR010000022.1:25434-27901 GCA_030528545.1 Propionibacteriaceae bacterium
TTCGACCAGATGGAAGCCCCCACGATCGGTGGCGTGCGGGTGCGTCAGGGAGACGGGCAGACGGTGCGCCTGCGCCGTGGCGCCTCCCTGACCGACCTCGCCGAGAAGATCGGAGTCGAGGCGGCCTCGCTGGTGCAGGTGCTGTTCCACCTCGGCGAGATGGTGACCGCCACGCAGTCGGTCGCCGACGACACCCTTGAGGTGCTGGGCGCCGAGCTGAATTACAACATCGAGGTGGTCTCTCCCGAGGACGAGGACCGCGAACTGCTGGAGAGCTTCGATCTTGAGTTCGGTGAGGACGCTGGCGACGAGTCCGACCTGGAGGTGCGTCCGCCGGTCGTCACGGTCATGGGTCACGTCGATCACGGCAAGACCAAACTGCTGGACGCGCTGCGCAAGACGAACGTCGTCGAGGGCGAGGCTGGCGGCATCACCCAGGCGATCGGTGCCTACCAGGTGGAGAAGGAGGTCGACGGCGCGCTGCGCAAGATCACCTTCATCGATACCCCGGGTCACGAGGCTTTCACCGCCATGCGTGCCCGCGGCGCCAAGTCAACCGATATCGCGGTCCTCGTGGTGGCCGCCGATGACGGTGTCATGCCGCAGACCATCGAGGCGCTCAACCATGCCCAGGCGGCCGACGTGCCGGTGGTGGTCGCTGTCAACAAGATCGACAAGCCCGCGGCCGACCCGACCAAGGTCCGTGGTCAGCTCATGGACTTCGGGCTGGTCCCCGAGGAATACGGCGGCACGACCCAGTTCGTGGACGTCTCGGCCCTCAAGGGACAAGGCCTCGACACCCTGCTGGAGACCATCGCCTTGACCGCGGACGCCGAACTCGACCTGCGCGCCAACCCGAACATGCCCGCCCAGGGCGTGGCCATCGAGGCGCACCTCGACAAGGGACGCGGCCCGGTCGCCACCGTGCTCGTCCACCGCGGCACGCTGAAGATCGGCGACTCGATCGTCGCCGGTTCCTCCCACGGCCGGGTGCGCGCCATGGTCAACGACCACGGTGAGAACGTGACGCAGGCCGATCCCTCCATGCCGGTTCAGGTGCTTGGCCTCACCTCGGTGCCCGGCGCAGGTGACAACTTCCTGGTCGTTGACGACGATCGGATGGCTCGCCAGATCGCCGACAAGCGCGAGGCCAGGATGAGGGCCGCCGCCCAGGCCAAGGGCGCCCGCCGCAAGACCCTCGATCAGCTGTTCGAGGAGATCAGCAAGGGCGAGACCCAGGAACTGCTGCTCATCCTCAAGGGCGACGGAGCCGGTTCGGTGGAGGCGCTGGAGGACGCGCTGCTCAAGATCGATGTCGGCGAGGAGGTCAGCCTGCGGGTCATCGACCGGGGTGTTGGTGCGATCACCGAGACCAATGTCAGCCTCGCCGCGGCGTCCAAGGCCGTCATCATCGGCTTCAACGTCCGCCCGACGGCTCACGCCGCCCAGCTGGCCGACCGGGAGAACGTCGACATCCGCTACTACTCGGTCATTTACTCCGCGATCGATGAGATCGAAGCGGCTCTCAAGGGCATGCTCAAGCCGATCTTCAAGGAAGAGACGCGAGGCCAGGCCGAGATCCGCGAGGTCTTCAAGTCGAGCAAGTTCGGCAACATCGCCGGTTGTATGGTCATCGACGGCTCCATCCGCCGCAACCAGAAGGCCCGGCTGTTGCGCGACGGCGTGGTCATTACCGACACCTCCATCGCCTCCTTGCGCCGCGAGAAGGACGATGTCACCGAGGTCCGGGAAGGCTACGAATGTGGTCTCACGCTCGGCCACTACAACGACATCAAGATCGGAGACATCGTCGAGACCTATGAGATGGTCGAGATCGCTCGCTCCTGAGGAGGACACATGGCCAATCCACGCAACGCGAAACTCGCCGACCAGATCAAGGTCATCCTGGCCCACACCCTGGAGCGGAGGGTCAAGGACCCCAGGCTCGGTTTCGTGACCCTCACCGATGTGCGCCTGACCGGGGACAACCGGGAGGCGACGGTTTTCTACACCGTGCTGGGGGACGAGGCCGCCCGGGCGGGATCGGCGGCCGCGCTGGAGTCTGCCAAGGGCATGCTGCGTTCCACGGTCGGCAAGGAACTCGGGATGAAGTTCACCCCCACGCTGGATTTCGTTCTGGACGCGACCGAGGATTCGGCGCGCCACATCGAGGATCTGCTCGCCCAGGCCCAGGCCGAGGACGCGGCCGTGGCCCGGCAGCGCCTCGGCGCGAGCTATGCCGGTGAGGCCGATCCTTACAAGAAACCAGCAGAGCCATCCGAGTGAGTGCGGCTGCCCCCTCTGGAGTGATCGTCGTCGACAAGCCGGCGGGCTGGACCTCCCACCAGGTGGTGGGTCGGGTCCGTCGGCTGGTCGGGACTCGCAAAGTGGGACACGCGGGGACTCTCGACCCGATGGCGACCGGTGTTTTGATACTGGGCGTCAACCGCGCGACCCGGCTGCTTGG
>JAUMYR010000022.1:28001-30711 GCA_030528545.1 Propionibacteriaceae bacterium
GGACACCTGACGATGCTGCGCCGTACCCGGATCGGAGGCTATGGCCTGGAGCTGGCCCAGCCCATCGATCAGGAAGCGCCACCGCTGATGACCATGGCCGAGGCCGCCCGGCTCAGCTTTCCCTGCGTCGAAGTCAGCCAGCAGCAGGCCATCGAGATCGGATACGGGAGGACGCTGCCGCTGAGAGTGCCATCCGACCCGACCGGCATGATCGGGCCAGATGGGAATCTGCTCGCTCTCTACCGGCCGGAAGGGGAGCGCTCGCGTCCGGTCGCGGTGCTGGTCTGAACCGCCAATTCGAGCAGGCGCCAGCCCAGCAGGTCGACCGAATCGGGCATCAGTTCCCACCCTGGGTCATGGAGCCGGGAGGCGACCTCGGCGATCGGCACCCAGCGCAATTCCTCGACTTCCTCCGGCTGGGCCCGAACGGGTCCATCCCAGTGGGCCTCGTAACAGAACGCGATATAGCGGGTGTGCTCGTCGGAATAGGAGCGGGGCGGCCCGAGGCGGCGCAGCGGGGCATCGTGGACCCCGACCTCCTCGGCCAGTTCGCGCAAGGCGGAACCGGTGGGGTCCTCCCCGGCCTGGAGCACCCCACCGACCGCGAAGTCATAGCGTCTGGGGTATACGTCCTTGGTCGCGGTCCTGCGGTGGAGGAGCACCTCGCCTTTGGAGTTGAGCACCAGGATCGCGGTGGCCCCGTGACGCAGGTTACGGGCCCGCACCTCGCCCCGGGGTGCGGCGCCGACGACCTTGCCGGAGGCATCGAAGACAGCGACGATCTCCCCGGTCACGAATCCAGTCTCAAGACGGTGTAGGCGGTGCGGATGTGGGCCTCCATGACGCTGGCCGCGAGTTCGGGTTGCCTGGAGGCGATCGCGTCGTAGATCTGGTGATGCTGACGGCACAGGTCGAGGCGCAACTCCTGCCAGTCGGTCATCGCCTCGGAGGCGATGCGGATCGGGTCGCGCAGGGCTTCCCGGATCGCGGCGGTGAGGTTGCCGATGAATGGGTTACGGGCCGCGACGGCGATCTCGACATGGAAATCGGTATCGAGGGCGTTGAAGGCGTCGAGGTCGGTGATCTCGTCCATCGCGAGCAGCATGCGCTCTAGGCGGCGCAGGGAGGCCGGTTCCCAGTGCCGGGCGGCGAGGGCGGCGGTGCTGCGCTCCAGCGCGATCCGGGTCTCGGTGAGATCGGACAAGGATGTGGACGCCAGCGCTAGGTGCAGCCGGAACAACCGGCCCAACGCCTTGGTCTGCCCGGCCGTGGTGCGGGTGCCCCGGCCGGGGCCGGGCTGGGACTCAAGGATGCCCTGAGCCTGGAGCACGCGGATCGCCTCGCGAACCGCGCCCCGGCTGACTCCGAGGCGCAGCGCCAGATCCCGCTCCGGGGGTAGCTGGGCTCCGACGCGCAGCGACCCGTCCAGTAGGGAGTTCTCTATGTAGTCGAGTGCGATCTGATGCGCTTTGCGCTCGTCCTCGGTCCTCATGGTCCCATTGTGGCACCGCGAACTGGTCACTAGTGCTGGCCACCGGCAACCGGCAGCCTCGTCTTCGGACAGGGGATCCCCAGCCGCCAGACCAGGCTCCAAACCAGCCGACACGCTGACGGATTGGTCGGACCCACTGGACAATGCACCGCTCAATGGTTGTACCATTCGGGTAAGTACTGACAATGCCGTACCAGAACGATGGAGTTCCCGATGTTTCATCCCGACATCGCCCCTTTGGGGAGCTTAATGTGGTCTGCGCTCGTCGCGCTGCTGCCACTGATCGTCATGTTCGTCACCCTAGGCGGGCTCAAATGGAAGGCTCACTGGGCCGGGCTGACATCGCTCGGCACAGCGATGCTCGTCGCGATCTTCGCCTTCAAGATGCCGGCCGGTCTTACGGTCCTCGCGGCGACGCAGGGCGCGGTCTTCGGCCTTTTCCCGATCACCTGGATCGTGCTGACCGCCATCTGGCTCTACCAGGTTACGGTCGTCAGCGGACGCTTTGAGGACCTTCGGGCCACCTTTGGCCTGATCTCGGACGACCCGCGGGTGCTGGCGATCCTGATCGCCTTCTGCTTCGGCGGACTCATGGAAGCCCTGGCGGGCTTCGGAGCACCGGTCGCCATCACCGGCGTCATGCTCATGGCGGTGGGCTTCTCGGCGCTGCGCGCCGCCATGGTCGTGCTGCTGGCCAACACCGCCCCGGTGGCCTTCGGCGCGATCGCCATCCCGATCATCACCGCCGGTAACCTGACCGGCATCGACTACCACACCATCGGCGCCTATGTCGGCCACCAGACACCGGTGCTCGCGCTGTTCGTCCCCTGTCTGCTGGTGCTGCTCGCCGACGGCATGCGCGGCCTCAAGGAGACCTGGCCGGTGGCGCTCACCATGGGTATCGCCTTCGCCGTGGCGCAGTGGATCTCGGCCACCTATATCTCGGTCGAGCTGACCGACGTCATCGCATCCCTGGCCGGTCTCGCCGCTGGCGTGGTGTTCCTGCGCTTCTGGCAGCCGAAGGGAGGGGAAGAGGCCCTGGGGCGCCTGCACGCCGAACGCGCACGGGAGAAGACCACGGTCGTCGAGGCCCACGTCCCGAGCGCGACCGAAAAACTTTCGGGAGGACGCATCTTCATGGCGCTGTTCCCCTACCTGCTGGTCATCGTGATCTTCTCTATCGCCAAGCTGGTACCGGCGGTCAACAAGTGGCTGCTG
>JAUMYR010000216.1 GCA_030528545.1 Propionibacteriaceae bacterium
CCAGAACTACAGACCCCCGTCGCCTATCCCAGCCCTGGCGTCCCCCAGTGGTGGCAGGACGCCAAACTTGGCGTGTTCTGGCACTGGGGCCTGTACTCGATCCCGGCGTGGGCGAACGTGGAGGATCCCCCCGAGGACACGCAGTGGGCCGCCTATGCCTGGCACCACTACGCCGAATGGTATGCCAACACCATGCGGATCGAGGGTTCCCCGACCCGGGAGCGGCACCAGCGGATCTTCGGGGTCGGCACGAGCTATGAGGACCTCGCCGACCTGTGGCGTCCAGACTTGGACGCGGTGGGTCTGGCTCGCGATGTCAGGCGCTGGGGTGCGCGGTATTTCGTCCCCACGACCAAGCACCACGACGGTTTCTGCCTGTGGGACACCGCCACCACCGGGTTCAACGCGGCCCGCCGTGGGCCTGGGCGGGACCTGATCGCGGATCTGGAGGCCGCGATGCGCGGCGAGGGGCTGAGGTTCGGGCTGTACTTCTCGGGAGCGCTGGACTGGCACGTCAGCGAGTTCCCCGCGATCACCAGCGACGAGGAGCTGTTTAGCTTCCGGCGTCAGGACGAGGCCTTCGCGCGGTACGCCGCGGCCCAGGTCGACGAGCTGATCGAGAGGTTCCGGCCGGACGTGTTGTGGAACGACATCGAGTGGCCGGACGCGGGCAAGGCCCACGACGAATGGGGCCTGGGAGCCCTGTTCCGGCGCTACCTGCAGGCCGTCCCGGAGGGGGTTCTCAACGATCGTTGGGGGGTCCCCTTCCATGGGCACCTGACCAGGGAGTATGCTCGCGTCGACGACATCATCGCTTCCCCGTGGGAGGCGACCCGAGGGATCGGGCGTTCCTTCGGATACAACGAGGCAGAAGGCGAGGGTGAATACCTCAGCGGAGCCGAGTTGGTTCGGTTGCTGGTGGATGTCGTCGCCAAGGGGGGGAACCTGCTGTTGAATATCGGGCCGGATGCATCCGGGGGGGTGCCGGACCGACAGCGGGATCGTCTCGATGTGCTTGGGGGGTGGCTGGCCGGTCAGGGAGAGGCGATCTACGGGACGAGGCCGTGGGTGAGGTATGGGGACAACGGCGTCCGCTATACCCATCGCGATGGTCAGGTGTACGTGTTCATCATGGACCCGTGGAACGAGGTACAGCTACCCCCCGAGTTAGTCGGGCGAATGGCGCGATGGCTGGGCGAACCCGGCGGGCCGTGGCTCCTCGGGGAAAGAGTCCGTGTCCCCGGCCTCGACGGCTCGGGTCTCGTCCGGGTCCTTGAGGTGGGCACCGGTTAGCCCGGCTGGTAGCTGGGCCGTGCGGCTGCTTGGGGCAGGCTTCTCGTTCCCCGAACTTGTGCGCGACGGTGCCCCGAGCCCGCGGCTACCCTCAAGACATGGTGTGCCCGGTGGGTGTTGAGGAACTGGTGCTGCGTCTGGGATTGGGCGGGGCGGAGGGGGAACTTCCCGGCCTGCCCGGCGTGATGAGCCTTCCCGCCCCGGGTGCTGCGGTGGTCCTGCTGGCCGATACCGCTGCCGGGGCCTCGTGGGCCCGTCAGCGGAGGGACGTCTTGTCGGCTGAGGAGTCGGCGAGGGCGGAGCGGTTCGTCGTGCCCGGGCTGGGCGAGACCTGGGCCGCCGCCCATGTGCTGGTCCGTGAGGTCCTGGGGAGGGTCACCCTCACCCCACCGGCGGATGTGTCGATCCGACAGGGGATTCACGGAAAACCCCTAGTGGACGGCGTGGAGTTTTCGCTGTCCCACACCGGGACCCTGGTGCTGATCGGGGTGGGGAGGTTACCCCTCGGTGTCGATGTGGAGGCGATCCCCGCGGGGTCGACCGCATCCCTGGCCGATGCCTGCCTGCATCCGGGGGAGAACGCTGAACTGCTCGCCCTCGGCGCGGCACAGCGTCGGGAGGCCTTCACCCGGGCCTGGGTCCGTAAGGAAGCCATGCTCAAGGCGATCGGGACCGGACTGCTGCGTGACCCCGCCTCCGATTATGTCGGCACGGGGCCCATGCCGCACAGCCCCATCGAGGGACTGGAGATCCACGACCTCGACCTTCCAGGGATGCCCGGTCACCGCGCCGCGATTTGCGTTTCCGTGGCCCCACCGGCCCAGCTCTGAACCGGAGCTTTCCCCGATCCTTCGGCCTCTTGGTCTCGGGCGAGCAGCTGTGGATCTGTCACCGCGATGCCGTACCCTGCTGACATGCCCAGTACTCGACTGACCGGAGCGCTGCGATGAGCGGCGGTCTCGCTGCACTCCTCGACGACGTCGCCGCCCTCGCCCGCGCCGCGGCCGCCAGCGTAGACGACGTCGCGGCGGCGGCAGGACGCGCTAGCGCCAAGGCTGCCGGTGTGGTGATCGACGACACGGCGGTGACACCGCAGTACCTCACCGGGATCAACCCCAAGCGTGAGTTGCCGATCATCCGGCGGATCGCGATGGGCAGCCTGCGCAACAAACTGGTGTTCATCCTGCCCGCACTGCTGGTGCTGAGCCAGTTCGCGTCCTGGAGTCTCACCCCGCTGCTGATGCTTGGCGGCGGCTACCTGTGCTATGAGGGGGCGCACAAGGTCTGGGGGAAGCTGACCGGGCACCACCCCGAACACGGCACCCCGGTGGTCGGCCGTGGGCCGGAGGCCGAGGATCAGGTGGTCAAGGGCGCGATCACGACTGACTTCATCCTGAGCTGCGAGATCATGGTGATCGCCCTCAACGAGGTCGCGGCGGTCGGTTTCGTGAGCCGGACGCTGACCCTGATCGTGGTGGCGCTCGGCATCACGGTGCTGGTCTATGGGGTCGTCGCGCTGATCGTGAAGATGGACGACGTGGGCCTGCACCTGGCGGCCAAGAGCAGTGCCGCGAGCCAGCGCGTGGGCAACCTGCTGGTCAAGGCCATGCCGAAGGTGCTGACCGCCATCACGGTGATCGGCACGCTGGCCATGTTGTGGGTGGGCGGTCACATCATCCTGGTTGGGATGAACGATCTCGGGCTGGGCGCCCCCTACGCCTTCGTGCACGGGCTGGAGGAATCGGTGCATCACCTCACCGCCGGTGGCCTGCTCGGCTGGCTCATCAACACCGCGTTCTCCCTAGTGCTGGGCCTGATCGTCGGTTTCGTGCTGGTCGGGGTGATCTCGCTGCTGCCGTTCAAAACCGGCCACGACAAGACCACCGAACTCCAGGAGGCCCCGGCGGGCTCCGGCGGCGAGGCTGAGCCGGTCTGAGCGGGAGGGAACCCACTCCCTGCCCCTGGTTGTGGGCAGACTAGGGACATGTCAGACGAGGCCGCGAAGCTGACGATCGAGCGAGTGCTGTGTGCCGTGGAGTGCATACCGGCAGGTCGCG
>JAUMYR010000217.1 GCA_030528545.1 Propionibacteriaceae bacterium
CACGGCCCCGATGCGGAAGCGGCGTCCGGCCCCCGGGGCATATGGCCCGGACTACACCGGACCCCGTCCGGCGAACATCCCCGCCGAGCTAGGCGGAGCGCCGCGCGAGGAGGGCGGCCACCGCGCGCCAGCCGAATAGGAGTAGCGCCAGCGTGGTCCCGGCGACGATGATGAAGGCGACCGCGGTGGTGCCACCGGTGGCGACCCGCAGGCCCATGCCCCCGGCCAGGGTGATGAGCCAGATCAGAGCTCCAGAGCGCAGCGAGACCGCCGGCCAGCGCAGGAGGGCTACGATGGCCGCCCCAGCCAGGGCGGCGACGAGGAAGGGCCAGGCCGTCGACATGACGCCGGCGGCGTCCAGGGTTTCGGCATGGCTGGCCCGCCCCGTGGCCGCGAAGACGACGACGAGCACAAGGTCGAGGATGACAGCGTAGAAAGCGCGCATGCTGGTTATCCTAAAAGTATCGGCGCCGCTCGGTAGTCTTAGCCGCGTGTCATCAGCTAACCGCATTCTGACCAGCGACTATTTGGCGGCGACCGCCTCTTCGTTTTCCGAGTTCGCGCTACGGGTCTGCCCTGAGGTTCTGCCGCGCGCCAGCGAGCAGGTGGCCCCGCATGGGACCACCATCGTGGCGGCAACCTTTCCCGGCGGGGTCGTCATGGCGGGGGATCGCCGGGCCACCATGGGTTCGATGATCGCCCAACGCGACATTGAGAAAGTGTTTGGGGCCGACGGTTTCTCGGTCATAGGGATCGCCGGGGTGGCCGGGCTGGCGATCGAGCTGGTGCGGCTGTTCCAGGTGGAGCTGGAACATTTCGAGAAGATCGAGGGGTCGACGCTGAGCCTGGACGGTAAGGCGAACCGGCTAGCCGCGATGATCCGGGGGAACCTGGGCCTAGCGATGCAGGGATTGCTGGTGGTGCCGCTATTCGCCGGATGGGACGAGCGCCGCCAGGCGGGGCGCATCTTCTCCTACGACGGCACGGGTGGGCGATATGAGGAGAGTGGCTTCCACGCCGTCGGATCGGGAGCCCCGTTCGCCCGCGGCTCCTTGAAGAAGACCTACCGGGCCGATTCTAATGAGGCGGCGGTGGCGCTGACGCTGGTCCAGGCGCTGTTCGACGCCGCGGACGAGGATTCCGCGACCGGTGGCCCCGACGCCGCCCGGTCGATCTTCCCGGTGGTCTTCGCGGCCACCGCGGCCGGGGTGCGCCGCTATGCCGATTCCGAGGTCGCCGAACTCAGCGCAAAGGTGGTCGTCTCATGAGTATGCCGCTCTATGTCTCACCCGAGCAGCTAATGAAGGACCGCAGCGAGTTCGCCCGCAAGGGCATCGCCCGGGGACGCTCGGCCATCGTGTTGTCGTGTGCTGACGGGGTCCTGTTCGTGGCGGAGAACCATTCCCGGTCCTTGCGCAAGGTGAGCGAGATCTACGACCGGATCGGATTCGCCGCGGTCGGGAGCTACCACGAGTTCGAGGCGCTGCGCATCGCGGGCATCCGGCACGCCGACCTGAGAGGATATGCCTACGACCGCCTCGACGTGACTGGACGGAGCCTGGCCAACGCATATGCCCAGCTCATGGGTGCGGCCTTCTCTTCGGGATCGGAGAAGCCCTTCGAGGTAGAACTTACCGTGGCTGAACTCGGCCAGGACGCCGAATCCGACCAGCTGTTCCGGCTCACCTACGACGGTTCCATCACCGATGAGGGATCCTTCACGGTCATGGGTGGCAACACCAAACGCATCGCCGGGGCGATAGCCGATGACTTCGATCTGACTCGCGGGGTCTCCGCGGCGCTCCGTTCGGCGGTCACCGCTCTTGGGCCGCACCCCGAGGAGTCCAAGCCCCGCGCCCTAGAGGTCGCCCTACTGGACCGCCGAAGCACACAGCGGCGCACCTTCCGGCGCATCGGCGACGACGAGCTCGCGGAGTTGCTGCGTGACTGAGGTGCTGATCGTCGGCGCCGGGCTCGTGGGCGCGTCCATCGGCCTGGCCTTGAGCGGCGCCGGGCGGCAGGTACACCTGGCCGACCGGGTGCGCTCCCATTCCATGGTCGCGGCTGGTCTCGGTGCCGGAACCATTGAGCCCCCAGACCCCGAGGAGGTCTCGCTGGTCGTGGCGGCGGTGCCCCCGGACGCCCTGGCCGAGGTCATCGGCGGGGCCTTGCGGCGCTTTCCCAACGCCACTGTCACCGATGTCGGATCGGTCAAGGCGCCGATCGTCGAGCGAGTCGGGGGCCTTGCCGGGGCCGAACGCTATGTTCCGTCCCACCCCATGGCGGGATCTCAGTACACGGGTCCGCTCACCGCCGATGCCAGACTCTTCGTGGACCGCACCTGGGTCATCACCCCCCTGCCAGCCAACGCCCGCTCCGATGTGGAGGCTGTGGAGCGGCTGGCCAGGGACTGCGGCGCTCGGATCGTGACCATGTCGCCCGAAGACCACGATGTCGCGGTGGCCCAGGTGTCTCACGTGCCTCACCTCATGAGCATCCTCACGGCGGGACACCTGCGGGATGTCCCGGTCTCCCACCTACGTTTGGCTGGCCAGGGGATCCGCGACGTGACCAGGATCGCTGGTTCGGACCCAGCGCTATGGCGGCAGATCCTGAGCGCCAACGCCCGGGCCGTGCGCGCCGAGTTGGATGGGATCCGCCGCGACCTGGGCGAGCTGCTGGGCGTCCTCGACGACCCGGCCGAGCTTGAGGTGTTCCTGGGCCGGGGCCGCAGCGGCGCACTCTCCCTGGCCGGTAAACATGGCCGTTCGGCTGAGCAGTTCGCCGCCGTCGTCGTCGAGATCCCCGACGAGCCCCGAGCGCTGGCGCGTCTTTTCACCGATGTCGCCGACCTTGGGGTCAACGTCGAGGATGTGGCGATAGAGCACGACCAGGTGCGTCAGGTCGGTTATCTGGCCATTCAGGTCAAGGCGGAGGCCGCGGAGCAGTTGGGAGCCGATATTGTCGAACGTGGCTGGGCGGTTCGCCCAAGCGTGATTGGGTAGGAGGCAGGCGTGCTGATCGCGATTGACGGGCCCAGCGGATCGGGTAAGTCGAGCACCGCTCGCGAGGTCGCCCGCAGGCTGGGGCTGGCCTATCTGGATACCGGAGCGATGTACCGCGCGGTGACGTGTGCTCAGCTGGCTGCGGGAATCGCCGCCGACGATGCCCCAGGGATCGTCCGGGTGGCGACATCGGCGAAGCTAGAGATCGGGACGAATCCTTCGCAGCCCACCATCGCGGTGAACGGTCGTGACGTTACGGCCGAGATCCGTGAACCGCAGGTCAGCCAAGCGGTGAGCCAGGCCGCGACGAATCTGGAGGTGAGGCGCCACCTCACCGAACGCA
>JAUMYR010000218.1 GCA_030528545.1 Propionibacteriaceae bacterium
ATTGGACCAGGCCCGACCGGGCCGCCGATTTCGTGAGCCTGCGCTCCCTGGGTGGGAGGGCCCTCGAGGTGATCGAGAGCGACACCGGGCGCGTCGTCGGGACGGTGGACGAGGCTGCGGCCGACAAGACCCTGCACGAGGGCGCGGTCTACCTGCACCAGGGCGAGCAGTACCTGGTCACCGCCTACGAGCCCGAGGACCGGGTGGCGATGGTCGAGGCCCGGCGCAGCGGCTATTACACCCAGCCGCTGTCGTCCCTGGAGGTCTCGATCGTCGGGGTCCGGGACGAGCGCGGCATCGGCGCCGGGCGGCTGTACCGCGGCGAGGTGCGGCTGACCAGCCGGGTGCAGGGCTATCTGCGCCGCGACGAGGTAACCGGTGAGGTCTGGGACCAGACCCCGCTTGAGATGCCCAGCCGCACCTTCACCACCCAGGCGACCTGGTGGACGATCCCGGACGAGGCGGTGACCCGGGCCGGGGTGCCGGGCGTCCGGGTCGGGGCGGGCGCTCACGCGATGGAGCACTGCGCGATCGGCCTGCTGCCCGCCTTCGCCCCCTGCGACCGCTGGGATATCGGTGGGGTCTCCCTGGCCACCCACCCCGACACCGGGATGGCGACGGTCTTCGTCCACGACGGGATGCCGGGCGGGGCGGGCCTGGCCTGGCGCGGGTACGACGTCGCCGATGCCTGGCTCGCCGCGACCCTGGAGCGGCTCACCACCTGCACCTGTGAGTCCGGGTGCCCGGCCTGTGTGGTCTCCCCCAAGTGCGGCAACGCCAACCAGTTCCTGGACCGCTTCACCGCCCGGGATCTCCTGGCCGCCCTGCTGGGCTAGCCGCACGCCCAGTGTTGCCTCAGGTGCCCCCGGCGATGGTTTCCTGAAAATCGACCTTCCTCCTGAGCCGCTGACCCCAGCTGTAGTCGGAGGTGTTCCGCTGCACGCGTCCGAGCACGATGCTCGGAGCGATGCCGAGTTCTTCCGCGAGAGCCAGCACGGCCCCGATATCGCGTGTCTCCGGCAACCTCGGGACGAACCGGCGCGGGATGAGCAGGTCCGAGGCGAATGCGTTCGCTTCCTCTTCGGCCTGAGTCGGCTCGCCGTGAAGGTAGAGGTCTTTGTCCCCGTGTAGCAGGACGTGACCGAGTTCGTGGAACAGCGTGAACCACAGCTGGTCGTCGCTCTTCCACAACAGCGACAGCTGAATGATGGGGCGCCCGTTCAGCCACCGGGTCGCGCCGTGTATGCCCAGTCCCGGAACGGCTGGGATGAAGCACAGCACCACGCCTACCTGGCGGAGCATCCCGGTCGCCTCCTCGATGGCCTGCCTCGGTTCGCCCGTGGTCAGCCCGCGGAGGCCGGGGAGCCGAGATTCCAGCCCGGACCGGTCGAAGGCTGGCAGGTCTGTCAGGCTGTCGTAGTACCGATCGGCGAGGGCAAGCCACATGGCCAGCGCGGGGCCACCCTTCCGGCCGATGGCCGAGCGGCGATACGCGACGCTCCCCCGCGTCCACGTCGCGTCGAAGGCGTCCAGGGTGGCCACGCCCAGCAGGGAGAGCAGCTGGCGCACCGTTTCGACGCGGTCCCTCGCCGGGGCGGTGAGGTATCCCGATGTGCGTAGATAGGACAGGGGGAACTCTTTGGCGCGTTCGTACTGCGCCCGGAGTTCCTCGGCCTCTTGACGCCGGGCAAGGTCGCTGCGATAGCCGCTCTCGTACTGATTCCAGATGCGGGCGGGGATGCCGGTCACCCGCTCCAGAGCGAGCGCGAGCGGATGCGACAGCGGCGCCTTCCCGCTCAGCAGTTCGCTGACGTGTTTTGGGCTCACTCCAAGCCTGCGGGCGAGTTCGGCAGCGTTGATCCCCTCGGTCTCCATCCACTCCGCAATGAAATCCCCCGTTGTCACAATGTAATCCGGCATCGCCGACACGGCCCCTCCTCTCAGTCTGGCTTGCCGCGCTCAGGCACGGTGGTAGTCAACGATCTCTATGACGATCACGACGGTCGGGCCGCGTTGTTCTGGCTGGACGACGAGCCGCCAGTTCGCCGTCAGCCGGGCCGACCACAGCCCCGCGCGATCTCCTTTCAGCTCTTCCCAGCGCCCAGCGCCGAGAAGCAGGTCCGCCATCTCGGTGACGCGACACAACTCAGCGATACGCAGCTTGAGCGCCTTGGCGACCTGCGAACCGAGTTTGCGCCGCATGTAGCGCTCCTCGGTGCACTGCCGCTCCAGCTCCCGCGTCGCGTACTCCAGTTGCACCCGCTTATGTTACCTAAATCGTAACACTGCCGCATCTGCCTGCTGCACGGCCGTCCGCCTAAACTGAGGCCCGACAGGAGGGATGGCATGGGTCCAGGGTTACCACCGATCACACTGACCGCGGTGCTCATCGGGTTGGGCGTCCTCGCCGCGGGATCGCTGCTGGCGTGGCTGCTGCGCCATGCCGTCGCGGCGCTGCTGATTTGGAAAGGGCACAGCGACAGCGCTGCCAGGGTCTTCGGCGGGCTCACCCAGGTCGCCCTCACCGGCCTGGCCCTCGGGGCCGGACTCACCGTGGTGTTTCCCAGCGTGCGTCCGGTGGACATCCTCGGTGGAGTCGGCGTGATCTCCATCGCCGCCGGTATTGCCTTCCAGACCATGCTGGGCAACATGTTCGCTGGCATGGTCATCCTGTCCCGTGACCGCTTCCGGGTCGGCGATCAGATCTCGCTCGGCGATCACGCCGGGACGGTGGTACGCATCGCTTTGTCGTCCACATCGCTGCGCACCTTCGACGGACGCATGGTGGTGATCCCTAACGGAAAACTGCACTCCGAGGCCGTGACCGTGCAGACCGGATACGAACATGTCCGCACCTCGCTGACCGTCGACCTCGATGCCGCGGTCGATCTGGATCAGGCGCGTGAGGTCGCCCTGGCCTCAATGAGCGGTCTCCCCGAGGTGCTGGCCGACCCCGAACCCCAGGCACTATACCTGTCCATCGGCCAGGGTAGCGTCACGCTCGACCTGCGGTTCTGGTCGGGGGCTCGCCAGTTGGAGACTCGGGAGGCCCAGGACGCCGTGATCCGGCAGGTCATGGCCGATTTCCGCAGCGCGGGAATAGCACTGGCGGCGCCCACCCTCACCATCATCCGGCCACAGTGAGGCCGACGGCCTAGAAAAGCCTAAGCCGCGCCCGGTCGCGGGCCGGGCATCAGGGCACACAGACCACCTTGCCGAAGACGTCCCCGGCGAGCATGGCGCCCAGTCCGTCGGCGGCCTGGCTGAGCGGGAGGACGCGGTCGATCACGGGACGCACACCGG
>JAUMYR010000219.1 GCA_030528545.1 Propionibacteriaceae bacterium
GTCGGGCTGACAGGATTTGAACCTGCGACCCCTTGACCCCCAGTCAAGTGCGCTACCAAGCTGCGCTACAGCCCGCCGGGCCAGTCGGCCCGCTGGGAAACTCTAGCCGGAATTGGACGCAACCGCCAGTCGGGGGCCGTGCGGGTACTGGTCCGTGCTCTGGCCACCGAAGGCAGGGGATACTGCTTGAACAGTCCGGGACGAATCCGGTCGCCGATGCCGTCGGCGAAGTCGATGAGTTCCTCGAACAGGACTCCGGTCCAGTCGGCGCTCGTGGTGACCACGATCGCCCCGGGGATCAGGGACACCCGGCACGATCCGATCTCGTGACGCAGGTAGGCGGACATTCGTTCGTCGAGCAGCTCTGAGAGGAAGCCCTCGTCGTCACAGCTCAGCGTGTGGGTCTCTTCGATAGCGGTCCGCCCCGGGCTCACCTCCTGCCGGGGCGCGATATCGACTACCGGAAAGGCAGCCGGGATTGGCCGGATGACGAAGACCCACCGGCCGGTGGACCCGGAGCCTCCCCACACCAGTTCACCACCGCAGCAATGATCCAGCAGATTCTCACCGACCACACCATCTATCGGCATGACGAGGAGATTCTCCGCTCGCACGGAGGCGTCACCGATGCCTGTCCAAGAGCCGATGAGCTGGCCGAGGTCTCGGCTATCGAATACGAGACCCAGCCCTCGCTCACGGGCGAACTGGTTGATCGCCTCTGGCCTATGGACGTGGGCATACCACGTAAACCCCCCTGAAACAGCAAGGAGCACCAATGCTCCCGCCACCATGAAACCCAACCCGGAATCCATGTCCCCCTCCTAGTGAATAAAGGTAGGGGGTGCCGGGGTCGTTTGACCGCTAACCGGGATAGAAAAGTGGTTAGCCGAAGTCTTTCCACAGGAATGGAACGACCCGGCGCTCAAACTCTGCCGCGAAACTGCGAAACCGCGGATAGTCGCGGGCTTGCCATGAGGGCGCGATCAGAAGCAACCCGCCAGAGAACAGCGTCAAGTTGAGGTCACGCAGCTGGGAGTACAGGAACTCCTGCATCCGCGGCTGAAGCAGGGCTAGGGCGAACCGGCGTGAGGAAGACTGCACGTCGAAGTCGCGGTTGAACTGTTCCCACTCGGTGTGAATGTCTCCGATACGGGGCAGCAGCTTCGAAGGCCGGATATGGGTTTGCGGGAAAGAGGCCGGGATCGGGTAGTAGAAGAAACCAAGCTCTTGGTAGGAACGCGACTTACCAGAGTTCACGCTGTAGCGGAACTCACCGAACAGCACCCGGTCCAAGAGATAGAGGTCGTCGGGGCTCAGCGGGGTGGGCAGGTTGAGTCGCGAGGGGCGCGGGCGTGGCTCCAGCTCCGCCACCATGTGTCTGATCTTCTCGGGGCGGCCTGGGGTGTCCCCGACCTCGGCGACGAGCCTGACCATGTGTCCCGACGCCGCCACCTCACGTACCGGGAAAAGCCGTTGCAGTTCCTCGAGCTGGCGCTGGCGACGCTGATAGTCGAGGAAAAAGAGCACCCCGATGAGTGCGAAGAAGGCACAAATCCCAAAGAAGACGAGTAGCTCCACGAGCCGTTACCGGTCCCGTCTTTTCTCTCGCGACCGGACTTCAACGTGCACCGGGGAACCGACAAACCCGAACTCCTCGCGGAGCCGCCGTTCGATGAACCGGACATAACCCTGATCCAGATCTCCTGAGGTGAACAGCACGAATGTCGGTGGACAGTTCTGCGCCTGGGTTCCGAACAGGACGCGCGGCTGCTTACCCCCCCTGACCGGATGCGGGTGAGAGGCCGCAATGCGGCCGAGGAAGGCATTGAGCTTCCCGGTCGAGACCCGTGTCTCCCAGCCCTGGGCGGCGGCCTCAATGGCTTTGGACATCTTGTCGACATTGCGTCCGGTCAGCGCGGAGATGTTGACCGTTGGAGCCCACCGGAACCCGACCAGATCACGCTCAATCTCACGCTCCAGATAGCGGCGTCTCTCATCGTCTGTGAGGTCCCACTTATTGAACGCGATGACCAGTGCGCGACCAGTCTCCTCGACATTGCTCATAATGCGCAGGTCCTGCTCGGTCAGTGGCTCCGAAGCGTCCACCACGGCGATGCACACCTGGGCTCTCTCGATGGCGGTCTGGGTACGCAGCGAGGCATAGTACTCATGGCCGGATGCCTCTTTCACCCGGCGCCGGATTCCGGCGGTGTCGATGAAGCGATATACCACTCCCCCGACCTCGACCAGTTCATCCACCGGATCAACCGTGGTACCGGCGACATCGCTGACCACGGCCCGCTGCTGGTGGGCCAGTTTGTTGAGCAGGCTCGATTTCCCAACGTTCGGCTTGCCGACGATCGCGACTCGACGGGGCCCTCCGGTTTCTTCCTCATAACGCTCCCGTGGAGCTTGCGGCAAAACCTCCAGCAGCGCGTCCAGCAAATCTCCCGAACCGCGGCCGTGCATGGCCGAGACCGGATGCGGCTCCCCCAGCCCGAGGTTCCACATGGAGGCAGCCTCGGCCTCGTGCCGCGGGTCATCGACCTTGTTCGCGGCGAGGATCACGGGTTTCTTGCTGCGCCGCAACACCTGGACCACCGCCTCGTCTTCATCGGTGGTGCCGACCGTGCCATCCACCACGAACAGCACGACATCGGCCATCGCTATCGCCAGTTCAGCCTGCTCAGCGATCTGGGCGGCCATCCCCTTGGCGTCGGAGACCCAGCCGCCGGTGTCGGTCACGATGAACTCCCGGCCGTTCCAGTTGGCGTCATAGCTCACCCGGTCGCGGGTGACCCCTGGCACGTCCTGGACGACGGCCTCACGGCGCCCGAGGATACGGTTCACCAAGGTGGATTTGCCGACATTGGGGCGGCCTACGACCGCGACGACAGGCTTGTTCAGCTGTGTTTCTTCACTCATCAGTGCCTACCATCCCACAGATTGTCGCGACGACCTCATCAAGACCCAGCATGGTCGAATCGATCAAGTGCACTCCGGGCGCGGCTCGCATGAACTCAGATACCGTCGAGTCATCCTCGTCGCGACGCACGATCTGATCGTGCAACTGGTCCGTACTCAACGCTCCACCCAGTTCCGCCGACCGGCGCATCATGCGGGTGGACTGGTCGGCGACCAGCAAGATCCGCAGGTCGGCATCGGGAGCCACCACGGTCGTGATGTCGCGTCCCTCGACGACGATGTCGCGCCCGGCGCGCTCAATCTCGGCGCGCATGCGTTCGGTGAGGTGGCGCCTCACCTCCAGATTCGTCGCGGCCTGGCTCACCGC
>JAUMYR010000023.1:0-6210 GCA_030528545.1 Propionibacteriaceae bacterium
GTTCCCACCAACGCCTCCGAACGAGTGCGGGTGCACCTGCACGAGATCGACGGGGCCGACGAAGTCATCATCGAAGGATGCCTGGCATGAAGCACCTGCTCAGTATCAACGACCTCACCCGCGACGACGCCGTCGGCATCCTCGACCTCGCCGAGGAGATGCACGACGTTCAGTCGCGTCCGATCAAGAAGCTGCCCGCCCTGCGCGGACGGACCATCATCAACCTCTTCTTCGAGGATTCGACCCGCACCCGCGGGTCCTTTGAACTGGCCGCCAAGTGGATGAGCGCCGACAGCCTCAACGTCAGCGCGAAGGGATCGAGCCTCAGCAAGGGCGAGTCGATGCGCGACACCCTCTTGACCCTGGATGCCATGAGCGTGGATGCGTTCATCATCCGCCATTCCGGTTCCGGTGCGGTCGCCCAGGCCGCCAGCTGGGTGCGGGCGTCGGTCATCAACGCTGGCGATGGCCAACACGAACACCCCACGCAAGCGTTGCTGGATGCTTTCGCGATGCGTCGCCATTTCCGCAGCCTTGGCGAGGAGGATTGGTCAAACAAAAAGGTCACCATTACCGGTGACCTTTTGCATTCCCGGGTAGTGCGCAGCAATGTGCTGCTGCTGACCAAGCTCGGCGCTTCCATCACCCTGTGCGCCCCGCCGACGCTGCTGCCTCCCGGGGTGGAGACCTGGGGGGTCGAGGTGACCACGGACTTCGATTCGGCGCTTGAGGGCACCGACATCGCCATGATGCTGCGGGTCCAGCGGGAGCGGATGCAGGGCGGGTTCTTCCCCAACGAGCGCGAATACATCGACGGCTACTGCCTGACACCGAAGCGGCTCGCCGGACTAAAGCCGAGCGCCGCGATCTGCCACCCGGGCCCGATGAACCGGGGTTTGGAGATCTCCAGCGCCGCGGCGGACGCCGCCAATTCGCTCATCTTGGACCAGGTGTCGGCCGGTGTGGCCGTCCGCATGGCCGTGTTGTACAAAATCCTCGGTGGATCGGAGCAATCATGAATTACGTCATCAAGGGTGCCCGGGATGCCTCCGGACAGGCCCGTGACTACTACATCGCCGACGGCGTGTTCGTCGATGCCCGGCCGGACAACGCCCAGGTGATCGACGCCGACGGGCTGCTGATCCTGCCCGGCCTGGTCGACCTGCACACTCACCTGCGAGAGCCCGGCCGGGAGGACGCCGAAACCGTCGCCACCGGCACCACGGCGGCGGCGAGGGGCGGGTTCACCGCGGTCTTCGCAATGGCCAACACCGATCCGGTGACCGACACCGCCGAACGCGCCATGCATGTCTACGATCTCGGCGTGGAGGCGGGCAACTGTCAGGTGGTGCCGGTGGGCGCGATCACCAAGGGCCTCCAGGGCGCCGAGCTGGCCGAGCTCGGGCTGATGGCCAAGTCGCGGGCCGGAACGCGGCTGTTCTCCGACGACGGGCGCTGCGTCATGGATTCGATGCTGATGCGGCGGGCCTTCGAGTGGATCAAACCCTTCGACGGGGTCTTGGCGCAACATTCTCAGGACCCGGGCCTGGCCGGGCCGAAGGCCTGCTGTCACGAGGGTGAGCTGAGCGGCCGCCTCGGACTGCCCGGATGGCCGCCCGCCGCCGAATCGGTCATCATCGCCCGCGACGCCCAGCTGGCCGAGCTGACCGGCTCCCGGTTGCATGTGTGCCACATCACCAGCGCCGAGGGCGTCGAAGTGGTGCGCTGGGCGAAGAAGCGCGGGATCAACATCACCGCCGAGGTCACCCCGCATCACCTGCTGCTGGGCGTGGAGGAACTGAGCGGCTACGACACCACCTACAAGGTGAATCCGCCGCTGCGTTCCTCGGAGCACATTGAGGCGCTGCGCGCGGCCCTGGCCGACGGCACCATCGACACCGTCGGCACCGACCACGCCCCTCATGCCTCCCAGGACAAGGATCATTCCTTCGACGTGGCCGCTCCGGGCATGATCGGCCTAGAGCAGGCCCTCGGCGTGGTCATCGAGACCATGGTCAAGCCGGGACGCCTGACCTGGGAGCAGGTCGCCGAGCGGATGAGCATCGCCCCGGCCCGGATCGCCCGCTTGTCCTCCCAGGGGCGTCCCTTGACGGTGGGAGAACCGGCGAACCTGGTTCTCGTCGACCCGCAGCGGCGGGCCGTGGTGGACCGGGAGGCCTCGGCCTCCCGGTCGCGCAACAATCCCTATCACGGCCGCGACCTGCCCGATCCGGTGATGGCGACGATGTGGGCTGGCAAGCTCACCTACGCCCAATAATGGCGGACAAGGAGCATCCGCTGGAGGTATTCTGGCGGCCCAGCTGCCCGTTCTGCGTTCTGCTGCGTGCAGATCTGAAGCTGCGAGGAGTCCGGGCTCACTGGCGCAATATCTGGGAAGACGAGGAGGCCCGCGACATTGTCCGGGCGGCCAACGGCGGTCACGAGACCGTGCCCACGGTCCGCTATGGCGACATCACGCTGACCAACCCCTCCGGGAGCGCCGTGCGCTCGCTCATTGCGTAAACCAGCAATGCTGATGGGGGTCCCGGCCATCTTCGCGGTCGGGACCCCCATCCTGTTCTCCTGCCGGAGCGGGGCGCTCGTCCCACCGGTCTCGGTGGACAAGATGCGTTAGGATCGTAGGTGAGCCGGGACAAGACAGCTAGGGTTCCGCCCGCGACGAGCTGGGGTCTGTGACCGAGCGCTGTGGCTTTCGTCAGGAGACGAAAGGGCACCTATTAGCACAAAACGCTCGAGGGGGATGGCTCAGCGCGTTAGCATGCGCGCTACCTGTTCTCGATCCCGGAGGCTGTTATGCTCATTGACCAGTTCGATGTTTTTCTTCTCGACCTTGATGGCGTCGTGTACGTCGGCGACCAGTTACTTCCCGGTGTATCCGAAGCCTTCACTGGCCTTCAGAACCGGGGCAAGGTAATCCGGTTCGTGACGAACGATCCCCGTCCCACCCGTATGGAGATCGTTGATCGCCTGGGGCGCCTGGGTGTGATGGCGAGCGTAGAACAGATCGTCTCGTCCGGGTGGGCCACGGCGCGCTGGCTGCGCCAGCATGGCATCACGAGCGCTTACGTGGTCGGCAGCGATGGCCTTCGCGCAGAACTCGCTGCCAACGGCGTGAGTGCCGTTGCCGGCTCTGGGGCCGAAGCGGTGGTTGTCGGCTGCGACGAGACGGTGACGTACCGGGACATCGCGCAGGCTTCCGTCTTGGTTCGTGCCGGGGTAGCGTTCGTGGCCACGAACGTGGATGCGACCTTCCCCACAGGCGACGAGCTGTGGCCGGCTACCGGCGCCGTGGTGTCGGCGGTCCAGACTGCGAGCGGGCGCCGCCCCGTGGTGGTGGGCAAGCCAAGCCCAGAGATGTTCCGCCTCGCCCGGCAGGGGCTGGCCCCCACGTCCCGAGTGGTGGTCGTGGGGGACACCGTGGCCACCGACATCGCCGGAGCACACCGCGCAGGTCTACCAGCGGTCCTCGTCGCGACCACGGCACCGGGCGACCCCGGACGCTGCGACCGGCGGATGCCGGAGGCGACGGTCGGGGGCCTAGCAGGGTTGTTCGATCCGGACATCACTATCGAAGCCGCACACCCAGCGTCCCTCCCGTGGCCAGACGAGGTCCGGGCTGGTGTGGCCGCCGTGGTCTTCGACGAAGCAGGGCGCGTGCTCCTGGGACGCAGGCTGGACAACGGGCTGTGGGGATTACCGTCGGGACACGTCGAAGTGGGCGAGACCGCCGCGCAGGCGGCGGTACGAGAAGTCGCCGAGGAAACCGGCTTGCTGGTGCGGGTGCAGCGGTTGATCGGGGTGTACTCAGACCCCGCCTCCCAGGTATTCGCCTACCCCGATGGGAGGGTCACTCAGTTCGTCACGACTACTTTTGCCTGCGTCCCGTGCGGCGGGCAGTTGGCCCCCGACGGCACCGAGACCTCGCAGGCGGGGTTCTTTTCGCCCCATGACCTTCCGAAACCGTTGCTGACGATGCACCCGCGATGGCTCGCCGACGCCCTGTCGGGAGGCACCGGCTTCGTCGACTGACGCCAGACGAGAAGGAAAGCGCCACCGTATCGGCTACGCCGTGAGTATCCTATTCGCCGCATAGCTTGAGCTAAGCGAACCATCCCGATGGATCTGATGAGAGGACCTCCACCATGACCCAGCGCGCGCTCCTAGCGCAGCAAGAAGCCTGGCTGCGCCGCAACCGTCTACCGCTCATCATTCCTGGACGGCGCAGACTCCCGCGGATGCTGAACGCGATAGCGCCCTTCGTCGGCATGATACTCATCTGGTCGCTGTCGCTCTGGCTGTCCAACGAGATCATCACGGTCCTAACCAATGCTGACGAAACGAATCTTTCTACCCTGACCGAATCCCAGCTTGCCGTCCTGAGCTGGTCGGTGCTGCTCTTCCTCGCGTCAGTGCCCACCGCGATCATCCACCAGCTCTGGCAGCGCCGTTGGCCAGCCGCGATACGCTACACCGTCGCGGGGGTGCTCATCGCTCTCTGGCTGCTCTTGCCCGGTACTGCGTTTCCTGTCACTGAGCGAAATCTGATGCTGTTCGTGGCCGCCCTAGCGGTGTATTGCGAGATCCCAACGATACTGAGGTGGGCCGGAAACTGTGTGCTTCGCTCGCTCCCCACTTCTTGGGCCGATGATTGCCCAGGTTCTACCGCTACTGCTTCTCGCCCAGTTGCTGGTGTTCTTCACCAATGAGATCTGGCAGATGGCCTACCAATTCAGCAGCGCCACGATGTGGGCGATCAACGGCATCTTGCTATTACCCATCGTGTTGCTCATCTGGTCACATAGCAGAAAAGCCCTGAAAAATTATCTCGATCGCCCGACCACCATCCGGAGCTGCTTGTCAACACACCTTTTGAGGGCCAACCCGCCAGGATGGAACCGGTCAAGCTGCGGCTTTCTGAGCGGATCAATCTCCTGCTCTTGCCGATGGCCGCCCAGCTCATCCAAGTCGGCCTCTTCTCGCTCCTGGTCTGCCTCTTCTTCGTCGGCCTTGGCTCGGTTGCCCTGAACCCTAAGCTCATCTCTGACTGGACGAGCAAACCACCGGTCTGCATGTCCTGGATGGGTTTCAGCCTACCCATCGACTCGACGATGTTCCAGGTGTCCCTCATTCTGGCAACATTTTCTGGGCTGTCCTTCGCCGCATTGAATATCACCGATGAATCGTACCGGGACGTGTTCCTCGCTCCCATCGTCAACGAGATGGAACTCAACCTCGCCGCGCGCCGGATCTACAGGAACTTCTGATCCGGGCTCTGCGTCGGTCAGCACGACGATCCGGAGGCAGGCCTGCCTCATTCGCGGGCATTGGGGACGCTCCTAGCCAGATATTCCAGCTGACCATCGGTGGTGCTGGCATCGCCTCGGCCCACACGGGTGGCCTCGCCTGCTGCCAGAATCGTCTTGGACCATCACCGGCTGGAGGGTACATGATCGACATCGACCACGACGCGATCGGCGTCCAGGTGCGACAGGACTGGCAGGACGCAGACGTGATGCAGCAATGCCGCGACCTCACCGGCACGGCCTGTGCGGTCTCCTCTTTCGGGATCGGCGCCGGGGTCGGCCCGGCGGTGGAAGGATTCTCATCCTTGCAGAGCGCGGTCAATGAACTCAGTTCCACCATGCGGGCGGGCCTCAACGAACTCTACGAGGCCTTCGTCGTCCTCGGCTCCAACGACACCACGGTGGGCGACAACTACAACGAGGTTGACGCCCTCAACGCACGTTTCTTCCAGCTCCTTGGTCCCCGAGCCCCGCAGATCAACTAGGGAGATCCCATGGCTTCCGGTAAAGACGTCCTCCCCCAGCTGAGCGGCGACCCGTCCGCCTTGCTCGTGCTCGCCCAGGATTTCTTGCAGATCTCGGAGAAGGCTAACGGCACTCTGCTCGCCTCCCAGGGGCTTGGCGCCTTCGACGCCGTGCAGACCTGGGGCGAAGCTACCGCGTCCGCACGCATCGCCGAGGCCACCGAGTTGCAGGGTCATGTCACGGAGGCTGGCACCGTCTACGCCACCGCCCACAAGGCGATCAGCGACGTCCAGCAGCAACTCGTCGACTCGAAGAGGAGCATCACCCTCGCCCAGGCCGATTGGGACGATGCGGAGGACACCTACTGGCGCAGGATCCGCACCATCAACCGGGACGCCGCCGAGATGGCGCTGACCCAGGA
>JAUMYR010000023.1:6310-26130 GCA_030528545.1 Propionibacteriaceae bacterium
ACGATGTCACCGCCGCGATGGACATCCTGGCCGGTGCCTTCGTCACCAAGGGCGGGGATCCGGGTGCGCTGAACCTGCTCGGCGAACACACCCTGGCCCGGGCCGAGAGCCAACGGAGCGCATGGCTCGCCGAGTTGGCCCGGCTCGGTCCCGAGAGCAGCCAGATCCCCCAGCACCTCGGCGACGACGGTCTGGGCTTCGGGAACTCCAACGGTTTCTGGATGCAGGCCCAGCTCCTGGGCCGGGCGGCGACGTGGGGACGCAACCCCGGGGACGAATATTTCGATGTCGTCGGCACAGCCCTTCTCGAGTACGACGCCGGGATCAACTCGCTGTCTCACCCTCTCAGCCAGTACCACATGGGGCTGACGATGATGCCCCCGATCTGGTCGGACGATCCGGGCAACGAGGAATACGCCTTCGGTGACGATCCCATGTACCACGTCCTGCGCTCGGCACGGCTGCGGGAAGGTTCCACCCAGGCCTTCCTGCTCAACGAGTTCGGTTACCGCTCCTCTGAGGGTTCCACCGCGACCACGGGGGCTCTCGACTATCTTGTCGGGGCCCGGGATTCCAATGCCTACCTTCACACCGACCAGGGCCTGATCGCGCGGATGGTGGAGGAACACGGCTCGGGCCGTTCCCCCGAGGACCGCGCCGATGTCGAGCTGGCCTCGCGCTACCTCGGCGCCGTGATCGACACCCTCGACCGGGGCGAATATCTCGGGCTGAGGGGCGAGACCCTACAGATTCCCGGCGGCACCTTCGGGACTGCTCGGGTGCCGCTGGCCAATCTCATGGCCTCCCACATCGACGCTTTCATCTATGCCTCCTCCGAAAATGCCGCCCTCGACAGCCGCGGCATCTGTGAACTGACCGAGAAGGGCGAGGTCGTCGCCTACCAGGTCGGTTTCACCCAGGAACAGATCGAGAAACTGGATGCGCTCTATGGCGAGATCGCCCGCGACCGGCCGGAGCAGCTCAGCTACCACGGTGCCGAAGACCACGATCCCGGCAATCCCCCCGCTCTGGAGAGGGTGATGGCCGCCGCCCTGGCCTACAACCGACACCAGATCGAGGCCGATCTGCTGAGTGGGGTACAGCCCTCCCTGACCGGGGTCGGCATCGCCCGCAACGTCGAGTTCATCAACAACGTCATCAACGCCTCCGAGGCCGCCCTCACCGATGAGGCGGACAAGAACCACGTCCGGGGATTCGCCAGTGCCGTGGCCAAGGCCGGGGCGGGCAAGGTTCCGGTAGCGACGCTAGCGGGTAGCGCCATCGCGGGCCCGGCGGGGACGGGAGTGGGGTTCATCGCCGACCAGGCCTGGAAATACACCGCCGGGGCGATGATCGACGAATGGGCGACCGAGCTGATCCAGGAGCCGGTCGACACCACCAAGGCCAACCACGCGCAGCTGCGCGAGTTGTTCGACGAGACCTACCGCAGACAAGCCATAGAGGCCGTCCTGTCCACCAACAAATGGCCGACCGATCAGACTCCTACGGCCTTCCTCCAGCAGGAGTACCAGGAGTTTCCCACCGGGTCCTTCGTCAACGAGGATGGGACGATCAATACCGCACGGATCGATCCAGACAGCCCGCAGTTCTCCACTCAGGCTTATCGGGACTTTGAAAAGTTCCGCCGTTCCGGCTACCTGGAGGCTGCGGTGGCACCCTATCTCGACGCGATCCGCGCGGGAATCCTGGAGGGCCAGCGATGAGCCGTATCGTCTTAGCTGCTCCCCAGGACCGTCGCGACGCGGCTTCGACCGCCACCTCGCCGGGGGCGCGTCCGCGGAAGCGACTCCTGGCCAGCGCGCTGCTCCTGGCCGCCCTGGCCTCCTCAGCGCTCCTATCCTGCTCCCCCGGGAATACCCCCGCGGAAACCCCCTCGGCCACCGCCACGGAGTCGAAGGGCCCAGACCTGAAGCTGTCCGCCAATGGATGCACGTTCACCGTCGGGGAGTCCCTCACCAAAGTCACCGCCATCCGCGATGGGGAGCACACCTATAGGATTGATGACGATCCGCAGAGTGGCTTCTCACACTGGATGGTGCTCAGCGGAACGATCTCGTGTTCGGAGCACGGCTGGGTGGACGCCCAGCGCTTCGCCCGGCTGGTGATGAATCCATCGGGGGGCTCCACGGCTCCTTCCCCGGCCAGCCCTTCCCCTCAGGAAGGCCCGCTCCGGTGGGTGGAGATCAGCGGCCTGTCCCGGCCCTTCGGGACCGGCCAGAGCGACAACCTGCGCTTCGGCCCCATCGATGCCGCCCCCTTCTGGCAGGCCTTTCCGCTGCGCGAGAACGATGACATCTCCTTGCTGAGGACGGACTCGAAACTGATCGAGTTCAGCCCGCCCTACCGCAGGCCCACGAATCCCTTAGGCAGGACCTGGTCCACTCCCCCGAATGGGGTCTGGACCACCCCACGGCAGTCGTCTTGATGGCGTGGTTCAACACCATGACCGCCAGATATCCCAACCGTAGCCGCCAAGGATTGACATGAGAAAAACCGTACTCCTCTCCCTCCTCTGCGCGACCGCCTGCGCCGCCAGCTCCTGCACCGACCCGCAGGCGCCCACGCCCACCTCACCAGCGGCGACGGCCAGTTCCCCCGCGCTCGCTACCCTTTCGGCCGACGGATGCCTCTTCGAGATCAGCGAGGCCTGGTCTGGGATCACCACGATCACCGACCACAGAATCCCGCACCTCGAGGCCTACTACAGGAGCTACCCGATCTCAGAGCAAGGCAATCCCCGGCTCAGGTCCTGGCTCGTCTTCCACGGCAGGATCTCCTGCGCAGGTGAGACCACGGTCGATGCCGACAGGTTCTCCGCGCTGAGGCTCGCCCAGACCCAAGAGGCCATGCAGGCCACCGAAGAGGAGAAGAAGACCTATCCTGATTCCTTGCTGCTGGGCAACCCCCGCAGGGTCCCTACGTCGCCGCTGTCGGCGCCCTTCAAGGCCGATGTCGTCCCCGTCTCGAAACCCTACTCGCCCCCGGCGGCGGGTTCCTTCTGGCAGATATTTCCGTTAGCCGAGGGAGAAACCCCGGTCAGCCTGCTCACCGGCGAAAGCAGCATTTCCGTCGAAGGGCTGCTCAAACCTTCGCCGACGACGAATTGGAGTCTTCCTCCGCTGGATTCCTGACAGAGTTCACCGCGGCCCTGACTCCCGGAACTCTGGCTAAAACCGGGGCCGGTCCCGCCCATCAGCGAACCACCAGCGGCGCAGATGACCGGCCCTATCCCAGGATGGGGATTCCATACTCACCCCTCATCGGGTCCGCCGCATCAGCCCTGATCGCCGGGTCTCTGCTAACTGGTCACCAGGGGCGATGCGACCGAAGGGATGACCGCCTTCCCCGGCCGCGCGGCCGGAGAAGGCGTCCGGGGTCAGGCCAAGGCGTCGACGAACCATCCGGTGATGGTCGCTGGATGCGTGATCGCGGTGCCGACGACGACCGCATAGGCGCCAGCGTCCAACGCCTGGCGGGCCTGCCGGGGGGTATGTATGCGGCCCTCGGCGATCAGCGGTACCTCGGCGAAGCCGACGATCTCCGCCAGCAGGTCTAGGTCAGGTCCGGCCGTCTTGGGCCGGGCAGCGGTGTAACCGGCCAGAGTGGTGCCGAGCAGATCGGCTCCCGCGTCCTGGGCCGCCTTCGCCGATTCCACGCTGTCGCAGTCGGCCATGACCAGCACCCCGGGGCAGCGCTCCCGGAACCGGCGCAGGGTATCGTCAAAGCTGAGACCATCCGGCCGGGGACGCAGAGTCGCGTCGAGAGCGACGATGTCGGCTCCAACGGCCGCGACCGAGACGGCGTGTTCCAGGGTCGGGGTGATGAAGACCCCTTCCTTGCCGTCCTTCCAGAGCCCGATCACCGGAACCTCGACGGCAGCCTTGATGAGCTGCACATCGGCGAGCCCCTGAGCCCGGATCGCGGCGGCTCCGCCGATCACGCAGGACTGGGCGACCCGGCGCATGGTGTCGGGGTCACGCATCGGTTCCCCCGGATAGGCCTGACAGGACGCGATCAGCCTACCTTTGAGTGCCTCCAGCATCACGCCTCCAGCAAGCCGACGCTGACCAGGATCTCACGGATCGCGGCCTGGTCCTCGGCGCTGAACTCTGGCATCGGTGCCGACTGGATGGCGCAATCGATGATGCCCAGTTGCTGCATGGCTACCTTGAAGGCCCCGACTCCGCCGTTGTCGCCACCGCGCCCCTGAGCCACGTAGACGATCTCGAAACCGCGACAGATCTCGCCTTGGATACGGCGAGCCTCTGCCCAGTCACCGGCCTTGGCGGCCTTGGTCATCGCGGTGTAACGGCGCGGATCGACATTGGCATAGCCAGGCACCTGGCCGTCGGCGCCAAGCAGCAGCATGCCGTCGTTGACGCACTCGTGGCCGGTGAAGCAGGCCAGCGGATGACCCGCCTCCTCGTTGAGCATGACCAGCCTACGGAAGGCCACGTCGTTGCCCGAGGAGTCCTTGACTCCCCGGACCACTCCCTCGCGGCCCAGCTGAACCAGCATCTCGGGAGACAGCTTGACCCCGCCGATCCGCACCGGGATGTCGTAGGCGAATACCGGTAGCTCACCGACCGCTGCCTTGACCAGCCGGAAATGGTCGGCGATCTCGCTGGCCGAGTTCAGCGCGTAGAAGGGCGCGGTAACGACGATGCCGTCGATCGCGTAGGCGCTCATCGCCCTTGCCTGTTCGATGACGCGGGCCTGGGTCAGATCCATGCAGCCCACCAGCACCGGTAGGCGTCCGGCGTTGTGTTCGACGATGCACTCCACGATGGCCTGTCTCTGGGCATCGGTGAAGTAGGCCATCTCAGCGGTGGAACCCAGGACGAACAAGCCGTCCATGCCGCCATCGATGAGGTTGTCGACCACGCGCTTCAGCGATTCGAAATCGACCTGGCGATCAGCGGTCAATGGCGTGACGAGAGGGGGATAGATCCCTTCGAATTCCATGAATTTCCTTATAGTGATGTGTGAATGGGTCTATAGCAGCGACGGCACTGCCGACAGCAGCATCTGGGTATACGGGTCAGCGGGATTGTCGAAGATTTCCCGAGTGGCGTTCAGCTCAACGATCCGGCCAGCGTTCATCACCGCGATCCGGTCCGAGACATAGCGGACGGTGTTGATGTCATGGCTGATGAACACCAGTCCCAGCCCGAGCTGGTCCTTGAGGTCAGTGAGCAGGTTGAGCACCTGGGCACGCACCGAGACGTCCAATGCCGAGGTTGGCTCGTCGGCGATGATCACGTCCGGTTCGAGGGCTAGCGCCCGGGCGATGGCGACTCGCTGCCGCTGCCCGCCCGAGATCTGACGCGGCAAGACGTCGAGAGCCGATTGTGGCAGGCCCACCAGGTTCAACAGTTCCTTGACCCGTTCCAGCCGCGAGGCGGGGTCTCCAATGCCGTGAACCTTGAACGGATCCATGAGCGCATCCCGCACGATCATGCGGGGGTTCAGCGCGGTCGCGGGGTCCTGGAATACCACCGAGACCGCACGGCCCAGCTTCTTGCGTCCGGGGCCGTTGAGATGCATTGGTTCGCCGAAGTACAGCACCTCCCCCGAGGTGACCGGCTGCAACCCGACCATGACCTTGGCGGTGGTGGACTTGCCGCAGCCCGACTCGCCCACGATGCCGACGGTCTCTCCCTTGTGGACGCTGAGGCTGACGCCGTTGACCGCGTGTACCCGATCCGGGCGGAACAACCCACCGGTGCGGGCCTTGTGAACGACGTGGACGTCGCGCAGTTCAATGACTGGGGTGGTCATCGTTTGCCCTCCTCATCCAGCACCGCGACGAGCGCATCGGTGCAGGCGTAAACGTGGTCTTGACCGTCTGGGACCGGGCGTAGCGTCGGCTTCTCGTCCAGGCCGACCCCCGGGTGAGACGAGCGGGGCGCGAACCGGTCTCCCGGCACGAACTCGCGCGGGCTGGGCACGACGCCGGGCACCTGGTGCAGGCGTCCCTCTCCCGATTCGATCGACAGCACCGCCCCGAGCAGCCCTCGGGTGTACTCGTGAGCGGGGTTGATGAGCAGTTCCCGGGTCGGCGCCTGTTCCACGACCTGACCGGCGTACATGACGGTGATCCGGTGGGCGACCTTGGCGACCAGCGCCAGATCATGGCTCACGAACACCATCGCGAAGCCGAGTTTCTCCCTCAGTTCGTTGAGCAGGTCGACGACCTGGGCCTGCACCGTGACGTCTAGGGCCGTGGTCGGCTCATCGGCGATGACCAGGCCGGGGTTACGGGTCAGTGCCATCGCGATGAGGACGCGCTGGCGCTGGCCACCCGACAGCTCATGCGGGTAGGACTTCAGCGTGCGCACCGGGTCCAGGCCCACCAGTTCCAGGAGTTCCTCGGCGCTGCGCTGGCCTCCCCTCTTGGTGAGCTGTTTGAACTGTGCCCGGATCAGCATCGACGGGTTGAGTGAGCTCAGCGCGTCCTGGTAGATCATGCTCATCTCATGCCCACGCAGCGCGTTGCGGGACTTCGGATCGAGGTCGAGCACGTTGCGTCCCTTGTAAAGGATCTCGCCCTCGAAGCGTGCGGTGTCGGGCAGCAGGCCCATGATCGCCATCGCGGTGATGGACTTGCCACATCCCGATTCCCCGACCAGGCCCATGGTCTCTCCCGGACGGACGGTGAACGAAATGTTGTCCACGATCCGCACGTCACCATGGGCACCAGGGAAGGAGATCGACAGGTTGCGGACCTCGAGCAGAGGTTCGGCCTGGGGGTCGGCCAGCACCAGACGGTCGTCGCGAGCCAGCTCTACCTGGCGCAGCGCGGCCAGCCTCGCGTCCAGGCTCGCTGCCTGGGAGGTGTGGGCGGCCACGATCGCATCGGCGACGGAACCGGCCGCGGCCATCTTGGCCTCGTCGGCCTCCACATCGATCTTGACCCGGGCACGGGGGGCAGCCAAGGCGTCGGTGAGGCCCTCACTGAGCACGTTGAGGCTGAGCGTGGTGATGAGAATGAACAGGCCGGGGAAGAAGGTCGTCCACCAGTGGCCAGACAACAGCAGGGCCTTACCCTCGCTGAGCATATTTCCCCAGGTCGGGGTGTTGACGCTCGTGATGCCGGTGCCGATGAACGACAGCGAGGCCTCGAAGACGATGGCGTCGGCGACCAGCACGGTGGCGAACACCATGATCGGAGCCACACAGTTGCGGGCGACGTGTTTGATGAGGATCCGTGCCGTACTTGCACCCATGACCTTGGAAGCCGCGACATAGTCCTCACCGAACTGGCTGAGCACGTTGGCCCGAACCACCCGGGTGAGTTGGGGGATGTAGAGGAAGGCGATGGAGATGATGACCACCGGCAGGATGGGCATCCGCGACGACAGGGCGGTCACCAGGACCGCGGCGAGGGCGATCCCGGGGAAACTCATGATGACATCGAGAACGCGCATCAGCAGTTCGGAGACCCATTTGCGTGCCGTCGCGGCAATGGACCCAAGCACCGCGGCACAGACCAACGCGAGCCCCGTCGCGGTGAGACCGACGATCAGAGAAACCCGTGCGCCATAGACGATGCGGGAGAAGACATCGCGTCCAGAATCGTCGGTCCCGAACCAGAAGGTGGAACTCGGCGGCACCGAGTTGTCGGGAACCAACTGGGTGCCGATTCCCTCGATGACAATCTCGTTGTGGACCACCTGGTCGGGCGGGACGAGACCCGTCGCGTGGGGGGAATACCGGGCGATCAGCGGGGCGAACAGGGCCAGCAGCACCATGGCGGCGAGCACCCCGAGCGTGATCCGGGAACCGAGCGGCAGCGCTTTGAGGCTGGGTAGGCGCAGGCCCGGGGTGGTGAGCTTCTTACGGGATTCGGCCGACAGCATCAGATGCTCCTGATCCGGGGGTTGACCAAGACGTAGAGCAGGTCAACCACCATGTTGATGATGATGAAGGCCACGGCGACGGTGATCGTCACGCCCTGGACGATCGGCACGTCATTGCGCGTGATCCCCTGGAAAATGAGCTGCCCCATGCCCTGGATGTTGAAGATCATCTCGATAACGACGGCACCGCCCATGAGGTAGCCGATCCGCAGGCCAAGCACCGTCAGCGGGGTGATGAGCGCGTTGCGCAACACGTTACGGGCGATGACCACCGGTTTGGGGATACCCGCTCCGATCGCGGTGCGCACATAGTCCTTATCCAGTTCCTCGACCATCGCGGTCCGCACCACGCGGGTGAGCGAACCCGCGACCGGGACCCCCAAGGCGAACGCCGGCAACGCGATCTGGCGCAGATAGGCGCCCGGATCGTCGGAGAAGGCCACCCAGTCGGTGACGACCGCGGGGAACCAGCCCAGTCCCCCGGGGATGTTGCTGAACGCCTGGATGAGCAGCAGCGCCAGCCAGAAGGACGGAGTCGCCAGGCACGCGATGGAGAACACCCGGATGACCTGGTCGGGCCACTGATCGCGGTAGAGGGCCGCCAGGACGCCGAACACCAGCGACAGCACGACCGCGATGATCAAGCCCACGAAGGTGAGCTGTAGCGTCACCGGAAAGTTAGTGGAGACCATCGAGTTGATGCTCTCCCCTTGGAAGGAGGAGCCGAGGTCGCCTTGGATGAGCCCGGCGAGGTAACGGCCGAAGCGGGTGAGTAGCGGATCGTCAAGGCCACGCTCGACCCGCCACTGTTCGAGGGCTTCGGCGCTGGCGCTCTCGCCGAGGGTGAGGCGCGCGGGATCGGCGGTGGAGAAGCCCATGATGATGAACACCAAGAGGGTCACGCCCAGCACCATGACCGGCAGCGCAAGGAGCCGCCTACCGAGCAGGCGAATCAGGTTGGACACGAAAGGTTACTCCTTTGGAACAGCATTCGCCGGTCACGGCGAAACGGCCGCCAGCCCATGACGGCCTCACGGAGGGATCGGGACGAGGCGCTAACCACCGTCGTCTAGATGGGGCAACCGCGCAGGCCGGGGCGCTGAGGGATCCGCTGGCTCACGGCTCAGGCCCCGGTCCGCACGCTTCCGGAAAGGGTTACTTCTTGTTGGAGGCCACGTCGATGAAGGACAGGCCGGTGACGGTGATCGGCTTGAAACCGGTCAACGACTTATCGTCCCAAGCAGTCGGGGACTTGCGGTGGAAGATCGGATACAGCGGAACCTCCGCGGCGACCACATCGAAGATCTCGTGCCACTTCTTCTTCTGCTCCTCGCCAGTCAGCTTGCCCGCCTCGTCCAGCAGCCCTTGCACCTTCGTATAGCTGTCCTGGCCCTTCCAGTGCATCCGGGAATCGGTCCAGGTATCGCCGCCGTACCACCAGCGCAGCAGCAGGTCAGCGTCGTCACCGAACACCGAGGGGTCGCCAGGAGCGATGACGATGTCATAGGCCTCCGGCTTACCGTCGATGGTGCCGTACACATCAGCGGACTTCTTCTCTTCGTACTCCACCTCAAGGCCGACCGCCTCAAGAGACTGCTTGATCATGGGGCGGACGTTGGAGAACCAGCCGTGGTTGGAGGCGAGCAGGCGGACCTTCTTGAGCCCGGTCTCGGCGAGCAGCTTCTTGGCCTCCTCGACTTTGCCAGCGTAAACCGTGCTGGCCTCCTTGTAAGCGGGGTGTTCCTTCTGCACGAAGCAGGTCGCCGGGGTGGCCAGATCGCTCATGCCGGTCTTGCAGATCTTCTCGTAGTCCAGCGCGTACATCACCGCACGTCGGTTGCGAACATCATTCATCGGCTCCGAGCCGCAGTTGAACATCGCGAACAGCAGACCAAAGCCCTGCTGGGCAGCAACCTTGTTACTGCTCGACAGCGTGGCCAGATTGGCTGCCGGAACAGCATCGATCGCCTGCACGGTGCCGGACTGCAGCGCGTTTGTACGAGTCGCGTCCTCGGGCAGAACCTGCCACACCATGGACTTCGCGCGGGCCGGATGTTTGCCGGTGTAGCCCGGGAAGGCTTCGAAGACGACCTTCTGCGAGGCGGCACCGTTGTCGGTCATCTTGTAGGGGCCAGAACCGATCGGGTTCATGTCGAAGGCCTTGGGATCCTTTTCGACGGCAGCCTTGGGGACGATCTTGACGACGGTGAGCCGTTCGGCCACCAGCGAGAAGGCATGCTTCAGCTTGATGGTCACGGTGGTGTCGTCCTTCTTCTCCACCTTGTCGATGAAGGGGATGAAGGCGTTGTAAAGGCTCTTGTTGGCCGGTTCCTGCACCCGGGCGAAGCTGAACACGACGTCATCAGCGGTGACCTTGGAACCGTCATGGAATACCGCGCCGTCACGCAGTTTGACCTCGTAGGTGGTGTCGTCGATCTTCTTCGGCAGCTCGGCGCCCAGCGCGGGATACACCTCACGAGTGGCCGGATTCAGGTCCGTCAGACCCTCCATGGTGTGCCAGTTCGCCGCGACCGTCAGCGCCGAGGTGGTCTTCATAGGGTCGTAACCGTTGGTACCAAGTTCGTAGCTGATGCCAGCGGTGATCACGCCATCCGCGCCGCCCTGTGCTCCCGCCGCCGAGCCGGATGCCACCGGGGTGCCCTTGGCTCCGCCACCAGAGCAAGCGGACAAGGCAGCCACCAGGCTTGCTGCCGCCCCCAGACCGAGGAATCCACGGCGATCGAGCTGGAAAGCATTCGTCATTGAGTTCTCCTTCACACAGCAGACGTCTGACGTCTGACTATTGTTGTGATGAGCATACAACAGCACCCTGGCAGGAAGGAACGAATGAGGCAAATGTGACCAACTCGTTACTGAACTGCCACCCGCGTGGCGCAAACTATCCTCAACCGCACCAGAGATCTGACATCCGATAGGCGTTAGTTCAACTGGACGATTCTCCTGGAGATGTGCTTTGACTACGATGAACACCCCTCGTGCATCCGCGACCGAGATCGCCATGAACCGGATCAAGCAGTATGTCCTCACTCACGAGCTGCGTCCCGGCGATCCCATCCCCACCGAAGCAGAACTGTGCGCCACGCTCGGAGTGAGCCGCTCCAGCGTACGCGAGGCCATCCGAACGCTATCGGCTCTCGACATCATTGAGGTCCGCCACGGCATCGGCACCTTCGTCGGCCAGCTCTCCCTGCGCTCCCTCGTCGACGGGATGGTGTTTCGTGGCGTCCTGTCCCCCGGCTCTGAGCTTGAGGCCCTGCGCGAGGTCATCGAGGTCCGCACGGCGCTCGACATCTCCATCGCCGAAGCCATAGTGGAACGGCTGCGAGACGACCCCGCGGACGACATCGCGGCCGTGGTCGACGAGATGGAACGGCTCGCTGCCTCGGGAGAGGCCTTCGCCGAGCAGGACCGGATGTTCCATACCCTCATCGTCTCCCGCCTCAACAACTCCCTCCTGGAGCAACTCGTGGCCGCGTTCTGGGAGATCCACACCGCGGTCGTTCCCCACCTGGGAGTCCCCACACCCATCGACATCTCCAAGACCGTGCTGGCCCACCGTTCCATCCTGGACGCCGCACGCGCCGGGGACGCCCACGCCTACCGCCAGGCCGTTCACGATCACTACGCACCGCTGCTGCATGTGCTGCAGCAGACGGTTACCGACCAGGGCCGCGACTGACCACAGGCACCAGCTCAGGAAAAGCCCGGCGACAAGTCCTACGACCGATGGCCCTGGTGGCGAAAGAACTGGGGGCTATCCCAGCCTTTTCCGCAAGAAGCTTGCGCTACGATCGTCATCAACACGTCACGTCAAAGGAGATCAGATGACCACCCTGCACACCATGGGTCAGCAACAGGATCGCCGCAGTTGGGCCGAGCCGTACAAGATCAAGGTCGTCGAGCCCCTGCGCACCACGACCCGGGGAGAGCGGGAACGCGCGATCGCCGAGGCCGGATACAACACTTTCCTTCTGCATTCCGCGGATGTCTATATCGACCTGCTGACCGACTCTGGCACATCCGCGATGAGCGATCGTCAGTGGGCGGGCATGATGCTCGGAGACGAGGCCTACGCGGGCAGCGCGAACTATTACCGCCTTGAGCAGACTATTCAGAAGCACTACGGCTACCGCTATCTCGTCCCCACCCATCAGGGACGCGGGGCCGAGAACCTGCTCAGCCAGGCCGCGATCTCCCCCGGGGACCATGTGCCCGGAAACATGTACTTCACCACCACCCGATTCCATCAGGAGAAGGCTGGCGCGACTTTCCACGATGTCATCATCGACGAGGCCCATGACACGGCCTCACAGCATCCGTTCAAGGGCAATATCGACCTAGACAAGCTCCAGGCCCTGATCGACGAGGTGGGGACCGAGAAGATCCCCTATGTGTGTGTCGCGGCGACCGTCAACATGGCTGGTGGCCAGCCGATCTCTATGGAGAACATGCGCGCGGTAAAGGAACTGTGCGACAAACACGGCATCAGGATCTACCTGGATGCGACCCGCGCGGTCGAGAATGCCATGTTCATCATCGAGCGCGAGGACGGCTACGCCGGCAAGACGCTGTCCGAGGTGCTGCTGGAGTTCTGCTCCTATTCCGACGGTGCCACCATGTCAGGCAAGAAGGACCATCTGGTCAATATCGGCGGCTGGCTGGCGACCAACGACCGCGAGGTCTTCGAGGAGGCCCGCAACCTCGTCGTGGTCTACGAGGGCCTGCACACCTATGGCGGTATGGCTGGACGCGACATGGAGGCCATGGCGATCGGCATCGAGGAATCCCTCGACATGGATTACATGAAGTCGCGGATCGGGCAGGTGCGCTATCTGGGAGCGCTGCTCGACCAGTGGGACATCCCCTTCGTCAAGCCGGTCGGCGGGCACGCGATCTTCCTGGATGCCCGCTCCTTCTACCCCCACCTCGAACAGGACGTGTTTCCCTCCCAGACCCTCGCGGCCGAGCTCTACCTCGATTCCGGCATCCGCTCCATGGAACGCGGCATCGTCTCGGCTGGGCGCGACCCGGTCACCGGCAAGCACCGCTACCCCAAGCTGGAGCTGACCCGGCTGACGATCCCGCGCCGGGTCTATACCCAGGCCCACATGGATGTCGTCGCCGAATCGGTCAAGGCCTGCTACGAGCACCGCGACGCCGTGCGCGGGCTCAAACTGGTCTACGAACCAAAGTATCTGCGGTTCTTCCAGGCCAGGTTCGACCAGCTCTGAGACCTCGCGGCACCCGCCGGACGGGGGCGCTGGCGTCGCGGCCCGGCGCGCGTCCATCGCCTCCGTCACCGGCGAGCCCTGCCGCGGATGGGGAAAGGCCCGCGCCCGGCTATCCCCTAGCGTCCAGCACCCGGTCCACGAGGCCGGGGGTCAGCTCGTCCAGGCTGTCGAGCACCGCATCCGCGGCGCCGATGGCTTGCGGGGCTGGCGGATTGAACGGACGCGGGACCGCGATCAGCCCCATCCCGGCGGCGCTGGCCGAGAGCATGCCATTGCTGGAGTCCTCCACGGCCACGGCGCGGGAGGGATGGACGCCGAGCGCGCGACAGGCCGCCAGGTATCCGTCCGGAGCCGGTTTGCCCGCCGCTACTTCCTCGGTCGAGACCGTCGCCGAGAACAGAGCGCTGACTCCCAGTTCGGCCAGGACCGCGTCGATGACCCGCCTCGGCGAGGAGGAGGCCAGCCCGATGACCGTCTCCGGTCTGGAGGCCATCCGCCCGATGGCCTCCAGGGCCCCGGGCAGCACGGGAAGACCGTGGATGCGATAGTGCCGGATCTGCCGTTCGATCACCTTCTCGGCGATCTCGGCCGCCTCCCCGCCAATACCCACGGACTCGGACAGATAGCGCGCCCACTCGGGTGTGCTCAATCCTTGCATCGCGGTGGTCGCCTCGTCTGGCCAGGCTAGGCCCTCCTCCGCGGCGAGACCGCGACGCACCTCGTCCCACACGGGTTCGGTATCGATGAGCACACCATCCATGTCGAAGATGACCGCTGAGACTGGGTTGACCATGCCACCCTCCTGACGAGTATCTTGTCGCTCCCGGTCGATCGTGACCGTCGCGACAAGGGTAGACCCTCACGGCCCGAGCTGCCCGGCCCTGGCCCACAGCGTGGACGATCCGTGGGACTCAGGACCCCTGGGACACTCTTTTCCGGTCCAGGATCGCGATCGCGACCGAATACAGCACGAGGGCCAGCACCGATATCCCGGCGAGGATGAACATGATGTTGGCATAGGCTGCCGCGGTCTGGGTCGGGGCGGAAGTGAAGGCGTCGAGCAGGTGGGGCTGAGCGTCGATCAGCTTGGCCGACAGCGCGATGCCTAGTGGGACCGCGATGTTGATCACCAGGTTGTAGAAGCCGACCGCGATCCCGGAGTTCTTGGCCGGGATATCGCCCAGAGCGGTATTGAGCAGGGGCGCATACATCAAGGCATAGGCGGCCGAGAAGATCACCATCGAGGCGACCAGCGGCCACACCGCGCCGGTCATGAAGGCCGCCGGGATCACCAGGGACAAAGCGATCAGCCCCAGCGCCAGGGTGATCGCCGCCCGGGACGACAGCACCCGCCCGATCGCGCCGCTGGCCGCGCCCACTACGGCGGCACACACATAGGCTGGCACCAGGAGCAGGGAGATCTCGCTCATCTCATAGCCGTGGATCCCCGACATCAGGAAGGGGAACATGAACCCATAGCCCAGCTGGGCCGAATAGATCACCAAGACCACGGCCAACATCGCCATGTATCGCCGGTTGGCGAAGAATGCCGGGGAGATCAGCGCGTTGCCGTGGGCGAAGACGTGCCAGACGAATCCGGCCAGGCCGACGACCCCGATCAGCAGCCACCACCACACGAAGGCCTGCATGTACAGCAGCGTCCCGGTGGAGAACACCCCGATCAGCACCAGGCCCAGCACGTCGAGGTGGGAGGAGGCACTCTCGTGTTTGGGGATGGTGCGCACGACGCTGGGCAGGGTGAGCAAGACGATCAGCGGGACCAGGAAGAGATTGGTCCAGCCGATGTAGGTGGCGATGAAGCCGCTGGCCAGGGTGCCGAAGAGGAGGGAGACCTGGAAGGCGCTGGTGGACAGCCCCAGATAGGTCTTCTGATCCCGGTCGGGCAGATACTTGGTGACATAGATCACATAGAGGGTCTCGGCTGCCGCGAGCCCGGCGGTCTGCACGATCCGGCCGGTGAGGATCATCGGGAAAGAGCGCTGAAAGGCATAGCCCAGCAGCGAACCGGCGCAGATCATGATGATCGCGGCGATCAGCAGCTTCCTGATATCGATCGAGTCGGCCAGCGTGGCATAGACCACGGCGCCGATACCGATCAGGACCCCGGCCAGCGTCGCCTGCAGACTGACCGTGGTGACGTCGATGCCTAGATCATCGGCGATCGGTTTCGAGGTGAACTTGAAACCATTGTCGATGATGAGGGAGAAGACGAAGAGGAACAAGAGCACCGGCACGGCGCGCTTCGGGTTCTGGGCTGACGATGTAGAAGGGCTGTTCACCACGCGGCTCCTTCGTCTTGGTGACCCGGTTACCCAGGGTGCGCTCACGCACCTTGGGCTATTGGCATCCCCTGTTGGTAGGGCCTTGAGGGGCACCTAAGACCGGATCCCGCAAAACCTCCCGCACGCCAGGACATCCTCATGCTAGCCCGCGAGGACGCCATCCGCTCGGACTTCGGTCAAGCCGACGGGAGTGGGCCAGTCCCGGCTCACTCCCCCGCCTCAGCGACGATCGGCCTGAGCGCCCGCCGCCGCTAAGGCGATCCACCAGCCAGTCAGTGCCCGTCGGAGGCGCTGATCTCGCTGCGGTCACCAGACCACAGGGTGTGGAAGCTGCCCTCGGCGTCGACCCTGCGGTAGGTGTGAGCGCCGAAATAGTCTCTCAGGCCTTGGGTCAGGGCGGCGTTGAGGCGCGGGGAGCGCGCCATGTCGTAGTAGGACAGCGCGGACGCGAAACCCGGGATCGGGACGCCAGCGTTAGTCGCCGCGCACACCACCCGGCGCCAGGCGTCCTGGCTCGCGGCAAGTTCGGCACGCACCGATGGGGCTTCCAGCAGCGTGACGAGGTTGCCCGCGGCATACTCCGAACGGATGCGTTCCAGCAGTTTGGCCCGGATGATGCACCCGGCCCTCCAGATGCGCGCCACGCTTTCGATATCGATCTGCCACCCGTACTCGGCCGCGGCGGTCCGGATCTCATCCAGGCCTTGCGCGTAGGCCACCACCTTGGCCGACCACAGCGCACGCCGCAGGTCCTCCACGAAAGCGGCCTTATCGGCTTCGTCGAGGGCGAGGCTCTGGTCCGGTCCGGTCAGGGCGGACTGGGCCGCCGCACGGAGCTCGGAGTGGGACGAGACCGCCCGGGCGAACACCGATTCCGCGATGGCGTTGGCCGGTGAACCCAGGTCGAGGGCCGAGGCGACGGTCCACGTGCCGGTACCCTTCATGCCCGCAGCATCCACGATGACCTCGACGAGAGGCTGACCGGTCTTCGCGTCCACCTGCGCCAGCACCTCGGCGGTGATCTCGATGAGATAAGAGTCCAGGTCACCGGTGTTCCAGGCAGCGAAGACCTCGGCCATCTCGGGATAGCTGAAACCGGCGGCGCGGAGCAGGGCATAGGCCTCTCCGATGAATTGCATATCGGCGTATTCGATGCCGTTGTGCACCATCTTCACGAAGTGCCCGGCACCGTCGGTGCCGATATAGGTGCAGCACGGCTCTCCGTCGACCTTGGCGGAGATGTCCTCCAGGATGGGGCCCAGCGCCTGATAGGACTCCGGCGATCCACCCGGCATGATCGAGGGGCCCTCCAAAGCGCCCACTTCTCCACCGGAAATGCCAGTGCCGACGAAGTGCAAGCCCTTTTCCCGCAGCGCCGCCTCCCGTCGGATGGTGTCGCTGAAGTGGGAGTTTCCGCCATCCACGATGATGTCACCGGGTTCCAGCAGCCCAGCCAGTTGTTCGATCACCGCATCGGTGCCCCGCCCGGCCTGAACCATGAGGATAACCCGGCGCGGGCGCTGCAAGGACGCCACGAAGCCAGCGAGGTCGGAGGCCGGCACGAAGCTGCCTTCGTGTCCGTGTTCGTCCATCACCGCCTGAGTCTTGGCAAAGGTCCGGTTATATAGGGCGACGGTATAGCCGTGACGAGCGATATTGCGCGCCAGGTTGGAGCCCATCACCGCCATGCCAATGACACCTATCTGGGCCTGTGTTACCTGCTCAGTCATGTTCATCTCCTTCGGTCGTGGTGACCAGCCATTGGTCAAGCCTATGCCGTGTCTGGCTGGGTAGCCCGGTCGGGTTCCCGGCCCCGTCGGCACAAACTAAGACAGTAGCCGCGCGGGCAAACAGCGTTTTCCCGTCGCGCAGCTCAGCACCCAGTGTGATGGATGTGCGGCCGAGTTTCACCGGGGCCGTCACCATCTGATAGGGCTTGAGGCGGTGGTCGAGCTGGTTCAGATAGCTGAGGTCCTGGCGGGCGACCAGCCAGGTATAGGAGGTCTGCGCTCCGGCTCCAGCCCTAGCCATAGTGGGGTCGACGGCCGTGGTCATCTCGATCCGGGCCTGTTGCACGTAGTCGAAGAACTTCACGTTGTTGACATGGCCATAGCGGTCCAGGTCGGACCAGCGCACCGGGACCTCGGTGGTATAACCTCGGCCATCCAGTTTGGCCGAGGCCACTTCACGCAACGGCGCGGCTTCGGACTGGTAGCTGGCGAAATAGGCCCGCTCCGTTTCGGTCAGCCGCCGCGGGGTCTGAGCCTCGAAGTCGAAGGGGCACAGCAGCGTCCGTGCCCGCGCCTTTGGGGCGCCCTGGTGGCATATCTGGTAGTCCAGTTCGAAGCGCGCCCCACCGAGCTGGCAGACACCGAGACTGATCTCGGCCGGTTCGCTGGAGTACTCCATCGCGGCGAGATATTCCACGCGGTGGCTCACCACGACTACTCCCGTGTCGAGCAGCTCTGGGACCGGCCCAGATAGCAGGAAACCGGTGCGGGCCTCCTGGAGGTAGTCGACGAACAGGGAGTTGTTGACGTGGCCCTGGGCGTCCAGGTCAGACCATCTCAGCGGCGCCCGGTGGATATATCTCACTCGATGACGCCCTCGTCGTCGTAGAGCGATTCGACGATATCGGCGTACTGCTCGACCACGAAGGAACGCCGGATCTTCATGTTGGCCGTGACCCCGCCCGATTCGACGCTGAACTCCTGGGGAAGGATCGCGAACCGTTTGACGGTCTCCCACCGCTCCAGGTGTTCGTTGACCTTCTCCATGCGCCGGGCGATGGAAGCGTGCAGATCGGGATGCCTGGTCAGCGCCTCGTAGTCGTCGCCGAGCCCACGCTTTGCGCCCCATTTGAGCAGCAGGTCCCGGTCCATGGTGATCAGCGCCGAGACGTATTTGCGCCCATCGGCGATCGCGACCGCCTGGCTGACGTAGGGGATGTTCGCGGTGATCGCGGTCTCGACCTTCTGCGGCGCGACATACTTGCCGCCTGAAGTCTTCTGCAGATCCTTCTTCCGGTCGGTGATGGTGAGGTTGCCCTCCTTGTCGAGGAAACCGATGTCGCCGGTGTGCAGCCACCCGTCGACGATCGCCTCGGCGCTCAGTTCCGGCTCGTTGTGGTACCCCCGGGTGATCGTCGGCCCCTCCAGCAGGATCTCCCCGTCATCGGCGATCCGCACGTTAACGCCGGGGGTTACCTTGCCGACCGTGCCGAAGCGCGGCTGCTGGGGCACGTTGACGAAGGCGATCGCGCTGGTCTCGGTCATGCCATAGCCCTCGACGATGAGCAGACCGGCCGAATAGAACCATTCCTGCACCCGCCGCGACAGTTTGGCCGAGCCGGAGATGAAGAATTGGATGCGTCCACCCATCTTTTGTTTGAGCTTGCTGAACACCAGTTTCTCCGCCAGCCGGTATTTGATCGCCAAAGACCTCGGCATCGGGCGGCCCGCCAGCCGGTATTCCCGGGATTCGCGTCCGACGCTGAACGCCCAGCGGGCGATCTTCGCCTTCACCCCGGTGTTGCCGGTCATGACGGCGTTGCGGACCTTCTCGAAGATCCGCGGAGCCCCGCACATGAAGGTGGGCCGGACCTCGCCGAGCCCGGCGACAATCCGGTCGATGCGCCCGTCCACGGCCGAGCAGAAACCGATCTCCAGCTGCACGGCGAGCAGGCACTTGCCGAAGACATGGGACAGCGGGAGCCACAGATACTGGACGTGGGCGCCCTCGATGATCTTCAGGTGGTCCATCGCGACGCCCATATAGGTCCAGCACAGGTGGGACAGTTCGACGCCTTTCGGTCGGCCCGTGGTTCCCGAGGTGTAGATGAGGGTCGACAGCGAGTCGTGACTGGTGCCCGCGATCGCTTCGTCCACCGCCTTAGGGTGGGAGGCGAGGTGATCGCGTCCCAGTTCGCGCAGGCCCGCGTAGCTGAGCACCCGCGGGTCGTCCGAGGAACCCTCCAGCAGCACCACGGTGTGCACCTGGGTGTCGAGGTCGCCGCGCCCGGTGATCTTGTCGAGTTGCTCTGGGGTCTCAGCAACGAAGACCACAGAGCCGGAGTGGCTGACGATGTACTCCACATCGTCGGCGTGCGTGTTGGGGTAGACCGTCGTGGTCGCCCCGCCCGCACAGGCGATGGCCAGGTCGATCATGACCCATTCGATCCGGGTGGAACTCGCGATCGCGACCCGCTGCTCGGGCTGGAGGCCTCGGGCGAGCAGCCCGGCGGCGATCTCGTCCACGATGTTGCGGGTCTGCGCCCAGGTGATCCGCTCCCAGGCGTTCTCACCCGGGGCCCGGTCGGGAGCCAGGAAAGCTGGCTCCTCGGGTGTCTTCGCGACGCGGTCACGCAGCATCTGCCCCACACT
>JAUMYR010000023.1:26230-29961 GCA_030528545.1 Propionibacteriaceae bacterium
AAGCTGGCTCCTCGGGTGTCTTCGCGACGCGGTCACGCAGCATCTGCCCCACACTCGGCGCGCTCTTGGCGAGGAGTTCTTCACGAAGGTTCATGCGCTGCTCTCTTTCAGGTCTCGCGGCATCTTACCGGGTCAGCACCGGGGTGATGGCTACCGAGGACGCATTGCGAAGCCGGTGTCGCTCCAGGCGCACGCTACGAGCCCTAATTGAACCCTCAATCAGTATTATGCTGACGTCATGACCGAATCGCCCTGGCTCACCACCGAACAGCAACGGATCTGGCGTGACTACCTTCAAGCCACCTTCCAGCTATCCTCTTTCCTTGAGGCTGGGTTACGCCCCTACGGGCTCAGCCTAGCCGAGTACGAGGTGCTGGTCGGCCTCTCCGAGGCCCCCGGCGGGCGGCTCAGGATGAGCGAGCTGGCTGCCTTCGCGCACCTGTCCCGCTCCCGCCTCACCCATACGGTGACCCGGATGGAACGCTCCGGCTTGGTAACCAGGACCGCCTGCACGGCCGACGGGCGCGGCGTCGTGGCGGCAGTGACCGAGGAGGGGCTGGCGCTAATCGAGCAGGCCGCGCGCGGTCACGTCGCGGCCGTGCGCACCGCCCTGGTGGACGCCGCCGATGAGGCCGACTTCGCCGCGTTTGGCCGGGTCATGGCAGCCGTCATCGACGCGACCGGGCGTGGACAGCGCGCCCGAACGGAAAGCTGAGCTGGCAGACTGAGCCCGTGTCCGCGCTGACTGACCTCGCCCGAAGCCTCGAAGACGTCTCCTGCCTGGACGATTCCACGCTGACCCGCGCGCTGTACTCCACCGACGCCTCCCTATACCGCGTGGTCCCGCAGGTGGTCGCCCGCCCCCGCGACGTCGCCGAGCTCGGCGCGGTGGTGGACGCGGCCCTCAAGCTCGGCATCCCGATCACCTCCCGCGGGGCAGGCACCTCATGTGCCGGGAACGCGGTGGGCCCGGGCCTGGTGATCGACTGCGCCCGCCACCTCAACCGCATCCTCGCGATCGATCCTCAGCAACGGACCGCGACCGTCGAACCGGGGGTAGTGCAGGCGAGGTTACAAACCGCAGCGGCTCCCCATGGCCTGCGGTTCGGCCCCGACCCGTCCACCTCGTCACGGTGCACTATCGGCGGCATGATCGGCAACAACGCCTGTGGTCCCCGCGCTCTCGGTTACGGTCGCAGCGCCGACAACGTGGTCTGCCTCGACATCATCACCGGCACCGGCGAACGCCTGAAGCTGGACGCCAGCACCCAGTTTGACGAATTGCGGGCACTGGTCGGCGCCAACCTGGGCACCATCCGCACCGAGTTCGGCACCTTCAGCCGCCAGGTCTCGGGCTATTCCATGGAACACCTGCTCCCGGAACGGGGATTCAACCTGCCTCGTTTCTTCGCCGGAACCGAGGGGACGCTAGGCATCATCACCAGCGCCACCGTCCGCCTGGTCGCAGACGCTCCGGTCGCGGCCATGGTGGCGCTGGGATATCCCAGCATGCCCGAAGCCGCCGACGACATCACCCACCTCTTGGGCTTCTCCCCCACGGCCTGCGAGGGACTGGATTCCCGGATCGTCGACGTCGTCCGGCGGGCCGGACGCCCCGTGCCAGAATTGCCGCGCGGCGAGGGATGGATGTTCATCGAACTGGTCGGCGACGACCCCGCCGAGGTCAGCCACCGCGCCCACGAATTGCTGGAGGCCGCCTCGGCCCTGGAGGGCTGGGTGGTCGAAGACCCGGCTCTAGCCAAGGCGCTGTGGAAGATCCGCGAGGACGGAGCGGGACTAGCCGGGGTTTCCCTGCCGAACCCAGCCTACGGCGGCTGGGAGGACGCCGCCGTTCCGCCAGCCCGGCTCGGGGACTACCTGAGGGCCTTCGACGCGCTGCTCGACGCCCACGGCCTCCACGGCCTGCCCTATGGGCATTTCGGGGAGGGATGCGTGCACTGCCGGATCGACTTCCCGCTCGATTCTGCCGGAGGCGCCGAGGGATACCGCCGCTTCGTCACCGAGGCCGCCGAGTTGGTGGCCTCCTTCGGCGGGTCGATGTCGGGAGAGCACGGCGACGGGCGTGCCCGCTCGGCCCTGCTGCCCGCGATGTACTCCCCCGCGGCGCTGAGCCTGTTCGGCCAGGTGAAGCACCTATTCGACCCGCGCAACCTGCTCAACCCGGGCGTCCTGGTCGACCCCCGCCCGGTCGAGGCCGACCTCAGGATGGTCGCGGTCTCGTCCTCGCCGCTGCGCACCAGCGACCCCGAGTTCGTCAAGGCCGTGCACCAGTGCTCGGGGGTGGGCAAGTGCCTGGCCAACAACGCCGCCTCCGGGGGCGTGATGTGCCCGAGCTTCCGGGCGACCAGGGAAGAGAAGGATTCCACCCGGGGCAGAGCCAGGGTGTTGCAGGAGATGGTCAACGGTTCGCTCATCACACAGGGCTGGCGCAGCCCCGAGGTGCACGAAGCCCTCGAGCTGTGCCTGTCCTGCAAGGGCTGCGCCCGCGACTGCCCGACCGGGATCGACATGGCCGCCTACAAGTCGCGGGTGCTGTTCGAGACCTATCGGGGACGCCTGCGTCCCCGCTCCCACTACGCCTTGGGCTGGCTGCCGCGCTGGGGCAGGCTGATCACCCGGGTGCCGGGGCTGGGGTCGGTGGTGAACCTGCTCACCTCGGCCCCGGGCCTGAGGAGGGCCCTCAAGTGGGGAGCCGGGGTCGACCGGCGGCGGACGGTGCCACGATTCTCCAACCGCACCGCACGCTCCACGATGCGCCCGGGCGGGGGTGGCGGCAAGGGCGAGGTGCTGATCTGGGTGGATTCCTTCTCCGACTGTTTCGAGGGCACCGGGCTGGCCGCGATGTGGGTGGTGCTGGAGCGGCTGGGGTATTCCCCGAAGCTGCTGGACGAGACCGCCTGCTGCGGGCTGACCTGGATCACCACCGGCCAGCTGGACGGAGCCAGGCGGCAGCTGCGGCGGGCGGCCGGAGTGCTGGCGTCCTATGCGGACTCGAATATCCCGATCGTCGGCCTGGAGCCGAGCTGCACGGCGGTGTGGCGCTCCGATGCCCAGGAGCTACTGCCCGACGACGAGCGGGTCGCCGCGCTCAAGGGGAAGGTGCTGACCCTGGCCGAGTTCCTCCTCGGGGATCCCGATTTCCTCGCCCCGGACCTGTCGGGGCACACCATCGTGGCGCAGCCGCACTGCCACCACTCCTCGGTGATCGGCTGGGCGGCCGACGCGAAGCTGTTGGCCGCCACGGGGGCCGAGGTCGTCACGGTCGGCGGGTGCTGCGGCCTGGCGGGTAATTTCGGCGTCGAGATCGGCCACCACGAGGTCAGCGTCAAGGTCTTCGAACACGACCTGGGCCCGGCGATTGAGGCCCATCCGGAGGCGATCGTCCTCGCCGATGGCTTCAGCTGCCGGACCCAGCTGTCGTCCCTCGCCCAGCGGGATTCGATGACGCTGGCGGAGTTGCTCGCCGCTCACTGAGAGACCGGGTCGCGGAGCTAGCGAGGACGATCGGAACGTCCCGGGGCTCGCGTCCCAGACCGCCCGCCGCCCGCGGCACGGTCCGGGATCCAATCACCACCGGGAGGGCGTGGGCTAAGGAGACCGGGCTAGGCCCCAGGGCCGGGGCCTAGCCGTATCGCGTCCGCTAACTCAGGACGCCCGGGTGTAGACCAGTGCGGTGTAGGGGGCGAGGTTGACCACCGCGCTGGCTGGCA
>JAUMYR010000220.1 GCA_030528545.1 Propionibacteriaceae bacterium
GCTGGGGCATTCCTCCGTGGCCACGACCCAGATCTACACCCACGTCACCGGGGAAAGGTTACGGGTCGCCTACCGGCAGGCCCATCCAAGGGCCTAGCGGGGCGGCGAAGCCTGGCCGGGCTGAAGAGAGCACGAGCGGTGCGTGAGCTTCCAGACTGGATGCCTCCGTGCCTAGCCCACCCGAAACCTCCGGATAGGTGTCGGGTTGTGCCCGGCGCGAATCACCGCCACCAGATATAGACCACGGAACTGGCGAGGAACCGCCGGGCGACGGGCACTGTCGAACCCATCAGCCGGTATCCAGCACGATCCCAGGTCCCGTTGGCCGCGGGGCGCCTTTCTGGCTGTACTGACCGGACGCGTTGATCGGGTGGTCAGCCGCAGTTGATTCCCACGCTCGTAGCAGTGGGTGGGGGTGTGCCGATCTCAGCTACCGTATGACCCGTGCACGGTACGCGGGTGACGCTCGCCCGTCGGATCCTGCTGACCGAGAACCAGCGCACGGCATCGCGCAGGCGACACCATCCAATGAGGTACCAGGTGCCGTTGGTGTTGGCGAACAGAATCGGTTCGATATCGCGCCGGGTGGCAGCGCTATCGGCGGCGACATAGTCGATGCGCAGTACGCGCTGCTCAGTCATGGCCTGCTCACAAGCAGAACGAATGACTCTCGAGACGTTGACTGCTGGGTTCACCCACACGCGTGAAGCGAGCTGATCGACCCGTGCTCGCATGTTTGGATCAAGGACATCCATGATCTTGCGGACCGCGGCGGCGGCAAGATCGGAGTAGGGCGCATCCGGGGCTGCCGCGACGGCGGCAAGGAGCGACAGGGCTTGAGCGTCAGTGAGGGTTACCGGCGGCAGTGCTCCGCGGCTGAGCAGCCCGTAACCGCCTCCGGGACCAGGCCGCGACCAGAGCGGCAACCCGGACGCCTCAAGGGCGGCCAGGTCTCTCTTGATCGTGCGGACCGACACCTCGAACTCGGTCGCCAACTGCTCGGCGGTCCGTCCACGATTTCCGCTCCGGCGCAGTGACTCGGTCAGCGCGTGGAGCCGCTCCGATCGCCTCATCGCCCGACCCCGGTGACATTCATGCCATAAATAGTGACACCCAGCTGTCCGTGCTCCCAGCAAGACTCTCTGCATGGCATCGACATCGCTTTCGGCGCGGCAGCCGCACATCGTCCTTATCCCCGGCTACTGGCTTGGCGCCTGGGCCTGGGACGAGGTGATCGAGAAGTTGATCTCCGCAGGTGTCATGGCCACGGCCCTGACCTTGCCTGGCCTCGACCCGCGGGACCCCCAGCGCGCGGCGCGGACACTCGACGATCAGGCCGAGGCCATTGCCGACGTGCTGGATCAGCTGGGTGGCGATGCCGTTCTGGTAGGGCACAGCGGCGCCAACGGGCCTGTGAGCCTCGTCCTGGACAGGCACCCGGAGCTGATCCGCCGCGTGATCTGGGTTGACTCCGGCCCGATGGCCAACGACGGCGCGTTCGCACCTGACCTGTCGGCAGCGGTCCCCGAGGTGCCGCTACCTGACTTCGACACGCTGGGCCATCAAGCGAGCCTTGAAGGTCTCAACGACCAGCACCTCGCCCGATTCCGCTCCAAGGCCGTGCCCGAACCCGCCGGGGTCGCTCGCGCGTTCGTCGAGCTGACCAATGCTGCACGCCATGACGTGGCCACTACCCTGATCTGTTGCTCCTTGCCCAGTGCCCAGGTCCTCGAACTGGCCGCGCAAGGACACCCCATGTTCAGCGCCGTGGCCCAGCTCACCCAGATGGACGTGGTCGATCTGCCGACCGGCCACTGGCCCATGTGGAGTCGCCCACAAGAGCTCGCCGACGCCATTCGTGCCGCAGCTAGCCTGACCGATTGACCTCACCCCCAACCCCCGAGGGGCCAGCCGCCATGGCTGGCCCTCGTCCTCTGATACGGAAAGTTCCGAATGAGCCACAGGGACGCTGCCCTCACGCCTCGCTATCGACTCCGTGTCGCCCGTCTCGTCGTTGATGATGGGTGGCCTATCAGCGAGGTAGCTGCCCGATTCCAGGTCTCCTGGCCCACCGTGAAGCGCTGGGTCGACCGCTACCGCGTCGGCCAGTCCATGCAGGACCGCTCGTCCTGACCGCACCACTCGCCGAGCAAGACTGATATCGCGACGGTGAAGCGTTGCATCCAACTCCGTCTACGCCTCCGGGAAGGACCCGTGCCGTTGGCCTGCCGCTTGAGGATTGCCCCGTCGACGGTCCACCGCATCTTGGTCGACGCGCACCTGAACCGTCTCTCGCACGTCGACCGCGCCACCGGTGAACCCGTCCGACGCTACGAGCACGACCACGCTGGCTTGATGATCCACGTCGACGTGAAGAAGCTCGCCAACATCCCCGACGACGGTTGCTGGCGCTACGTCGGCCGCCAGCAAAGCGAGAAGAACCGCGCAGCCACCCCCGGTAAGCCGAAGAACAAGCACTACGACCCGTTGATGGGCAAGGCCTACGTCCACACCGTCATCGACGACCACTCCCGCGTCGCCTACGCAGAGATCCACGACGACGAAACCGCCCACACCGCGACCGCCGTCCTGATGAGGGCCGTCGAGTGGTTCAACGCTTGCGGGGTCACCGTCGAGCGGGTGCTGTCGGACAACGGCGGCGCCTACCGCTCACACCTGTGGCGAGACACCTGCACCGAACTCGGCATCACGCATAAGCACACCCGCCCCTACCGTCTGCAGACCAACGGCAAGATCGAACGCTTCCACCACACCCTGGCCGACGGCTGGGCCTACGCCCGCTGCTGCACCTCCGAAGCCGAACGACGCGGCGAGCTGAACGGCTGGCTCCACTACTACAACCATCACCGCCCGCACACGGCTTTCGGCAACCAGCTGCCCTTCTCACGATTGACCAACGTCCCGGGTCAGGACATCTAGCTAGCTCGTCGCCCTTGCCGCTTTCGTTCCGGGGCTCTTGGCCGCGGGACACACTTCCTCACCCGACCTTCTAGGGATAGTTGGGGTGTAGGGGCTCTTGCTGCTGCGAAACGCACTTGATCGGACAAATCCAGTGACCCTCACCCTCGCCCGGGCCCCCACGGCGGCAGGGTGCACCGTGGGAGAACATCATGTGGGGTTGGCCGCGAGCCCAGACCCTCTCGGACGCGGAACCTCCCTTGCCGACATCGCCTGCCCAACACCCACGAAGAACCCACGCTCCTGCGTTCTCAGGG
>JAUMYR010000221.1 GCA_030528545.1 Propionibacteriaceae bacterium
CGGGCGGCGTGGACGAGTACCTGGAACTGCGGCGCCAGCAGGTGAGCGGCGCGGCGAACCATCCCGGGGCGTCCCGGCCCAGACCCGAGGCTGAGGCCTCGGAATTGTCTGGGGCTGAGCGCCGGGCCGTCCAGAAGGAGATCGGAGCCCTGGAACGGCGGCTAGAGAAGGCATCCGGCGCCATTGAGGCCATCCACCGGCGCCTCGCCGAACATGACCAGAGCGACTACGAAGGCTTGCAACGTCACACCGATGAGCTTCGCGCGCTGGAGGCTCAGGTCTCCGGGTGGGAGGAGCGGTGGCTGGAGTTATCGGCGGCCCTCGAATGAGGACGGTTTCCGCCCCGCCCATCCGCCAGCGGCCGGGATGAAGGGCCGGTATCTGGGCGGTGCAGGGCCTGAGAAGCCGCCCCTAGCTCAGCGCCAGACCCATCATCCGACAACGCGGAACACGCTGGCATATCTTCGGGCCTGCCAGCGTCAAGGAGCTGAGCGGCCACGGCCATCCGACTGGTACTTCAGGGGTTTCGCTCTGGTCATGGGAATGGCCCTCGGGCTACCTCTCGTTGTCGGCTATCTTCCCTGGCAACTCTGCTTGTGGAACCGGTGTCCGCTTCTTTGGCCGTGGGTTCACCTGGCCCTCATCCCGGTGGTGGCCGGGGGCTGGTTCGCGTTCGGGGTCCTCCTCGGTCCGCTGTCGGCGAATGCGGCCGGTGTCTCCTTGCTGTATCGTCAGCCGCTGTCGCGTAGCGTGCTGCTGTCCAGCGCGCGGAGGAGGTTCTTGGCCCTGGCCGGGGGTGTCGGCGCTCTGCTGGGACTCATCGTGAGCGTCACGCTCGGGGGTTCGACGCTCATCGGCCTGCTCTATGCCCAGGCGGGCGTTCTCGGCGCGCTGGCGAGTGAGCGAAGGCAGTATCGTGGCTCGCTGTCATCGCGGGACCCGGTTTTGTACGCCCTGGTCTTGACCGTGGCGGCCACTGCTGCCGCGTCCCTGCTATTTCCTCCCGCGGGTGCCGGCGGGCTGTTCCTGGAGATCGCGGCGCTACTGGTGGGATCGTTGGCGGTGTTGTTCCTCGCGCGATACGGCGGAGCGAGGCTGGACGCCATGCCTATCCGTTCGTTGCAGATCGCCAACTCACATAGGGCCGCGATGTCGGGGGTTGGGCTGTCTCTAGACTTCTCCTCCTTGCTGGATCTCGTCTACAGCCGGGTGCCTACCGCGACGGTCCCGCATGGTCCACAGATCACTAGATTGGGCTGGTTCGGGACGGCCCTTTGTGAGACCTGGCGATCCATACGGTGCGAATACCGCGCATTCATCGTCGCTAACACGGCCTTCGGCCTTCTCATCGCCAGCGCTGCTACCGGCCTCATCGCCTCCCCGTTCTTCCTGGTGCCGCTGGCGATGCTGGCCTCAACGCCGCTGTTGGGTGGGCTCCGGCGAGTGACCATCTCCGCGGGGCTGGAACGTCATCTGCCGTTCAGCTCCCTTTCCATTCGCCTGCTGTTCTCGGTTCTGGCTTGCCTGGTTACCTGGGTGTGGTCCATAGCGGCAGTTACCGCGGCGATGGCTTTGGGCAGCCCCACGCTGGCTCTCGATCTCGCGCTGTGCCTGTGGCTGGGCCTCGCCGCGGCCTGTAGGCTGGCGCGCACACAACCCCCAGATTTTGCCCGCGGGCTGGTCATGACCGAGTTGGGCGTCGTGCCAGCCGGTGCTCTGATGACCGTCTTCCGCGGGTGGGACGTGGCCCTTCTCGGAGCGGTGTCGCTCACCTTTGGGACCATCGGGGTTGTGGCCTGTCTTGGCTATGTCGCTTACGGCCTGCTAGCCAGATGAAGAGAATGGAGGATGGGCATGGATACACCGGATGACGTTTGCCGGTTCTCCGAGGTTTCGGTGGCCTTCGGCGCCTCGCCCGTCATCGAACATTTCACCCTCGCCGTTCCTCCGGCTAGCGTCACGGTCGTCACCGGCGAGAACGGTTCGGGCAAGACGACGCTGCTCAAGGCGGCGGCTGGACTGGTCGAGCCCACAGCGGGCACGGTCTATGTCAAGGAGCGCGAGGTTGACGAGACCCAAACCTGGTTTCGCCGTGCCGTGGCCGTCGTCCTGGACGACATGGACTTCTTCCCGGCCTTGACCCTAGCCCAGAACCTGGAACTGATCGCTCGCGCGCACCGGGTGCCCAGGCCGGGGGACCTCGTGGCCCGGCTCCTGTCCGAGTGGGGCATGGAGGCCCTGGCTTCGCGCTCCCCACGAACGCTGAGCTCTGGGCAATGGCAGCGGCTCTCGGTGGCTACCGCGGTGGTGCGCCCAGCCGAACTGGTCATCTTGGACGAGCCCGAGAAGCGACTCGATGCCTCCGGGGTGCTCTGGATCGCCTCCGTCATCAAGGCATTACGCACCGGCGGCGCATCGGTACTCATGGCGTCTCACAGCACTCAGCTGGTCGAGGCTATTGGCGGGTGTCAGGTCGTCCACCTCGGGAAAGGCCCTGACGGCACACCGGAGGGCCCATAGCGACCAGTCCCGGCGCTTCCCGGCGGCGGGCCGCACCTGGGTCCGGCCCTTCCCGGAAGCCTCGCCCCGAGGCGGCTCAGCGGCGATTTACCACGGCGGTGCCGAGGATGATGTCGGTGATGGAGCGGCGCTCGGCGCCGATGACGACCGCGGGCAGGACGAGGCACTTGAGTCCGCACCGCAGCAGTGCTTGCCACCAGGACAGCGCTCGCCCATCCAGCCTGATGATGCCGATCCTGGCGATGAGCTGGCCAAAGCTCCCGCCCATGGTGATGGTGAGCAGCGTGGACTCCACGAAGAACACCGCGAGGATCATGAATGCGGGCCAGCCCTGGCCGGTGAGCACCCGGGTGCCGAACATCCCGATGGCCAGCACCATGCATGCCCCCCAGTCGAGGATCAGGGCCCCGATCCGGGACCCCCAGGACGCCAGCGATCCGGCGCCGGTCTCGGGAAGGCCCACCGATGAGCCGGGGTACTCACTCACGCCGGTCATGGTAGCCGAGCCGGTCCGGTTCGCCTGCCACGGCCGTCCGCCACGCTCACGCCTGATCCTTAGGGGCGGTGTCCTTCTCGGGGTGCAGCCTGCGCCGGATGAACAGGTAGACCAGCGCGCCGAAGAAGACGATGGTCAGCCCGAGCTGCTGCAGCCAGCTCTGCTCCAGCAGTGCCCCGCCGACCAGCATGACCAGGC
>JAUMYR010000222.1 GCA_030528545.1 Propionibacteriaceae bacterium
ACACTTTCATGGCCGGTTTCCTGTCACGTTATGCGAACGACCGTAGCCAGATCGCAGAGGCGCTGCAGCGAGGAATCGGGGCTTCGGCGATCGTCTGCACGCGCAAGGGTGCGAACCCGCCGACCGCTGAGGAACTGGAGGCCTACCTGGCATAGCCCTAGGGCGGCCAACCGCACAGTGGCGTCCCAGCCGAGGGTGGGGTGTCGCCATCCGCCGGGCGTGGCCGCCCACCCAGTACACAGGCGCGGCTGATGAGCGTGTGGACGCTCAGCGCGAGGACAAGTCCCACCGCTGGTGTGCCCAGGTCTTGTCGGGGATGGGGGCTTCGGCGGGAACTCAGCCGATACCGGTGCCGACGAGGATCCCGACATAGTGGGCCATGCCCATGGACAGTGAGCCCACGGCCAGATTGCGTAGGATAGGACGCAATACCGGCGCCTCGCCTAGCCGGGCACTGACATAGCCCGTGAGAGCGAGCGCGATAAGTACCGCGGCGACGGTACTGAAGACACCCGAGGTGAGCACCATGGTCAGCAGCGGTATCCCCGCTCCTAACGTGAAAGCGATAGCCGAGGCGAGTGCGGCCAGCCAGGGGCTAACCGGTTCGTTGGAATCGATGCCTAGTTCTGCCTCAGCGTGGGCCGCGAGCGCGTCCTTGGCACTCAGTTCGGTGGCGACCTGTAGCGACAGTTCCTCCGAAATGCCCTTACTGTAGTAGGCGTGCGCGAGGGCTCTGAGTTCGCGTTCCGGCTCGGTGTCTAGCGCTTCGCGTTGCCGGTTGAGTGCCGCGACCTCCGTATCACGCTGTGTCGAGACCGACACATACTCCCCGCCTGCCATGGACAGCGCCCCGGCGACGAGCCCAGCCAGCCCAGCGACGAGAATCGCGAAGGTGTCGCTGGTGGCCCCAGCCACGCCCATGACAATGCCAGCAACCGAAACGATGCCATCGTTGGCACCGAGGACACCGGCGCGGAGCCAGTTCAGCTTCGAGCCGAGTGCCTGGGGGCGAGCAACGGTCCCGGTATCGGTCGGCATGTTGGCAACTTTGCGGCAAAGCGCGATCCAATGCAACGAAGGCAAGCGCTCCCTAAGGGCGGGCGAGCAGGTGAGATATCGTTATCCGTCGGAAGCGTGAGGAGTAGAACTGTGAGCCAGACAACCGAACGAGCAAGCTATGATGCCGCGGCGGCGCAAGAGAAGTGGCAGGCGTTCTGGGCCGCTGACCAGACCTTTGCCGCTGCCGACGACGGCACCAAGGAACGCCGCTACGTGCTCGACATGTTCCCCTACCCCTCGGGCGACCTTCACATGGGACACGCCGAGGCCTACGCCATGGGAGACGTGCTGTCCCGATACTGGCGGATGAATGGCTATGACGTCTTGCATCCGATCGGCTGGGACTCCTTCGGGCTGCCTGCGGAGAATGCCGCTATCCGGGCCAACACTCACCCTGCTGAATGGACATATGCCAACATCGAGACCCAGGCCCGCTCCTTCAAGCGTTATGGTCTCAGCCTGGACTGGTCGCGGCGTCTCCACACTTCCGATGCTGACTACTACCGTTGGACACAATGGCTGTTCGCGCGTTTCTACGAGCGGGGACTGGCCTACCGCAAGGACTCCTATGTCAACTGGTGTCCCAACGATCAGACCGTGCTGGCCAACGAGCAGGTCGTCGACGGCAAATGCGAACGATGCAAGTCGCTGGTGACTAAGCGGCAGCTCACGCAGTGGTATTTCAAGATCACCGACTATGCCGAACAGCTGCTGAACGATATGGACCAGCTGGCTGGGGGCTGGCCGGACCGGGTCCTGGCCATGCAGCGCAACTGGATCGGCCGTTCTGAGGGTGCGCATGTCGACTTCACGATTGAGGGCCGCGAGGAACCCATCCGGGTGTTCACCACGCGACCGGACACGCTCTTCGGTGCCACTTTCATGGTGATCGCACCGGATGCGCCGCTGGCCGACGAGTTGTGCTCTCCCGAGCAGCGTGCCGACTTCGAGATTTACCTGGAACAGGTTAAGCGTCAGACTGAGATCGAACGGCAGTCGACCGAACATGTCAAGACCGGTGTCTGGCTCGGACGTCACGCCATCAACCCGGTCAATGGTGAGCGGATTCCGGTCTGGGCCGCCGACTATGTGCTCGCAGACTACGGTACGGGAGCGATCATGGCCGTTCCGGCTCATGACGAACGTGACTTGGAGTTCGCGATCGCATTCGGCCTGCCAGTCCGCGCCGTCATCGACACCGGTGAAGACGATCCCGCGGTGAGCGGTAAGGCAACCACGGGAGACGGGGCATATATCAATTCTGGACCGTGGACGGGACTCGTCAACAAGGCCGAGGGCGTGGCCAAAGCAATCGAGGTCCTGACGCAACAGGGCTCCGGGGTCGGCACCGTTCAATATCGCCTGCGTGACTGGTTGCTGAGCCGCCAGAGGTTCTGGGGCTGCCCGATTCCCGTGGTGCACTGCGACGAATGCGGTGAGGTTCTCGTCCCCGACGATCAGCTTCCGGTGGAACTGCCCGATTTGCGCGGTTCCGCGCTCGCTCCGAAGGGGGTCTCCCCGCTGGCCTCAGCGTCGGATTGGGTCAATACCTCCTGCCCTGCCTGTGGTGGCCCGGCAAAGCGCGATACCGACACCATGGACACCTTCGTCGATTCGTCGTGGTATTTCCTCCGGTATTGCTCTCCGGGCTATGAGAAGGGCCCATTCGACCCCGAAGCCGTTAGGAGATGGATGCCCGTCGCCCAGTATGTGGGTGGTGTGGAGCATGCCATCCTGCACCTGCTGTACATGCGATTCTTCAGCAAGGTGCTGCGCGACATGGGTCTAGTTGACTTCGATGAACCGATGCAGCGGCTGCTGAATCAGGGCCAGGTCATCAACCAGGGCAAAGCGATGAGCAAGTCTCTCGGAAACGGTGTTGATCTGGGTAAGCAGATCGACGAGTTCGGGGTGGACGCGGTGCGTCTCACGATGATCTTCGCCGGTCCGCCGGAGGACGATATCGACTGGGCCGACCTGTCGCCCGCCTCATCGCTAAAGTTCCTGCAACGCGCCTACCGCGTTGCCGCTGACGTGGCCAGCGATCCGGGATCAGACTTCGGCAACGGCTCCAAGGCGTTGCGCCGAGCCACACACAAGGCGATCGCTGATATCTCGGCGCTGATCGACTCGGG
>JAUMYR010000223.1 GCA_030528545.1 Propionibacteriaceae bacterium
TGCTGGAGACCGATTCCGAGGCCGCCGCCGAGGCCCGGCTCCGGGTGGGTGTGCGTACCCAAAGGCTGCTCGACGCGGGCGGGAGCGTCCGGCCGTCCGCTTTCGCCCGGCAGCTTGGCCTGATCCTGCAGGCCGGGTGCGGGGTTGAGCGCACCGACCATGGGTTGCGCACCGCGATCGCCGAGATCCGCGCCCTGCGGGAGCGGTACTGGCAGGAGGTTCGCGTCCTGGGTGGGGCCGATCAGCTGAATCAGGAGCTGGAGGCCGCAGGCCGGGTCGCCGATTTCATGGAATTGGCCGAGCTGATGTGCGTGGACGCGCTGGACCGCACCGAATCGTGTGGGGCGCATTTCCGCGCGGAGTCACAGACCGAGGCCGGAGAGGCGAAGCGCGACGACGAGAAGTGGCGGTTCACCTCGGCCTGGCAGGCCGGGTCGGGCGGCTTCGTCCGCTACCGGGAGCCGCTTGAGTTCACCCGGGTGAAGCTGGCGACGAGGGATTACCGATGAAGATCGAGTTGAGGGTGTGGCGGCAGTCCGGGCCGAAGGACCCGGGCCGGTTCGAGACCTATGAGGTGGACGCCAGCGAGCACCTGTCGCTGCTGGATCTGCTGGACGCGGTGAACGACCGTCTCGTCGCCGAGGGGCGCGAACCGATCGCCTACGAGTCGGACTGCCGCGAGGGCATCTGCGGCGCCTGCGGGGTCACGGTCGACGGTTCCCCGCACGGCCCGGTGGCGAACACCCCGAGCTGCCGCCAGCACGTGCGCTCGCTCACGGGGTCCCAGATCACGATCGAGCCGTTCCGGTCGGCCGCCTTCCCCGTCGTCAAGGACCTCGTGGTGGATCGTTCCGCGCTCACCGAGCTGATGGGGGTGGGAAGCGTCGCGGTCAACGCCGGGACCGCCCCGGACGCCGACGCCCTGCCCAGCGGCCACGACGAGGCCGAGGAGGCACTGGACTTCGCCGCCTGCATCGGCTGCGGGGCCTGCGTCGCGGCGTGTCCGAACGGTGCGGCCAACCTGTTCGCGGGGGCCAAACTCGCCCACCTAGCGCTCATCCCCCAGGGCCGGGTTGAGCGCAGGCGCCGCGCCCGCGAGATGACCAAGGTGCTGGACGAGCACTTCGGGCCGTGTTCCAGCTTCGGCGAATGCGTCGAGACCTGCCCCGCGGGCATCGACCTGCGGGCGATCGCCGCACTGCACCGGGAACGGCTCTGGCACTGGCGGAGGTAGCCTGAGGTCCTTGCCTCGGCCCCTTAGCGGGGCACCGACGCACCGCCTCTACCCACCGCTGGGCGGCGGATCCTCGGCCCAGAGGTGGGGCGGCGACCACTACTCAGCCCCAGATTTCACCTCTGCCGCCAATGGGGCTAAGCTAGGGCCCACTGCGGGCGTAGCTCAATGGTAGAGCGCTAGCTTCCCAAGCTTGATACGCGGGTTCGATTCCCGTCGCCCGCTCCATTAGAGCGTCACCATGGGTGCAAGGAATCCCGGCCCTGCCGGGGTTTCGTTTCACTGTTCTGAAGCTGTTGTAGAGGTGCTGGGACAGCAGCAGGCAGCCGACACCGATGCCTACCAAAGCAGTTGAAGTACTTGACAGGGTTCCAGGGACGGCCGAGCCGATATCGCGTATGTTTCGCGTCACATAGTGCAAGCCCGTGCCAAAGTACGGATGCCTAACGATTCTCGGTAATTTCCCAGCGTTGCCTTAGCATGACAGTCGCGACTTGAGCTGAAACATATGATGAGCTTGGCAACAGACCTCAGCGAGTACCCGGCCTAGTCAGTCCTAGTTCGTACGCAGCGATCACTAACTGGGCTCGGTCGCGGGCACCGAGGCGTGAAAGAAGTGCCGCCATGTGAGACTTCATCGTCGAGTGAGTGATCACGAGCTTGCGCTCAATCTCTTCGTTAGACAGCCCTGCAGCCACTAGCCGGAGCACCTCCGTAAGCCGCGGCGTCAAACCGATCACCGTGTTGATAGGACGTTGCGGCGCCACTGCGTGTACTGCGATGGTATGTAGCACCTGGGGTGAGAGTAGCGCCCGGCCAGCGTGGAGCGTCCGCACAGCATCCACAACCCCGTCGGGAGAAGTGTCTTTAAGCAGATAGCCAGATGCACCTGCCTGTAGGGCGTTGAAGACGTGTTGGTCTCCGTCGAACATGGTAAGGATCGCTACCCGCGTGTGCGCGAGATCTGGGTGACCGCAGATCGTTCGGGTGGCGTCTATGCCGTCGAAATCGCCAGGCATCTGGATGTCCATGAGCACGACATCGGGCTGCTGCCGTAGCACAATCTCCACCGCTTCGGCCCCGTTGGCAGCTTCGCCAACAACCTCCACATCGGGTTGAGCGGACAGAATAGCTGACAGAGATTGCCGAAGCAGGCCTATGTCATCTGCGATGACCACTCTGATAGGGCGAGTCATGAGGCTCCCGCGTCGGGGAAGACCGCCATCACAGTGAATCCGCTTGGAGCAGCATGAGTTTTCAGCGAGCCACCGACCTGTCGGCAGCGCTCTCGCATGATACTTAAACCTGTCCCAGTCCCCGGCGCTGGCACCCAACCGTCCGCAGGCCCTTCGTCGCTGATGGTGGCGCGAACTTGATCGCCAAAGCGGTCGACGGTGACGTGAACGCGAGTGACACCGGCATGGCGGGCAACATTCGATAAAGCCTCGCGAACCACTAGTGCGAGAGTACAGGCAACGGCGTGCCGATGGATGGTTGTGGTCACGTTCGAGTCGACGATCAGTCCGGCGGAGCGTCCTTGCTCTAGCACATTTTCAAGGTCGTTCGCTGCGAGGGTCTCAGCTTTTGCCTCTCCCTCACGGAGCAGATCAAGCAGACGACGCAGCGCTCGCCCGCAAGGTTATGAGCCCGAGCCCCTGGCTGACTAGGTCGTGCAGTTCACTGGCAAACGACATGCGTGCCTGATGAGCGGCCTCTGAAGCCGTGAGTCGGCGTAACTGTTGTTCATAGCGTCTACGGTCTCGGCGTTGAACCACTGACGCCCACGCGCACACCACAGCAGCAACGGTAACGGCGGCGGCTGAGAGTGCTGAGTTCTCGAACTCGGAACCCAGCACTATGTGAATCGGCCTGGTTTTCGTTCCTATTGGTTTCTTTGGTTGCTGGTTGCCGGGAGGCCTGACTCTGGGCCAGCGTGG
>JAUMYR010000224.1 GCA_030528545.1 Propionibacteriaceae bacterium
GCCAAGGCCGCGGTGCTGCTGACCAACCTGTGGATGGGCTTCCCCTACATGTTCGTGGTCTGCACCGGCGCGCTGCAGGCGATCCCGAGCGAGCTGAAGGAGTCGGCCTCCGTTGACGGCGCCTCCCCGTGGCAGCAGATGATGAAGATCACCACCCCGCTGCTTCTGGTCGCGGTGTCCCCGCTGCTGGTGGCGTCCTTCGCCTACAACTTCAACAACTTCAACGCGATCCAGCTGCTCACCGGCGGCGGCCCGTTCCCGCCCGGGGAGTACTACGTGGGCGGGACCGACATCCTGATCTCGATGGTGTATCGGCAGGCCTTCGGCGGTTCCGGCGCTGACTTCGGTCTCGCCTCGGCCATGAGCGTGCTGCTGTTCATCATCACCGCGGTGATCGCGACGATCCAGTTCCGGTTCACCAACGCACTCGAAGACGTCAACTAAAGGGGTAGGGACATGGCAACAAGAATGGTTGGTGGCATCCCGGAGCACCGCCCTCGCGGGTTCGGGCATTGGGCCAAGACCGTCGGCTGGCGGCACGGCGTCGGCGTTATCGCGCTCCTCTTCGCGGCTTTCCCGCTGCTGTACATGGTGTCGGCTGCGTTCAATCCGGTCGGCACCCTGAGTTCGACCTCGCTGATTCCGACCCAGTTCAGCCTTGAGAACTTCTCCAAGCTGCTGTCTGGGGAGAAGGGACCGTTCACCCGCTGGTATCTGAACACGCTCATCATCTGCTCGGTGGTGGCCATCGGCCAGGTGTTCTTCTCGACCCTGGCAGCCTATGCCTTCTCCCGGTTCCGGTTCCAGGGACGCCGGATGGGCCTGCTGTCGCTGCTGCTCATCATGATGTTCCCGCAGTTCCTGTCCGTGGTGGCGATCTTCACGATGTTCTCCGAGATCGGCAAAGTGATCCCGGCGATCGGCCTCAACACCATGCTGGGCTACATCGTGGTGATGCTGGGCGGGGCTCTCGGAAACGTGTGGCTCATCAAGGGCTTCTTCGACACCGTGCCCCGCGAGATCGACGAGGCGGCGATCGTGGACGGATGCACTCACTGGCAGGTCTTCCACATCATGATCCTGCCGCTGGTGCGTCCGATCCTGGCCACCACGGTGCTGCTGAGCTTCGTCGGGGTCATCAACGAGTTCATCCTCGCCGGTGTCTTCCTCACCGACACGAACTCCAAGACCCTGGCCGCGGGCATGTTCGGCCTTATCGAGGGCGACCGCTCCAACAACATGGGGATCTTCGCCGCGGGAGCGGTGCTCACCGTGGTGCCGGTCGTGGCGCTGTTCCAGTACCTGCAGAAGTACATCGTCGGTGGCGTTACCGCTGGTGCCGTGAAGGGCTGAGCCGGATGCCGGACAGCCTCCTTGGGGCTGAGCTCGCCGGGTTTCCCGGCTGGGCCCAGCCCCATCACGACAGTGGGCCCAGCTTCGTGACCGTTCAGCGTCCCCGCCTTGGGGAGGAGGTTGGGCTGCGGGTCTGGGTGCCCGACACCTTCCCGGTAACCCAGGTCGCCGTCCGCCAGGTGATCGACGGAGAGACCTTCAACCGGGTCCTCACCCCCGCCCCCGCCGGCCACGGCACCTGGTGGACGACGACCATCGTCGCCGAGAATCTGCTGAACCGCTATCGGTTCTGCCTGGCGGGCCCGCCCGGGCCGACCCGCTACACCTGGCTGACCGCCGCAGGGATCGTCGACCACGACGTGTCCGACTCGACCGACTTCACGCTCTCCTGCCACGATGGGCCACCTAGCTGGGTCACCGACGCCGTCGTCTATCAGATCTTTCCCGACCGGTTCGCGTTCTCCGGGCGCAGCTACGAGGTGCCGGACTGGGCGATACCGACGCCGTGGGGCACCACCCCGGACCGGGCGGAGAAGTCCTTCGCCGAATATTTCGGCGGTGATCTGTGGGGAGTCCTTGAGCATCTGGACTACATCGCCTCCCTCGGCGCGAACGTGATCTACCTCACTCCGGTCTTTCCTGCCCGTTCGGTGCACCGTTACGACGCCTCCCGCTTCGACATCGTCGACCCCCTGCTCGGCGGGGACGAGGCGCTGCTTGCTCTCGTGCGGGGCGCCCACCAGCGCGGTATCCGGGTGGTGTGCGACCTGACCACGAACCACACCGGGCAGACCCACACCTGGTTCGAGGCGGCGCGGGCCGACGCGTCCTGCGCGGAGGCCGAGTATTTCTATTTCACCGGCCATCCCGACCAGTGGGTCGGCTGGCTCGGTATCCGCTCCCTGCCCAAGGTGAACCACGCCAGCCAGGCCCTGCGCGAGCGCCTCTACGCCGGGGACGCCTCGGTGGCGGCCCGTTGGCTCTCGGAGCCCTACCTGGTCGATGGGTGGCGGATCGACGTGGCCAATATGACCGGGCGGCTCGGCGAGGTCGACCTCGCCCACCAGGTCGCACGCGACCTGCGGGCCACCATGGCCCGGGTGAGCGAACGGACCGGACGCGACACCTGGCTGGTCGCCGAGCACGGCCACGACGCCAGCCGGGACCTGCAGGGCGAGGGCTGGCACGGCACCATGAACTATCAGGGGTTTACCCGTCCGCTGTGGGCCTGGCTGTCCGACCCTGGCAACGACATCAACTGGCTGGGGCTGCCGATGGCGGTCCCGCACCTGAGCGGGCGCCAGGTGAAACAGACCCTGCACGGCTACAACGCCGAACTGCCCTGGGTGGCGCGGCTGGCGTCCCAGAATCAGCTGGACTCCCACGACACCGCGCGCTTCCGTTCGGTCAGCGGAAGCGACGACGCGCTGCGGGTCGGGCTGGCGGCGCTGGTGACGCTGCCAGGGGTGCCGACGGTCTTCAGCGGGGACGAGCTGGGCCACCAGGGCCTCAGCGGTGAGCATTCCCGCACGACCATCGACTGGGCGGGCCTGGCCGATGCCGAGCCCGCGCTGCTCGGCACCTTCCGGGAGTGGCTCGCCCTGCGCCACCGCGAGGCGGCGCTCCGCGAGGGCGGCCTGCGCTGGCTGGATTGGGGCGACGACTACCTGCTCTACGCCCGGACCCACCCCAGCGGGGATCTGCTCGTGGCCCTGTCGCGGGCACGGCATCCCGAGGTCCGGGT
>JAUMYR010000225.1 GCA_030528545.1 Propionibacteriaceae bacterium
CGCTTGATCTGGGCCCACTGCCTCGCCTGGACGATCGTGCACACGCTGAAGAAGATGGCGTTCCGGCTGGTGGTGATTCAGCTCATCACCGCGATTCTGACGATCCTGATCGGAGAGTGGATGGGGTTGTTCGTGCTGATCGGGATCTTCCCGGGGCTGATCTATTGTGCCGCCTGGGTGGCCCCGGTCGGCATGGCTGGCTCCTGGCTTGCCGCCGTGGCCCGAAGCCAAGCACGCTGGAAACCCTTGGGCGTCCTGGACCCCCATCCCGCACCGGATTCCCGGCGCCCGGATCGGCTGGCCGGAACCTCACAGACATTCTGAGCGCCGCGAAACGGCCGGGCTGTCCTCCCGCTCAGGTGCTGGCGACGTAGGCCGCGAGGTGCCGGCCGGTCAGGGTGTTCCCGGACGCGATCAACGCGGCCGGGGTGCCCTCGAAGACGACCCTCCCGCCGTCGTGACCGGCGCCGGGGCCGAGGTCGACGATCCAGTCGGCGTGGGCCATGACGGCCTGGTGGTGTTCGATCACGATGACGGACTTGCCCGCGTCGACGAGCCGGTCCAGCAGTCCCAGCAGGTGCTCGACATCGGCGAGGTGAAGCCCGGTCGTCGGCTCGTCCAGCAGATAGATCCCGCCCTTGTCCGCCATGTGGACGGCGAGCTTGAGGCGCTGGCGTTCCCCACCCGACAAGGTATTCAACGGCTGCCCGAGGCTGATGTAGCCCAGCCCGACGCCAGCCAGCCGGTCCAGGATCGCGTGCGCGGCCGCGACCTTGGCCTCCCCCTCGCCGAAGAACGCGGACGCTTCGTCCACGCTCATGGCCAGCACCTGCGCGATGTTGCGGCCGCCGAGGGTGTGCTCCAGGACGCTGGCCTGGAACCTCAACCCCTCGCACTCCTCGCACACGCTGGAGAAGGTCTCCATGAAGCCCAGTTCTGTGAACACCACCCCGGCCCCGTTGCAGGTGGGGCAGGCTCCCTCGGAGTTCGGGCTGAACAGCGCGGGCTTGACTCCGTTGGCCTTCGCGAAGGCCTTGCGGATCGGCTCCAACAGGCCGGTGTAGGTGGCCGGGTTGCTGCGCCGGGAACCCTTGATCGCCCCCTGATCCACCGAGACGACCCCGGCTTCGGCGGGCAGGCACCCGTGCAGCAGGGAACTCTTGCCCGACCCCGCGACCCCGGTCACCACCACCAGGACCCCGAGCGGGATGTCCACGTCCACGTCGCGCAGGTTGTTGCGGCTGGCGCCCCGGATCTCCAGCCTCCCGGTGGGGGTGCGCACCCGGGATTTCAGCCGCGCCCGGTCGTCCAGGTGGCGCCCGGTCAGCGTCCCGGAGGCCCGCAGCCCCTCGACGCTGCCCTCGTAGCAGACCTCACCTCCCGAAGAGCCCGCATGAGGACCCAGGTCCACGACGTGGTCGGCGATCGCGATGGTCTCTGGCTTGTGTTCGACCACCAGCACGGTGTTGCCCTTGTCGCGCAGGCGCAGCAGCAGTGCGTTCATCCGCTGGATGTCGTGGGGGTGCAAGCCGATGGTTGGCTCGTCGAATACATAGGTGACGTCGGTGAGGGAGGACCCGAGGTGGCGCACCATCTTCACCCGCTGGGCCTCGCCGCCAGACAGCGAACCCGAGGACCGGGCCAGCGAGAGATACCCCAGCCCGATGCCGACGAACCCGTCTAGGAGTTCCTGTAGGCCTGTGATGAGGGGTTTCGCGCTGGGCGCGGCCAGCGTCCGCACCCATTCGGCGAGGTCGCTGACCTGCATGGCCGAGGCCTCGGCGATGTTGATGCCCGCGATCCGGGACGAACGCGCCCCCTCGTTCAGCCGCGTCCCCGAGCACTCGGGACAGGTGGTGAAGGTCACCGCACGCTCCACGAAGGCCCGGATGTGGGGTTGCATCGCGTCCACGTCCTTGCCGAGCATGGACTTCTGGATGCGCGGGATCAGCCCCTCGTAGGTCATGTTGATGCCCGCGATCTTCATCTTGACCGGCTCCCGGTGCAGGAAGGCGTCGCGTTCGGCCGCCGTGTACTCCCGGATCGGTTTGTCCGGGTCGAGGAGCCCTGATTCGGCATACATCCGGTAGTTCCAGCCTCCCAGGTTGTATCCCGGAATCGTCAGGGCGCCCCCGGCCAGCGATTTGGTGTCGTCGAACAGCTGGGCGAGGTCGAGGTCGCTGATCTGGCCCATGCCCTCACAGCGGGGGCACATGCCACCGGTGATGGAGAACTCGCGTCTCTGTTTGACCTGTTTGCCGCCACGCTCCAGCGTCACCGCGCCCGCACCCGAGACCGAGGCGATGTTGAAGGAGAAGGCCTGCGGTGACCCGATGTGTGGCTGCCCGAGCCTGCTGAACAGCACGCGCAGCATCGCGTAGGCGTCGGTCACGGTCCCGACGGTCGAGCGGGCATTGGCGCCCATCCGCTCCTGGTTCACGATGATCGCGGTGGTCAGGCCGTCGAGGTAGTCCACGTCGGGACGCCCGAGGCTCGGCATGAATCCCTGGACGAAAGCCGAGTAGGTCTCGTTGATCATGCGCTGGGACTCCGCGGCGATGGTGTCGAACACCAGTGAGCTTTTGCCCGACCCCGACACCCCCGTGAACACCGTCAGCCTGCGCTTGGGAAGGTCGACCGACACGTCCTTGAGGTTGTTCTCGCGTGCGCCGCGGACGCGGATGAGGTCGTGGCTGTCCGCCGGGTGGGTGCTCGTCACAGGGCTCAGGCTAGCCGACACCGGTAGGCAGCCAGCCCCAGACGGCCGTACCGCATCCGGGAACCGAACCCACTTCTGCGACGTGTGGCTAGGCTCGGTGCGGGTCGCCGCGCGGGACCGTTGTGCGCCAGCCGGGTGGGCAAGTCCTGTGTGAGCGGCAAGGGCGTCTTCGGGTTCGTGAACCGTTAGGATCGCAGTCCGGCAGCTACTGGGCGTCTTCAAGCTGGGAGGGTCGGCATGGTCATGCTCCTGATCGCTGGTTCATTACTGGTTTGGTTCGGGTGGCGGGTGTGGCGTTCGCCGGGCCGGGCCTACAACGGCATGCTCCTGGTCGCCGCCTTGTTCTTTTCCTGGCTAGGGACGAC
>JAUMYR010000226.1 GCA_030528545.1 Propionibacteriaceae bacterium
GTTCCTGGGGTGGTCAGCATCGACCGGTTCAACCGGGACGACGACGAGCTCTGAGACCGGGCTTCGGGGTGGGTCCGGCTCAGCCGAGGCCGTAACGCAGGGGGCCGTGGCTACGTTGGGTGGGGCCTGCGGTGAGCAGGCCGGGCCGGTAGGCAGGAGTGCTCCGGCGCGGATGCCCCGACGGTTCCCGCGTCCGAGGCCCCGGATGGCGATGCAGCCGAACAGCAGTGCCGCAGCCCCTGTCCTGGGGACGGCGGCAGCGTAGCCCAGGGCATCACCGCGTCGCCTGATGAGGTCTGCTTCCGAGCACGGAGGTTGGTGCTGAACCGTAGGCCGGTGCGGGGTTAGCGGGGACTGCGGCGTGGGTAGACGTTGACGACTTGGAGTTCTCCGATCGTGAGGACGGTGGAGGTGGTGAGTTCGAGCGGGATGGTGCCGTGCTGTCCGGCGCCATTCCAGGTGATGATCCAGTGGGAGGTGGCGGTGACGGTGTGGTGCCCCTGGGTGCTGTAGCGGTGGCCGCAGGTGGGGGAGTCCCGGTCGGGGCCGGGTGGGGGTTTGGGCGCTTTGTGGCCGGGCCGGTGGCAGCGGACAGTCTTGCCGTCTCCCATGTCCCAGGCGACGTGGGAGACGTGGGCGGTAGCGGTGACGGTGTGGCCGCCTGCGGACGCGCTGCCGGTGATGGGCCCCCAGGTGTGTTCGTCGGGTTCTTTGGCCCACATCCATACGGGGTATCCGACGAGTCCCATGGAGTCGGGGGAGATAGAGCTAGATGTGGGGTAGGTTCCGATCCGGATCGCAGAAAGGTTCATCTGAGCGATGGCTTCCTCGGCGAGGACTCTGGGGTCGGGCGCCGGTTCGGCGTTTTCCATCCAGAGGTAGTAGTTCCTCATGGTTCCGAGGTGCATTTTAGCGCAGAACACAATGACACCGTGGTTATTGCCGTCCCAGACAGATTCGGAGCGGTCGGGTTGGGGTTTGGCGACCGAGATGTAGCACTGGCGCTGCTGATTCCACCAGGCACCGTTGTTAGAGCAAGGGATTATATTGCCGGTCTCGCTGTCTGTGCAGACTTGGGCGCCGGAGGAAGCCGAGCCCGCTGATGTTTTGCGGGTTTCGGACCTTGAACGCACCTGGCACTCTCCAACCCCCTCCCTCCTACTGGAATAACACGTTACCGGGTCTTGGGCCTGTGCGGGTGGGGGTGGGAGCATTAGTCCGCAGAATGCAGTGACCGCCAGGATGAGGGGGCTTCGGCGGTTCAGCACGAGGTTACCTCGTTGGCTAGTTCGAACACTTTCCATCTTCCTGTTTTTGTTTTGCGCAGGCTGTAGTTCTCGCGTGAAGTTCCATGGAGGTTCTTTTCTGTACCGTCGGCATAGATGAGCGTTACTCCTGTCATGTCCATGCAGAAGGAAACGACGGTCTGTTGTGTTCCGTCGGCGGCTTCGGTTACATCGGAGACTTTCCATGCGCGGTAGGCAGGGATGCCGCGAAGATGTTTCTTATCGTCCAGTATTCGGTAGAGGATTTCGACGGTCATGATTTGGGCTTCGTCGGCTAAGTAATGGATCACGCCGTTGATGTCGTCTTTCGGGTCCTGCATCCAGGTATCGAGTGCGTCTAGGGATGCTCGGACGTGTTGGTAGGCGGCGAGTCGGTCGCCGGTGAACTCGACTGTTGGGCTGGGACTGGGGGTGGGGGTGGGGCTTGCCGTAGCTGGCGGGGCGGTCATGGTGGGGGTTGGGGTGCCGCCGGTCTGGCATCCCATGAGGGCTAGTGCTGTGAGTGCTATCCAGAGGCGGTGCCGCATCAGTTCTCCTTCGTGCCGATGCTTCATCTTGCCAACCCAGCGGATCACGCCGAAGGTCCTGTGGATAACCGGTCAGGGTGTGGGAGGTGCGTCCCGGACGCTCATCTAAAAGCCCAAGCCCGGCGCTAGCTGGCAGGCTTAGTCAAGACGGCTCGTCCGAGCTAGGGGTCGCCGGATTCTCCGTCCGGCGGGCGGCAGGTGGTGCATGCTTTGGAACCGTTAGTCCAGGTTGTGTCTGAGGTAGGCGGGCTCCCGCAGGCCCAGCAGGGCTTCGGTCATCCGGACGGCTTCTACGTGCCGGGGCACGTCGTGGACGCGCACGATCCGCGCATCGCGTTCGATGCACCAGACCGCGGCGGCGAGCGACCCGGCGAGCCGGGAGTGCTTCGGACGGTCCAGCGTCTCGCCGATGAAGTCCTTGTTGGAGAGGGCGGCCAGCACCGGATAGCCCAGGGTGGTGAACTCCTGGAAACGGCGCAACAGTTCCAGGGTGTGCAGGGTGTTCTTGTTGAGGTCGGGTCCCGGGTCAAGGATGAGTTGCCCGGCGGCGACTCCTGCGTCCCGGGCGGAGGCGACGCGATCGGCCAGGAAAGTCCGCACCTCAGCGACCACGTCCTGGTAGTAGGGACGCCGCAGGTGGGTGCGGGGAGCCGCCAGGCTGTGCGTCACGATCAGCCCGGCCCCGGTTCGCGCGGCGAGTGGGGCTAGGTGCGGGTCGGCCAGGCCGGGGGAAGGCCGTCGTGACTGCGGGACCAGCCGGTGAGGTGGTCTTCTACCGGCGCGACGACGGCGCCCCCGCGCTTGAGGTACGCCTGGAAGCGGAGACCGTCTGGCTCAGCCAGCAACAGATCGCCGAACTGTTCCAGACCTCCCGCACCAACGTCGTCGAGCACCTCCGTAACATTTACGACGAGGGAGAACTCGGCGAGGCCGCAACCTGTCGGAGATTCCGACAGGTCCGCACCGAGGGCTCCCATCAGGTCACCCGAGAGATCCCGTTCTACAACCTTGGGGCCATCATCTCGATTGGCTACCGGGTGAGGAGCAGGGTCGCCACTCAGTTTCGGATCTGGGCGACCGAACGGCTGCGGGAGTACCTCCCCGTCCTTCGGGCGTAGCTCAGGAGGCCGCGGCTCTGATCGAATCACTCCGAGACCAACGTGTCCAAGGCAGCTAGGTCTTCGTCGGTCAACGGAGCCGCTTCGTCCATTGCCTGCACTTGCGCGTGGGCGCGCGTCCCCAAGAGCTGGT
>JAUMYR010000227.1:0-798 GCA_030528545.1 Propionibacteriaceae bacterium
TGATGCAGGAGATCGCCCTGAACGGGGCCGACGGCTACACCGGGGTGTGGGTGCAGAGCGAGCCGGGTGTGGACCGGGTGCAGCTGGCCAAGGACATCCAACCGTTGCTGCCCCACGGCTTCGAGGCGAAGGACGGCCCCAGCCTGGCCGAGGACATCCGCGCCGAGCTGGAGGTGGGGCTCGGTTTCGTCAACACCTTCCTGCTGATCTTCGCAGGCATCGCGCTGCTGGTGGCCTCCCTGCTCATCCTCAACACCTTCTCCATCCTGGTCTCGCAGCGCAGCAAGGAGCTGGCGCTGTACCGGGCGCTCGGGGCCAAACGCTCCCAGGTGCGCTCCGCGGTGCTGCTGGAGGCCGTCGTCATCGCGCTGATCGGGGCCAGCCTCGGCATCGCCGCGGGCTACGGGTTGGCATGGCTGATCCTCGCCCTGATGAACGCCTTCGGCATCGATCTGGGAACCACCCAACCCCAGGTCACCTGGCAGATGGTGCTCGTCTGCTACGGCACGGCGCTGGTCGTGACGGTCGTCGCGGCCCTGCTGCCGGCCATCCGGGCCTCCCGCACCCGCCCCATCGAGGCGATGACCCAGGCCGCCGTCACCGCCCCCGAGGGGATCGGGCTGCCCGCCTGGATCGGGCTGGGGATGGTCCAGCTCGGCGGCGCCGCCGTCCTCAGCGGGGCGCTCTTCCCGGTCCCGGAGCGACTGTGGTGGGTGTCCTGCGGGGCCGTGGTGGTGCTCGTGGGGGCGGTGCTCTCGGCCGCTGTGCTGGGTACCCCGATCCTGCGGGCCGCGGGCA
>JAUMYR010000227.1:820-2689 GCA_030528545.1 Propionibacteriaceae bacterium
CGAGGTCGGTCGCATGGCCAACCTCAATGCGGACCGGCAGCCCCGCCGCACCGCCGCGACCGCCGCCACCCTCATGATCGGGCTCACCCTGGTCAGCACCATCGCGATCCTCGCGGCTACCGCCACCGCGACGATGCGCGCCACCCTGGCCGAGGACCAGCGCGGCGACTTCCTCATGACCCCGGTCAACTACCAGCCGTTCAGCGTGGACGTGGGGCGGCTGGAGCAGATCGACGGGGTGCAGGCGGTGTGGACCTACTCGCAGTCGGCGATCCCCATCGGTGAGGGCGACCCGTACGGGATCACCGGGACCAGCCCGGCGGGGCTGACGGCGGGAAGCGCGACGAGGATCCTGGCCGGTGAGCTGCTGGAGACCCCCGGATCGGTGATGATCGATCACGAGCTGTCCCAGAAACTCGACCTGCCGATGGGCAAGAAGTTCACCGTGCCCGGAGTCGACGGCAACCCCGTCGAGCTGCTGGTCACGGGCATCATCGACGGCCAGGACGCGCCGAGTGGGATCGCGGAGCTGGTCACCAACCAGCAGACCTTTCCCCGGATCGGCGACGCCCAGTCGTTCAGCGTGGTGAAGGTCGATGTGGCCGAGGGCACCGACCCGGGAGCTGTGAAGCAGCAGCTGCGGGACGCGACCGCGGACCATCCGTTGGTGTCGGTGGTGGACAACGAGGAGTTCACCAAGGACCGGCTGGAGCGGTTCAACACCCTGCTGGGCATCATCTACGGCCTGCTCACCCTGGCCATCGTGATCTCGGTGCTCGGCATCGTCAACACGTTGGGGCTGTCGGTGCTGGAGCGGACCCGGGAGATCGGGCTGCTGCGCGCAGTCGGGCTGACCCGGCCCCAGCTGCGGCTGATGGTGCGGCTGGAGGCCGTCGCGGTGGCGCTGCTGGGGGCTGTGCTCGGCGTGATCCTCGGGCTCGGTTTCGGTACCGCGCTGGTGCGTGTCATCCCTGATCTGGAGGTGCTGGACGTGCCGTGGAGCGAGCTGGTGATCTACGTGGTGGTCTCCGGTTTCGTCGGGGTGCTGGCTGCGATCCTGCCCGCCAGGAGGGCCGCGCGGATGAACGTCCTGGACTCCATCGCGACCGAGTGAGGCCGGGAACGGTATATTGGCTGCGACCACGCCGTGGTGACTGGTAGGAACTCGAGGGAACATTAAGGGGACGACGTGAAGATCCGAGTGGAGCGGGACGCTCTTGCCGACGCTGTTGCCTGGGTGGCCCGCAGCCTCCCGAACCGGCCCACAGCACCGATCCTTGCGGGGCTCCTCATCACCGCCGAGGGTGACGAGGTGACCCTGTCGAGCTTCGACTCCACCACCTCCGCTCAGGTGACGATGCCCTCCCAGGTCACCGACGAGGGCACGGTGCTGGTCTCGGGGCGACTGCTGAACGAGATCGCCCGGCAGCTGCCGAACAAGCCGGTGGACATGGTCGCCGACCACAGCCAGGTGGAGCTCACCTGCGGTTCGGCGCGGTTCAACCTGCAGACCCTCCCCGTCGAGGAGTACCCGAACCTGCCCGAGATGCCGAAGCAGACCGGTGAGGTGGACGCCAGCGTCTTCGAGAAGGCCGTCAGCCAGGTGGTCATCGCGGCGGGACGCGACGAGCTGCTCAACGTCTTCACCGGGGTGCGGGTGGAGATCAACGGCGACCAGCTGTCACTGCTGGCCACCGACCGTTACCGGATGGCGCTGAAGGAGCTGACCTGGGCGCCGTCGTCGCCGGACATCGAGGGCGCGGTGCTGGTGCCGGGGAAGGTGCTGGCCGACACCGCGAAGTCGCTGACCTCCGGCAAGAGCGTCACCGTGTCGCTGTCCACCACCGAGTCGGAGGGCGAGGGGCTCGT
>JAUMYR010000227.1:2699-3053 GCA_030528545.1 Propionibacteriaceae bacterium
GTCGGTTTCATCGGTGAGGGTGCGAAGGGTCGTCGCGAGGCCACCACGCGGCTGCTGAACCAGGCCTTCCCGAAGGTCCGCCACCTGATGGATGTGGTGGGGACCGTGACGGTGAGGGTGCCGACGGCGGAGCTGCTGGCCGCGGTCAAGCGCGTGTCGCTGGTGGCGGAGCGTAACACCCCGCTGCGGATGATGATCGAGTCGGATCACATCGCGCTGGAGGCCGCGACGGGGGATCAGGCGCACGCCTCCGAGGCCATCGAGGCGCAGGTGGATGTCGTCGGCAGTGAGCAGTCGATCACGGCGGCCGGGTTCAACCCGCACTACCTGCTGGATGCGCTCGGGGCCGTCGAT
>JAUMYR010000228.1 GCA_030528545.1 Propionibacteriaceae bacterium
CCAATAGGTTCAAGACATGTTTGATGTGCGGACGCTCAACCTGGACGACCAGACCATCGAGTCCTTCAGGCCCTATGCCCAGGCCGTGACCTTCGGATTCAACGAGCCACCCATCACCAATGATCGCCTGATCGAACTCCACCTGGACTGGGCCCGCAAGGATGCCCATCGGCTGCGCGGGGTATGGGACGACCATGCCGGGATGCCCCTGTCCCCGGTCTCGACCTTCGCGTCCTGGGATGGAACGATCAACGCTGGGGCCGGGGTGGTCCCAGCGAACTTCATCTCCAACGTCACCGTCCGCCCGACCCATAAGCGGCGCGGTCTGCTGCGCGCCATGATGGCCCACGATCTACGTGCGGCGCAGGAGCGGGGGCTGGCCCTGGCCACGCTCACCGCGACCGACGCGGCGATCTATGGCCGGTTCGGTTTCGGTTGCGCGACCCGGCGGGTCGGCGTCGAGATCGACTCCGGGGAGCGGTTCGCCCTCCGCGTCCCGGCGCGGGGACGCTGCGAGTACGCCGACCCGTCCGAGGTGGTCGGCCTGCGCAACCGCCTCTTCGCCGAGCATCACCGCAGCCGCCGCGGCTCGCACTCGCGTCCGTCCTACTACGACGTGCTCGATTTCGACTGGGAGAAGCAGGCCGATGACCACACCCTGCGGGCGGTAGTGCACCTGGACGACGATGGCCAGGCCGATGGCGTCGCCCTGTTCCGCATCGCTAAGGACCGCATCACGGTCGACGATCTTCAGCGGTGCGACCCCAACGCCGAGGTGGCGCTGTGGGACCTGCTGTGTGGCATCGAGCTCATCAACAAGGTGACCTCGCACACCTTCGACCCGCGTTCCGCGCTGCCCTGGGCGCTGCGCGACCCCCGGGTCATCACGCCGAAGCCCAAGGCCGATCACTTCTGGCTGCGTATCCTGGACGTTGCGGGTGCCCTGGCAGCGCGCGGTTTCGAGGCCGACGGAGAGCTCGTCTTGGACGTATCCGACCCCCTCGGCCTGACCGGCGGCCGCGTCCACCTGAGCGTCCGGGACGGCCGCGCCGAGGTCTCGGACACCACCGCCCCGGCCGACCTCAGGCTCGGCATCGCTGAACTGGGCAGCCTCTACCTCGGCCTAGCCGACGTGCGCACCCTCGCCGCACTCGGCCTCGCCGAGGGGCCAGGGGTGCTGGCCGCCCACGACCTGTTCCGGGTCGCCGACGAACCGTGGTGCTCGACCGGGTTCTGAGCCATCATCACCGGAACCGGAAGGTACCGGACCGGTCAGCAGATAGCCAGCCCGGCGTCTCGCCTAACCGGCTTCTGGCCGGGGGTCCTCCCCCGCCAGCAGGCGGACGAACCCAGCCTCGTCCAGCATCGGGATGCCCAGGGCCTCAGCCTTGTCGGCTTTGGAACCAGCGTTGTCGCCGACCACGACATAAGAGGTGTTCTTGCTGACCGAACCGGTGGCCTTGCCTCCCCTGGACACGATGGCTTCCTTGGCCTCGTCGCGGCTGAACCCCTCCAGGGTGCCGGTCACGACGATGGTCAGCCCGGCAAGGCTCTGCGGCGCCTGCTCGTCGCGCTCGTCGGCCATACGGACGCCCGCGGCCTCCCAGCGAACCACGATCTCGGCATGCCAGTCCTCGGCGAACCAGGCCTTGACCGATTCCGCGATAACCGAGCCCACCCCCTCGACCTGGCTCAGCTCCGCCACGCTGGCCTCCCGGATCTTCTCCACCGACCCGAAGTGGGACGCCAGCGCCCGGGCCGCCGTGGGGCCCACGTGGCGGATCGACAGGGCGACCAGCACCCGCCACAGGGGCTGGGTCTTGGCCTTGGCGAGTTCCGCTAATAGCTTGACGGTGTTGGCCGCCGGAACCGAAGGTTTCTTCGGGGTCGGTTTGGTCCAGAAGTAGAGTTCCTGCCGCCAGGTCTCAGTCTTCTTGTCGAACCGCCATACCAAGACCTCTCGCAGGTCCTCAGCCTTGAGGTCGAACAGCCCGGCTTCGCTGCTCAGCACCGGCTCCTGCGACAGGCTCGCCGCCTCGGCGGGCCGGTTCGCCTCCGGATCGGTCAGAGCGATCGCCGCCTCCCAGCCCAGCGCTTCGATGTCGAGGCCGCCCCGGGAAGCCAGGCCAAACACCCGCTCCCGCAGCTGGGACGGACACGAGCGGGGGTTCGGGCAGCGATAATCCTTGTCGCCCTCCTTCGCCGGGGCCAGTGCGGTGCCGCAGGAGGGGCAATGCGTCGGCATCGTCCAGCGTCTCTCCTGCCCGGTGCGCAGGGCCACCACCGGCGCCACGACCTCGGGGATCACGTCGCCCGCCTTCCGCAGCACCACGGTGTCGCCGATGAGCAAACCCTTGCGCTCCACCTCGAACTGGTTGTGTAGCGTCGCCATCGACACGGTGGAACCAGACACCTGCACCGGTTCCATCACCGCGAAGGGCGTGACCCGGCCGGTGCGTCCGACGTTGACCTGAATGTCGACCAGCTTGGTGTGGACCTCCTGCGGCGGGTACTTATAGGCGATGGCCCAGCGCGGGGCCCGCGAGGTGACCCCCAGCTCGGCCTGGGCGGTGAGGTCATCCACCTTGACGACCACGCCATCGATCTCGTGAGCGACACTGTGACGCTGTTCGCCGTAGTGGGACACGTAGTCCAGGACCTCTTGGGTGCTCTGGAGGACGCGGTAGGCCTCCGAGGTCGGCAGGCCCCAGGACTTGAGTAGCTCATAGGCCTGACTCTGCGAGCCGATCTCGAAACCCTGGCTCGCCCCGATGCCGTGGACCAGCATCGCCAGGGGCCGGGAGGCGCTTACCCGGGGATCCTTCTGACGCAAGGATCCGGCCGCCGCGTTGCGCGGGTTCGCGAACGGCGGCTTACCCGCCTCGACCAAGGACGCGTTCAGCCCGGCGAAATCCTCGACGGGGAAGAAGACCTCTCCTCGCACCTCCACCAGCGCGGGTATGTCGTCGCCAGACAGGCGCCGCGGCACCGAGGCGATGGTGGCGACGTTGGCCGTCACGTCCTCCCC
>JAUMYR010000229.1 GCA_030528545.1 Propionibacteriaceae bacterium
CCGACGCCGCCGACCCGCACCCCTACTGGCTGGTGAGCACCCGCAGGCCGAGCGCATTGGTCGCCGCGATCGAGGCCTGCGGGAGGGAGGCTGGCCGTGGTTGAGGTCGAATGGGTGGCACTGGGGGAGCAGGCCTCAGAGCCGAGTTATGCGTTGCCCGGAGACGCGGGAGCCGACCTGTGTTCCACGGAAACCCTGGTGCTCGCCCCCGGCGAGCGAGCCCTGGTTGGGACCGGTGTGGCACTGGCCCTGCCCGCCGGCACCGTCGGGCTGGTCGCCCCACGATCCGGGCTGGCGGCGCGGCGGGGGCTGAGCATCGTCAACTCCCCGGGAATCATCGATTCCGGCTATCGGGGAGAGATCCGGGTATGTCTCATCAACCTCGATCCGAGGGATCCGATCCACATCGACAGCGGAGATAGGGTCGCTCAGCTAATCGTCGTGCCTTTCGTCCGCGCGGACTTTGTGCGTGTTGACGAGTTGGATGAGACCTCCCGCGGCGCCGGGGGCTATGGTTCTACTGGCGGTGCCTCCGGTCTGGGTGGCGCGGCCATGGGTGTACAACCGGGAGTGAGAAAGTGATCTTTGGTCGCAAGAAGCGAGATGCCGTCGTGGATCCGCGGGTCGAGGATGACCTCGACCCGATCCTCGGGGATGACGGCTCCGAAGGGGACGAGTGGGCCAGACTCGACGCCCGGGACTGGCGTGAGGCCGGTCCCTTCGACATCGGCGAAGTCGATCTGGACGCCGATGACGTGGTCCGGATCGACCTGGGGGCGCTGGTCCTGACGCCGATGCCTGACATGGCTCTCCAGCTCCAGGTGGACGAGGCTAGTCAGCATGTCGTGGCGGTCCTCGCCAGCAAGGGGGAATCGGCCATCGAGGTCGCGGTATTCGCCGCGCCGAAGGCGGCCTCCATGCTGGCCGAAGTGCGCGAGGAGATGGTCGCCGAGGCCGAGGCGGCCGGTGGCACCGCGACGCTGGCACAGGGTCCCTTCGGAGCCGAGATCCGCCGGGTGCTGCCGTTGACCGGAGACAAGGGCGAGCGGCTGCTGCACGTATCGCGGACCTGGCTGGTCCAAGGACCGCGCTGGTTGCTGCGCGGCGTCCTGCTAGGGCGGGCGGCGCAGCAGCTAGAACTTGAGGGGGAGACCCTCGAACTGTTCGAGTTCTTCGCCAATGCCGTGGTGCGTCGCGATTCCCACCCGGTTGCCGCCGGGGATCTCATCCCGATGCGTATGCCCCAGGGGATGGCCCGGTCATGATGACCACCGCTGCGAACCCCCGGGGTTTCATGGCGGCCCTCAAGCGGTTGCTGAAGGGACGCGACGCGGAACAGCCCGGTACCAGCGACGATGAAGGGGCCGAGCCTCTGAACCGCTGCGCCGACCGCGCCAGGGTGGTGGTCTGTGGCCACATCTCCTCGATCGGGCTGGGGCGCTGTAGCGGTGCCGGATGGCTCGAGGCGAAGGTCGACGACGGCACGGGCATCGTCACCCTGATCTGGATGGGACGCCGCAGCATTCCGGGGGTCGAAGAGGGGCGGCGGATCAAGGTCACCGGCAGGCTGACCAGGAGGGGGGAAGAACTCGTCGTATACAACCCCGACTACCAGCTCCTCAGCTGAGGCTCAGTCCTCGCTGAAGTCCTCGTCTTCGGCGCGGGGATGCAGCATGTTACTCAATTCGGTCTCGACGTCCTGGCCGACGATGAACAGCAATTCGTCGCCACTGCTCAGCCTGTCGGTCGGTGCGGGCGCCTTGGGCTGGCCTGCCCGGATGATCGCGGTCAGTACGGCGTCCCTCGGTAATTCCAGGTCGCCGACCGCGCTGTCGATGAAGGGGGAGTCGGCTGGCAGGGTCATCTCGACCAGGTTGGTGGCGCTGCGTTTGAAGGTCATCAGCCGGACCAGATCACCGACTGTGACGGCCTCTTCGACCAGCGCGGTGATGAGGCTGGGGGTCGAGACGGCGACGTCGACCCCCCAGACCTCATCGAACATCCACTCGTTGCCGGGGTGATTGACGCGCCCGACGGTCCGGGGGACCCCGAACTCAGTCTTGGCCAGCAGCGAGTGAACCAGATTGACCTTGTCGTCCCCGGTAGCGGCGATGCAGACATCGCAGGACTCCAGCTGGGCCTCCTCGAGGGAGGCGAGTTCACAGGCATCGGCCTGGAACCAGTCCGCTCCCGGCACGGTATCGGTCTTCATGGCGCGCGGATCCTTGTCGATCAGCAGCACCTGGTGGCCGTTGGCGATGAGTTCACGGGCGATGGAGCGGCCGACATTGCCGGCTCCTGCGATAGCGACGCGCATGGCTCTCCGATCAGTGACGGGTAGGAGGCTGGGCGAACAGGGCCTCGATCTCTGAGGTGCGCTCCGTCTCGACCGCCGCGTACAGGATATCGCCGTCCTGGAAGACCGTCGCGGGGGTCGGCACCATGCCAGTCCCGAAGCGGACGATGAACGGCAGGGGGGTGTGCGCGACTTCCGATATCGCCCCGAGCCGCTGCCCGACCCAGCCCGAATGCACGGCGACCTGGATCAGTCGAGCGTTGCCAGACGGGTCGCTCCAGACCGGCTCTGAACCCTCCGGCAACAGGCGACGCATGACCTGGGTGGCGGTCCACTTGACCGTCGCGACCGTGGGGATACCGAGCCGCTCGTAGACCTCGGCCCGGCCCTGGTCGTAGATCCGGGCGACGACGTTGGTGACGTGGTAGACCTCCCGGACCACGCGCGCCGCCAGGATGTTGGAATTGTCTCCGCTGGAGACCGCCGCGAAGGCGTCCGCACGCCGGATGTCGGCCTGTTCCAGCACTTCCCGGTCGAATCCGACGCCCCTGACGGTGATGCCCTTGAAACCTGAGCCGAGCCTGCGGAAGGCTTCAGAATTGGCGTCGATCACAGCCACCGAGTGACCGCGGGCCTCAAGCCCCCGGGCCAGTGAGGCGCCGACGCGCCCGCATCCCATGATGACGATATGCACGCCCTGACGGTACCGCAGTTTGTGCTCTG
>JAUMYR010000230.1 GCA_030528545.1 Propionibacteriaceae bacterium
CTGGGGGCCATCATACTCAGCCCGGCTCAAGGACGCCCAGGCTGGCGGGCGGGGTTTGGGCAGCGGATGTCGAGAGCGCGGTGGGTGCGACGCCGGGCCGCGACATCTGCCCAGGCGACGGCGGCGACCAGGAGCCCGGCGCTCCCGATCAGGGCCAGCACCAGCGCGGTGGCGGGCAACCCGATCGCCGCGCCGAGGATGCCGGCGAGGGGATAGGTGAGCAGGAAGCAGGCGTGGGACAGCGAGAACTGGGCGGCGAACACCGCGGGGCGGTTGGTGTCGGTGCTGTTGCGCCGCAGCAGCCGCGAGGACGGGGTGAGGACCGCCGAGGTCGCCGCACCCAGGAGGAACCACAGGGTCAGTAGCAGGGGCCAGCGCGTTTGATGATGGCCCCACACGATCGTCGGCGCCACACCCAGCAGCAACAGCGGCAGAAGGGTCCCGCCGGTCAGCATCGCCGTGCGGTCCCGCGTCCGCTCCAGCAGGCTGGGGATGGCGAGGGCGACGACCATCGACCCGGCGCCATAGGCCCCGAGCAGGACCGCCACGTCGGACTGGCTCATCCCCAATGCGCCGCGGACGAGGACGACGGTATTGATCACCACCATGGCGGTGGATGTGGCTACGGTCAGGTTGAGGCCCAGCAGGCCACGCAGTTCCGGGCTCGCCCAGAAGATGCGGGTGCCCTGGGTCAACCGGTCGCGGAAGGGTGCCGGGGGTGGGGTCTTCAGCTGCGGGAACCGGACGGCGACAACGAGTCCCGCCGAGGCGAGGAAACCGGCGACCGTCCCGGCGAAGAGATTGTGGTAGCTGGTGACGGTGAGCAGCGCCGCCGCGAGCAGCGGGCTGAGCAGGGACTCCAGGTCGTAGGCCAGCCGGGACAGGGACAGGGCCCGGGTGTAGTCGTCCTCGTCGGGAAGCACGGAGGGGATCACCGCCTGGAAGGCCGGGGTGAAGGTGGCCGAGGCGGACTGCAAGAGGAAGATCCCCAGGTAGATCTGCCAGGCTTGGGTCACGAAAGGCAGCGAGACCGCGACTCCAGCGCGCACCAGGTCGGCGCCGACCAGCAGCGGCTTGCGGGGCACTCGCCAGGCGAGCGCTCCGGTCACCGGGGAGACCAGCACGTAGGCGACCATCTTGATCATTAGCGCCGTGCCCAGCACCACCCCGGCGTCTCCGCCAGCGATCTCGAAGGCCAGCAGGCCCAGGGCGATGGTCAGCAATCCGGTGCCGAGCAGGGCGACGACTTGCGCGCCGAACAATCGGGCATAACTAGGATTGCCTAGGACGCGAATCATGGGAGCCTCCCTCGGGGAGAGCCGCTGCGGCGGCGGGTGGGGTGTTCTCGGGCCTGCCGGGGCTGCATCGCCCGGCAGGCAGTGTCCGTCACGGGTGCGGGGTGTGATGGTGGGCTGGGATCTGGCCGTTGGAGACGGTGTGCTCGGCTTGCTTGATCGCCTCGGCGACTAGGGTGGCGGCATGTTCGTCGGCGAGGCGGTAGAGCACGCTCGTGCCGTCCTGACGGGTGGTGACCATCCGGGCCATGCGGAGGCGGGCAAGGTGCTGGGAAACCCCCGACGGGCGCTTACCCACGACCCGCGCCAGTTCGCCGACCGGCATTTCCTCGGTGCGGCGCAGCGCCAGGATGATCCGGATCCTGGTCGGGTCGGACAGGATCGAGAAGACTTCGGCGGCCAGATCGACATAGTCCGAGGCCGGATCCATCCCACAAACCTTCTTATCTGCGTTCATACGCGGATATTAACACAAGGGGGTGGTGTGGCCAGGGTCGTTCGCGGGCTTGGTCTCGGATGTCCCGGTAGGGCTGGTCGGCTGGGTCCCGGGGACGGGCCGCGGCGAGGTACGGTGGGCCAGGCGTTCCCAGGGCGGTCGCCGGCCTTGGGCTCGGCAGTTAGACAGTGTTCTCCTCGGTGGGTGGGTTTGAAACGGTTTTCGAAGTGAGGTGGGCGGCTGAGGTGGTGGTCGTCCCGCTGGGTGGGGCTGCGGCGGCCGCCAGCCTTGGGCTCCGCGGCCGCGCTGTGATCTCCCTGATGAAGGTCGTGGCCGGACGCCACATCTACATGAGTCAGGAGGGGCTCTGTGATCGCGTTGTGGTCTCCCTGATGGAGGGGCTTGGGTCTCCCCGGTGGGTGGGTTTGGTGTTCCAGTGCGAGGTATGGCGGCGGGACGGCGCCGCCCCGGCGGGGTCGCGCGTCCGCCGGTGGGTCAAGGTGTCCGTCAGGGGTGAGTGTCAGCCGTGGCTGTGACCGCTGCCACGCGAGATAGTCTCTGCCCATGAATGAGGACGAACTCTCCCCAGCCCTGAGAAGGGCCAGATATGGCAAGGCGGGCCAGTCCGGGGACCGCTTCGTCGAGTTCTGGCTGGCCCTCTTCGTCGAGGCCAGGCGGACGGGAGCCCCGCCGGGAGGGCGCCGGGTCAAGGCGATCGTGGACCATTTCTTCGCCGGGCGCGAGGTTGCGGCCGCGCTCGCCGAGGCCGGACTGGGTTTGCTCAGCGAACAGTTGCGCGACGCCTCGCGGCGCTACTGTGAGGCCTGCCTGGCCGACCCCCAGTACGCCACCAGCCTGATCCGTGCGAGGCGGCCAGCCGATGACCAGGTGCGGGTGCGGATCGCCGCCGAGGTCGCTCGGGTCTTTGAGGCCCTGGCCGGGCTTGGCGACTCTGGCCGGGGCCAGGCGCTGTCCGCGGCGCTCGTCGATGGCTACCTGGAGGCGCTCGCCCCGCACGGGCGCGAGGAGCTCGACCGGGCTCTGGGTGAGGCCCCACCCATGCGCTAAGGCTGGTCGCCCGGGCTGGCGCCGTGGCCTGGCGGGGGCGCTCAGTCACTCCAACCCCCTGTGTGCGCCCGGCTTGGCGCATCGTGCCCCTCGGCGTCTTTTTGTGCGGGTGGGCTGGGCGTGTGCGGCTGGCGCCTAGTGGTAAAATTCAACACATGATGAAATCCTTGATCGTGGGATTGGACGCGGCTGAGGCC
>JAUMYR010000231.1:0-2537 GCA_030528545.1 Propionibacteriaceae bacterium
ACCTGGCGGCCCGCCTGTGGACCAAACCGGCCGTCAGCGTCATCGGCTTGGACGCCACGAGCGTCGCCAACTGCTCCAACACCATCGCCCCGACGTGCCGGGCGGCCATCTCGCTGCGCCTGGCCCCCGGGCAGGACACCGCAGCCGCCATGGACGCCCTGGTCGCCCACCTGCGCAGCCACGCCCCGTTCGGGGCCCAGGTGACCGTCACCCCCGGCGACCTCGGCCCCGCCTTCGCCGCCGACGTCAGCGGCCCCGCCGCCAGCGCCAAACGGTGGGCCCTGGAACGCGCCTACGGTCAGCCGCCCGTCGGGATCGGCATGGGCGGGTCGATCCCGTTCATCTCCACCTTCCGCGACACCTACCCGCAGGCCGAGATCCTCGTCACGGGTGTGGAGGATCCCCACTCCAAGGCCCACTCGGAGGACGAGAGCCTCGACATCGAATCGCTGCGCAAGATCGTCGGCGCCCAGGCGCTGTTCCTGGCCCGGTTGGCGGGCCGAATCTGATGCAGGTGCGACTGCACGCGTGCGCGGCGAACGCGCAGGCGGCGGCGCAGCTCGCCCAGGCTGTACAAACCGGGTGGGACTCGGTGGCGCCCGCCACCTGGCAGGTCTCCTCCTCGGTGGTGGACCCCCAGGTGCGCGGTAGCCACCTGGTTGGCCTCACCCTGCAGGCCCCGCCGCCCCCCGTCGAGGTGGCGCCCACCACCGACCTGGTGCTGGTGGTGGTCGCCAACCTCGACCACCGGGCCGGCGGCAGCGCGGACCCGACCCCCGTGACCCAGTTCGCGGCCGCGGCCGCGGCCCTGGCCGTGCCGTGCCTGGTGTTGGCGGGCCGGAGTGAGGTGGTCCGCCGCGAGTACGCCGCCGTTCCCCTCACCCACGTGGTGGCTCTGGCCTCCGACGCGGAGACGGGGAACAACGGGGTCGTGCCCGACGTTTGTCCGGTGCAGGCCCGCGCTGCCGCCGCCCGCCTGGCACGCACGTGGGCAACTTGATAAACCAATGTTCGTTCTGGGCCCGCAAAAAGCGTAGAATCGCGGCGGCCCAACCGAAAGCAGGAAGACATGACTGAAGCTGTTGCCACGCACGATGTGACCCTCACCGACGCCGCCGCCAACAAGGTGCGCTCGCTGCTCGAGCAGGAAGGCCGCGACGACTTGCGGCTGCGGGTGGCGGTGCAGCCTGGCGGCTGCTCCGGCTTGATCTACCAGCTCTACTTCGACGAGCGGGTGCAGGACGGCGACGCCATCCGGGACTTCGCGGGTGTCGAGGTCATCGTGGACCGTATGAGCGTGCCGTATCTGGCCGGCGCCACCATCGACTTCGCCGACACGATCGAGAAGCAGGGCTTCACGATCGACAACCCGAACGCCAAGGGCTCGTGCGCCTGCGGCGACTCGTTCAACTAAAACTTCCCGCCCCCTGGCGTCCGCTTGGCGCCCTCAAATCGACCATGGAGAGACCATTGCGCCGTAGTTATCTAGCTGTCCTGGCCGCCAGCACCCTGGCGTTTGCCGCCTGTTCCTCTGCGGATGGACAGGCAGGTGAAACGACCAGCCCGTCGGCCGTCGCCTCCGCCTCTGCCTCCGCGTCGGCCCCGGCCGCCCTGGATCCGCGGGTCTGCTCGACCGCGGAGGGGGTTTTCGACTTGAAGACCGGGCAGGACGCCAAGCCATCCCTGGAGAAGGACATCGCCGGGGGAGCGGCTAAGGTGCAGGGCGGGCGCGGTCAGTGCCCGGCGGTGACCTTCTCGGGCAAGGCCCCGGAGGAACTCACGGTGGACGTCCTCATTGAGGGCGACGGCCCGGTGGTGGAGAAGGGCGATTGGCTGACGGCCGACTACTACGGCAAGACCTGGGACGGCGTGGTATTCGACACCTCATTCGACCGGCCCGAGCCCCTGCGCTTCGAGCTGGTCTCGGAGGAGGGCCGCGGCGTCATCAAGGGCTGGACCGAAGGGCTGGCGGGTCGCAAGATCGGCGACCGGGTCGCCCTGACCATTCCGGCCTCGCTCGGCTACGGCGAGAGCGGCGCGGGGGACAAGATCAAGCCCAACGAGACCCTGGTGTTCATCGTTGACCTGGTGGCGGCGGAGAAGCCCGGTGAGCTGTTGACCGCCTCCAAGGGTGGTCAGCTGTTGGAGGCCCCCGCTGACTGGCCGTTCAAGAGGGAGGGCGAGCTTGGCAGCGAGCCCGAGATTGTGGTGAACAAGGATGCCGCCGCCCCGAAGGAGGTGGCGTTGCGGCTGCTGTCGGCGGGCACCGGCCAGGAGCTGAAGGACGACGACGTGATGACCCTGGCGATCAAGCAGGTGTCGTTGACAGACGGCAAGGTGATCGGTAACACCTGGGAAGACAAGGACTTCTCCCGCACCCAGGTGCCGATCTCGGCGCAGCCGCTGTTCCAGGAGCTGGTGGGCCAAAAGGTCGGAACCCGTTTCGCCATGCTGCTGCCCGACGACGGCGCGGTTGGTCCGTCCGTCGCGGTGGTCGAGGTGGTTAGCGTGGTCAGTCCCGCCGGGCGGGAATAGCC
>JAUMYR010000231.1:2547-2969 GCA_030528545.1 Propionibacteriaceae bacterium
AAAGTGGGGGGGGGCGGCCCATGCCCGGACCCCCCCACAGTTTTGTCTACCCGGCGCTCACACCAGCTGGGCGCTGGTGGCGCGTGCCAGGCGTGCGGCAACGTCGTCCCAGTTGACGACGTGCCAGAACGCCTTGACGTAGTCAGCCTTGACGTTCTTGTAGTCAAGGTAGAAGGCGTGCTCCCACATGTCGAGCATGAGCAGCGGCTGGGTGGCCACCGGAATGTTGCCCTGCTGGTCGGTCAGCTGGAAGATGACCAGCTTGCCGGACAGCGCGTCCAGCGCCAGCACGGCCCAGCCGGAGCCCTGCAGACCGAGAGCCGCCGCCGCGAAGTGGGCCTGGAAGGCGGCGAAGGAACCGAAGTCGGCCTCGATCTTGGCCGCCAGCTCCCCGCTGGGGGCCTCGGCGGCGTCGGGGGTGA
>JAUMYR010000024.1:0-1565 GCA_030528545.1 Propionibacteriaceae bacterium
GTGGTCACCATCATGGGCGGACGCCTCGACGACTGGCTGAAGCACGTCGTCGCACGCGACAAGATGTTCATCGATCCCGGCCATCTGGAATGGGCCGGTGTGGCCGCCATGAAGCGCGCCCACCAGATCTTCACCGAGCGTGGCTACCGCTGCCGCGTCCTGTCGGCCGCCTTCCGTAACGTCTTGCAGTGGAGCGAACTGGTTGGCGGAGACCTGGTGGTCTCTCCCCCGTTCAAGTGGCAGGCCCTCATCAACGCCTCCGACTACCAGCCGGTCTCGCGCATCGACGTGCCGATCCCCGCCGAGCGCCTCGAAGCCCTCATGAAGATTGAGGACTTCCGCCGCGCCTACGAGGTCGACGGCATGTCCCTGGAGGAGTTCGAGGACTTCGGCGCCACCCGCCGCACCCTGCGCCAGTTCCTTGATGCCGACGCCGACCTCGACCGTCTGGTCCGCAACTACCTCGTCCCCGACGCGAAGTAAGACGTTGGCTGCCCCGCCCGGAGCGGGGCAGCCAACCACCGACCGTGGTGAGGCATCCCCAACCTCACCACGGCTTCCTGCTGCCCTGACCCGCGCCCCGAATCGGTGCCGCGCGCTGGCGGGTCCGTCGTGACGGAGGTTCCTCGCCCCACCCGGGCCTGACCGGCAAGCCGCTCAGCCGAACATCAAGACACCGGCACCGAACCCAGAAGACGCCAGCGCGAGACCATTGAAGACCCGCTGGGGGATAATCCGCAGCAGCCAGATTCCGGCCAGACAGCCCAGCCACACCACCGGCGCCAGCACCACCGCGCTCCAGGCGATGTCGGCGTTGATCGCCCCAACCGTGATGCTGAACGGCAGTTTGCTGAGGTTGATCGTGAAGAAGAACCAGGCAGCGGTACCGACGAAGACATGTTTGTCGACCTGCTTGGCCAGCAGGTACAGCGTCATCACCGGACCCCCGGCGTTCGCGGCCATCGTCGTAAAACCGGCGGCCAGACCCGCCGCCGCGGTCCCGAGCCATCGGCCGATCCGGCTCCTAGGGGCGTCAGGCCGGGCACGGCGGGGACGATTGAGCGCCAGATGCAGCACGACCGAGACCGCCAGAATCGCCCCGATGCCCCGCCGGAGCGCTTGGCCGTCCACCACGACCAGGAACCATGCCCCGAGAGCCAGCCCCGGCAGCACCCACGGCACCAGTTCACCCAGCATCCGCCAGTTCACCGATGCCCGGTAGCGCACGGTCGCCACGAGATCACCGGCCAGGTAGAGCAGCAAGACTGCTCCGGTCGATTCCTTGGTCGGCATCGCCAGCGCGAAGATGAGCACCGACAGCACGTTCAGCCCACCCACCGAGGTCTTGGAGACCCCGACGATGAAAGCCCCAGCCAGCGTCAGCCACAGCATCGGCTACCGCCCGAAGAAGCCGCGCAACACCGCGGACGATTCCTCGGCCAGGACCCCGGAGACCACCTCGACCCGGTGGTTCAGCCTGACGTCGCGCACCACGTCGAAGAGAGAAGCCACAGCCCCGCCCTTCTCGTCGAAGGCCCCGAACACTAGGCGTCCGATCCGGGAGG
>JAUMYR010000024.1:1665-7740 GCA_030528545.1 Propionibacteriaceae bacterium
CGGGTCACTGGTTGTCGTAGGCCTCGACTAGGCGTTCGAAGATGGCCTCCAGCCTGAGCCGCTTCGCGATCATGGCGAGGACCTCGTCGGAGTCCTCTTCGTAATTGGACGCCAGCTGCTCCACCTCGAAGCTCGGAACCCCGATGTCGGCGAAAATGTCGAGGTCCCCGATGGGCGCGGAGTCCTCGTCCTCGTCTGGCTGCTCCTCGCCGAGATAGTCGACGACATCCCGGGCCAGCGGCCAATCGGTCGCGGCCGCCACATCGGACAGCAACACCTGGACCATTCTCCCCCGGACCCGGCAGATCACGAAGAACTCCCCATCCACCGACACCATGCCGATAGACCCGGCGTCCCCAGGCACCCGCTGCAGGTGGGTGATGAGTTCGTCGAGGTCGTTGGCGAGGTCGCTCGGCAGCACCGACCCGGTCGGGACGCCGTCCTCGCGGTGCACCTCGATGACGAAATCGATCTCCTCCTCCGTGGCGTCGTCCAGATCGTAGTCGTCGTCATCGTCGGGGGTCTGGGCCGAGTCGGCGGAGTCGGTCAGGTCGAAAGGCTCGGCGTCTTCGTCAAACACGTCCATCTCTGCTCCCTTGACTCAGCGTGGACACCTATCGTGTCAGATATCGCCAAGTCTGGCAGCAACAATTCACACCTCGGCACCCGGGGGTGCCCTCAGATGTGACAAAGTGGCCTTGTGGAACTACCTGTCATCGTCGTCGATCACCCCCTCGTCGCCCATAAGCTGACGCTCCTGCGCGATAAGAACACCGAACAGCCGACCTTCCGCCGCCTGGTGGAGGAGCTGGTGACGCTGCTGGCCTATGAGGCGACGCGCGAAGTGCGGATCACCGATAGCCAGATCGAGACCCCCGTCGCTGCGACGCGCGGGATCAAGCTGGCTCACCCGGCGCCGATGGTCGTCCCGATCCTGAGGGCTGGCCTCGGGATGTTGGATGGCATGCTGCGACTCGTCCCGACCGCCGAGGTTGGGTTTGTCGGCATGATCCGTGACGAGGAAACCCTTGAGCCCTACACCTACGCGGAGCGGCTACCGAAGGATCTGTCGGGACGCCAGTGCTATGTGCTGGACCCGATGCTGGCCACCGGTGGCTCCCTGGGCGGAACCGTGCAGTTCCTGGTCGACCGTGGCGCAGATCACATCACCTGCATCTGCCTGCTCGCCGCCCCCGAAGGCATCGAAAACTTCCGTCGGCTGCTGGCCGATCTCAACGTCCCCTGCACCCTGGTGGTCGCCGCCGTGGACGAACGGCTAAACGAGATCGGCTATATCGTGCCTGGTCTGGGCGACGCGGGAGACCGGCTCTACGGCCTCGCCCAGTAGTCACCCGCGCTGCCCCGCGCGGCTCATTGGGGTTCGTGGCCAGGGTCGTCACCGTGAGCTTCGCCGGCCGGGGCTTCGCCCGCCGTCAGCACGCGATATCCCTCTTCGGAGGAGTCCCTCAGGAATTGCGCGCACCGTTTCGCCTCATCAGTCTCGCCGAGGCGTTCGGCCGCCCGGCTCAGCGCCCACAGCGCGCGCAGGAAGCCACGATTGTGCAGGTGTTCCCAGGGGACCTCACCGGAACCGCGCCAGCCGTTGCGGCGCAACGCGTCCAGGCCCCGGTGGTAGCCGGTGCGGGCGTAGGCATAGGCCGCGATGTCGGCGGCGAGAGTCGCGGCGTTGAGAGAGCCCTCGGCCAGCAGCGCCCAGCACAGCAACGAATCGGGATGCCGTTTCACGATATCGAGAAAACCCTCTCGTCCCCGCTCAACGAGTTCCTCGTAAGCGGGATCCTCCGGCAGGCGGGTGATCGAAGCGGGGGCCAGCAGGTTCTCGTGGGTCTCAGCCATGGACCTAGGGTAGCCCGCCCAGCCTTTCCTCGGCACCGGCTCAGGAAAGGTCCCTACCCCAAGCCCTGGGCGGGGTCTGCCCGGGATCGTGCGCCTTGGCCCGGCTCGGGTTAGCGCCGCGGACCAGGGCCCAGGTCCGGTTGGGCGTAGGAGGATGCCAGCCACCGGGACCGCGCTGACCGGCTGGTTTTCATGGTCGCGGCCCTGGCCAGCGAGGGCGGGTAGCGTTGTGGGTTATGACCGATCTGCCCGACCATATCGACCCGGCCTGCCTCGGGGATCAGGTGTTCGAGGACGCGCTGGAACCGGTGCATCTCATCCGCCGCTCGGACGTGGTCCTGCGCGCTGGAACGCTCATGCTCAGCGCGGGGACCAGCTCGTTGCGGGTCCGGGAACTGATGCGCAAAGCGGCGGCGGCTCTCGGCCTGGATGGCATCCATACCTCGGTCAGCTATACCCACATCATGGCGACGGTGTCCCGGCGTGGCATCTTCCGTACCCAGATCGCGGAAGCGGGACACTCTGGGATCAACGCTCATCGCATCCAGGAATTGCAGCGGATGAGCAACACCCTGGGGGAGCGCATCACCGCGACCGAGCTGGATTCCAGGCTCAGCCAGATCGAATCGACCAAACCGCTCTACCCGCTGTGGCTGGTGACGTTGTTCGTCGGTTTGGCCTGTGCCTCGGTCACCGTGCTGGGGCACGGTGGCTGGAGAGAGGTCCTAGCGGTGTTCCCGGCCTCCGCTCTGGGATTTTGGTTCAGCCGCATGCTCGCACGGCACCAGGTCAACCATCTCGCCTCGGTGCTCGCCACGGCGACGGTGGCCTCGGGGCTGTTCACGGCATTCACCTCGGCCTTGGACGCCGCGATGGGCGACCAGAGCCCCCGGGTCGCCGCCGGTTTCATCTGTGCCTCAATCTTCCTCGTCCCGGGATTCCCGCTGGTGACCGGCGGCCTGGACCTCACCCGGCTTGATCTGGCGGCCGGGATCCAGCGCATCTCCTATGCCGTCATGGTGCTCGTCGCGATCACGATCGGAGTCTGGCTGGTCGCCACCGTCAGCGGGATCATGCCTGGCAGCGTCCAGCCGCCGGAGGTGTCCGCCTGGACGCGCTGGCTGTTGCGGATCCTCGCCAGCCTCGTCGCGGTATTCGGTTGGGCGCTGGTGTTCAACTCCCCGCTGCCTGTCGCTTTCGCCGCCGCCGGTATCGCCGTCATCGGCAACGCCTTCCGGCTGCTCCTGCTCGACTACGGCCTCCCCGCTCACATCGGCGCCTTCTTCGCTGGAATGGTCATCGGACTCGCCTGCGCGGTAGCGGGCAAGTGGTTCGGTCTAGAGAAGATCATCATGACCGTCCCGACCCTGCTGGTGCTGGTGCCTGGATCGTCGGCGCTTCAGACCATGCTCTACTTCGACCAGGCGGACGTGGTCCTCGCCTTGTCCTACGGCATCTCGACCGTCCTGGTGATCGTCGCGATGATCGCTGGCCTCGGCACCGCGCGGATGCTGACCGATCCAGAGTGGGCCTTCACCCGGCCCGACCCGCCATCGCTGGTGGCCGTCGTCAAACGCCAGACTCTCCGCGTCGCCCGGCGCCGCGCCAGACGGCAGGGGTCCCCGAAGCGCTGAGCTGGGCACGGCCATCCGGTCCTAACCGGGCTAGCAATACCCCTAGCCCGAGCGCACAGGGGATTCTCCTTGGTGCACTATGTAGCCCAAACGGTCGATACTCTCTAGCCCGCGGGCGAAGGGGTTAGCCTTGGGGCCCGTGGCCAAGACTGTGGAGTTCAGCCTCTAACCCGCGGGCGAGGGGGTTAGCCCTCCATTGCTCCACCGATTGAGCCATGGGGGCACCCTGACCCACTCGCGAAGGATTCTCCCCAGACAGCGGTCCTCCTACGGCTATCGGTCACTGAGCGGCGCCCGGGCGAGGCTCTCCGCTCCCTCACCGCCAGGCGAGCCGATCGCCGACTGTTCCGGTTTTGGCCGGGAACACTAAGCTGAGCTGGTGCACGACCCGATCACCGTCCTGAGCGACGGAACCATCAAGCAGGTCAGCCCATTCAACGGCACCCAGGTCTGGACCGTTCCCGGACGCGCCAATCGACCATTCGTCAACCGCGATCTTCTGCCCGAACCGATCGATTGGAGCCTGCACGGCCGGTTCTGTTCCTTCTGCGAGTACCGCTACCTCGACTCACCGCCCGAGAAGGCCCGGCTCGTCGCCGAGCCTCCCCCCAGACAGGGCCACAGCGCTCCCGGTTCTCCTGAACCCGATGGGTCCCCACGGCCCGAGGGCCCCGGCCCCGGCGGCACGGCTGGTTCCGGCGCCGATGCGGTGGAAGATGATTCCCTGGGGTACTGTCGCTCGATCCCCGGCTACCGGAGGCTACGGCACGTGCAAGCGAGCGAACTCACCGGCACCGTGGCCGCGTTCCGTCGGGTGCCGAATCTGTTCCCGATCCTGCCCCTGTCCTACTGGCAGGCCAATCACGGGCTCAGCCTGGACGCCGAGTCACGGGCTTGGAGGAGCCGCTACCTATCGGAGGTGGCCGGGCGCGACCACCTGCGTTTCGTCGCCCACCGTCTCGCCCTCGCCGCGGGCATGTCAGAGGCACAGTGGCACTCCCTGAGCGGGGAAAGCCAGCTGGCCCTGTCGGAAACCTTCTTTGGTTCATGCCACGATCTCATCATCGGGCACCGACATTTTTCCGATGGTGCCACCACGACCGACCAGCTCGCCTCCTCGGGAACTCTCACTCCCGACGAGCACGCCGCCTATATCGCGTTCACGGTGGAGTCCGCCGAAGACCTGCTGCGGAAGAACCCCTTCGCGGTCTATATCGCGATCTTCCAGAACTGGCTGCGCCCCGCTGGCGCCTCCTTCGACCATCTCCACAAACAGCTCGCAGCCATCGACCAGCTTCCCGTGCAATACGAGGCAGAGCTGGCCCGGCTCCGCAAGAACCCCGACCTTTACCGCGATTACGGTGTTGACTACGCCAAACGCAACCATCTCATCGTCGCGAGCAACGATCACGCCGTCGCATTCGCCGGTTATGGCCATCGTTATCCATCGCTTGAGGTCCACAGCCTCAGCGCGAAGGGGCGTCCGTGGGAACTCGATGACGCCGAACTGCGCGGCCTGTCCGACCTGATCCATGCCCTGCATGTCGCCAGCGGGGTCGAGACTCCCTGCAACGAGGAATGGCATTACCGGGTTCCTGGCAGCGATCTTGCCTCCCCGGTCCGGGTCGTGCTGAAGTGGCGGATCTCGACCCTGGCCGGGTTCGAAGGAGCGACCAAGATCTATCTGAACACCATGAGTCCCTGGAGCCTGCGGGACCGGGTGGTCGAACGTTTGCGTGAGTGCTCCGCCCAGCTGGGCAGGCTCACGATCGGCTGACCCGGAGCCAGCCACAGATCCCAGGTCTCCTGGCCTGACAACGAACCGAACGAATAAGGAGTAGCCCATGAACCGTGTGTCCCTGCCAGCCCTTGCGCTTCTAGCCGCGGCTTCGCTCGGCCTAGCCGCATGTTCTGGCACTGCCACTCAGGCACCGGGAGCCTCAGCGAGTTCCGCGGCCGCCTCGGCCAAGGCCCCCGCCGGGGATGAGTCCAAGACCACCACGGACGCCAGCCTGAGCGCCCCCAAGGTGCAGGACAAGCCCTCCGCTCCGCTGAAGTCTCTCCTGCTCACGGGGACTCAGGGTTCCATGAACCTGACCGAATTGCCGGATGCCCAGACCAAGCAAGCCGGCGAGCTGGTGGAACAGATCACCTCGAACATCCAGATCGAGCCCGAGAACTGCCGCATCCCCACCCCCAAGGAGGCCAGCGTCAGCAGCTCCACCGGCGATTTCTCGGTCCTCGTCTCGGTCCATGACGGTCCCGAATACGCCCGGCTGCAACTGGACCACGCCAAGCAGTGCCCGACGGTCTCCGTTTCGGGACAGACCAAGGCCCAGATCACCAAGAAGGCGGCTCCCGGGCCGCAGCTGCCAGGCCTGGTCAGCTCCGGCACCGTCGAGATCACGACCAAACTCGAATCCGTGATCGGAGACCGGAAGCTGAACAGCGAAACCACGAGGATCGTCATCGTGGGCGAGATCCGCGGGCTCTCGGTTTCCGCTATCGCCTCCTCCCTGGCCGATGAGGCACCCAACAAGGCCGCCGCGGAGGAACTGTTCAAAGCCCAGGTCGAGAAGATCGC
>JAUMYR010000024.1:7840-10567 GCA_030528545.1 Propionibacteriaceae bacterium
TCGTCGAGCCAACCCGCGTCATGCACCTTGATCGCGACTTGGACGCGATTGGTCAAGCCTAGTTTGTCGAAAATCTGGGTCACGATCCCTTTGACCGTAGCGATGCTGAGGTAGTACCGAGACGAGATCTCCGCATTGGTCAGGCCTCGCCCGATCCCGATCGCCACCTCCCGCTCCCGAGCGTTCAGTGCCGCTAGGTCGGCTCTCGCGTCCTCCCTCCGGGGATCGCCGCGGTGCCGGGTCGCGGCCGCGATAACCTGTGACACCACGCTGGGCGAAAGGGTGTGCTCTCCTGCCGCGACCTGCTTGATGGCCTCCAGCATCTTGTCTGGCGGTGTGTCCTTGAGGAGAAAGCCCGCGGCCCCGGCCGCCAGCGCCCGCAGCACCGAGTCGTCGGAGTCAAAGGTGGTCAGGATCACCACCCGCGGCGCGTCCTCCTGAGCCATGAGTTCCTCGGTCGCTGTCAGCCCGTCCTTGACCGGCATGCGGATATCCATGAGCAGCACATCTGGCTGGTGCTCGGCGACCAGGGCCGCCGCCTCGGAACCGTCGCTGCCCTCGCCGACGAACTCGACCCCCTCGCGTCCCCCGAGCATCAGCCTGAGACCAGCCCGGACTAGGGGATCGTCGTCGATCAGGACCACTCTCACCATGGCATCCATACCTCCAGTCGAAACACTCCATCGCGAACCCCGTGCTCTATCCTGCCGCCGACCAGGCTGGCCCTCTCGCTCAGCCCAAGCAGGCCATAGCCGCTCCCGGGAACAGTGGTGCCACGGTCATTGATTAGGTTGCGGATCTCGATCCGCAACCCGGAGCCGGGGTCACCGCTGAGCCGCACCTCGACCTTTGCCCCCGGGGCGTGTTTGCGGGCATTGGTCAGTCCTTCCTGAACGATCCGATAGGCGTGGCGGCTCACCGCGGGCGAGACCCCCTCCAAGTCCACGCCGCTGAACTCGATCCGCAGCCCGGCCGCCCGGTTGTCGGCGATGAGGCCCGGCAGGTCGGCGAGGGTGGGCTGCGGCCGGTCCCCGTCGTCCCCCCGCAGCGATCCGAGGACTCCCCGCAGCTCGGTCAGCGCCAGGTTGGCGTTCTCCCGGATGGTCTCGGCGATCTCACGGGTCTGCTCGGGGCTGAGATCGTCCCGGTAGGCCAGCGCCCCGGAGTACATGCTGACCAGCGAGATCCGGTGGGCCAGCACGTCGTGCATCTCCCGCGCGATCCGCTGGCGTTCGGCCGCCTGTCCCTGGGCCACCCGCAACTGCTGTTCCCGTTCGGCCTGGGCCACCTGGGCCCGCATCGAGGCGACCAGTTCCCGGCGCGCCCCGGTGTACATGCCGATCGCCACCAGCACCGCCGTGTAGAGCAGCATCATCCCGCCGCCGAGGAGCAGGGACCACGGCTCCTGGAGCGGTGCTTCGTTCACCCGCACCTCCGCGAACGTGGGTAGCCCCAGGCCCTGCCGGAGCGGGTCGGTCAGCAGCTGGCATCCGATAAAGACGGCCCCGGCCGGGAGGATCTCCCTCCAGCGCCGCCGGGTGCATAGGCTCGCGAATCCCCAGGAGCAGAAGCCGACGAGGGTGAGCGCGAGTGTGCCCAATATGCTCAGCGACACCGTCACCAGCATGGGGGCCCGCCGCCGGAACCGGATCAGCACCAGGGCGGCGGCCACGCCGAGGATCTCGGGGATCAGGAAGCCGCGGAAGGCCGGGTCTGGTTCCTGGGACAGCTCCTGATCCACCAGGAGCGCGGCAAGGCAGACCGGCACCCACAGCAGAGCCAGCAGGTAGCGCCAGGTCAGCGCCCACGCGCCGAGTCGGTATTCGGAGGTCACGGCATTACCTTAGGCAATCCCCCGTGGCTGGCGCGCCAATCGAAAGTCGAAACCCGACCGACTTCAGTCGCCACAACATCAGACCTTCACCCATGGCGCCAAACCAGCTGGCTTGGGTTGGCTGAAGCCATGATCACCTTCCGGAACCTCACCAAACGCTACGGCGATGTCCTCGCCGTCGACGACATCAGCTTCACCGTCGAGGCGGGAAGCATCACCGGTTTCCTCGGCCCCAACGGCGCCGGGAAATCCACTGCCATGCGGTGCCTCACCGGGCTCGCCACCCCCACCGCGGGCGAGGCCCTGATCGACGGACGCCGCTACCGCGACATCCCCAACCCGGGCACCCGGGTCGGCGTCTTACTGGACGCCTCCGCCCAGCACCCCGGACGCACCGGACGCGAAACGGTCCGGGTCGCGGCCACCGCGATGGGGCTGCCCCGCTCCCGGGTCGACGAGGTCATCGAGCTCGCCGGGCTCACCGCCGCCGAGGCCCGCAAACGGGTCGGCGCCTATTCGCTGGGGATGAGGCAGCGCCTCGGCATCGCCCAGGCCTTCCTCGGCTCGCCCCGGGTGCTGATCCTGGACGAACCGGCCAACGGCCTCGACCCCCAGGGCATCCACTGGATGCGCACCGTGCTGCGCCGCTTCGCCGACGCCGGTGGCGCCGTCCTGCTCAGCTCCCACCTGCTGCACGAGGTGCAGCAGATCGCCGACCGCATCGTCATGATCGGCCACGGCAGGATCATCGCCGAGGGCAGCGTCGCCGACCTGACCTCCAACGGCGCCGACCTCGAAACCGCCTTCCTCAACCTCACCACCACCACCGCTCGCGGAGGAGTCTTCGTATGACCACCATCACCATCCCCACCCAGGTTCGCTTCGGCAACCTC
>JAUMYR010000024.1:10667-27467 GCA_030528545.1 Propionibacteriaceae bacterium
TCCCGCTCGCCATCGGGCTGTGGCTGAACCACCGCGCCGAAGCGAAATAGTCCCCCATCTCCGCAGCGGGTGGTCCCGGGCCGGTGCCCGGGGCCACCCGTTTTCGCGTCCACCGGCTCGGCTGGGGCGGGTATAGACTTGCCCGGCCTATCGCGAGGAGGACCATGCAGACCCGCAACGACCTACGTAACGTCGCCATCGTGGCGCACGTCGACCACGGCAAGACCACCCTCGTGGACGCGATGCTGTGGCAGTCCGGAGCGTTCCGGGAGGGGGCCGATGTCAACAAACGGGTCATGGACTCGATGGACCTGGAGCGGGAAAAGGGCATCACGATCCTGGCCAAGAACACCGCCGTCCGCCACGTGATCGGCGGTGAGGAAGTCACCATCAATATCATCGACACCCCTGGTCACGCCGACTTCGGCGGCGAGGTGGAGCGTGGCCTGGAGATGGTCGATGGGGTGGTGCTGCTGGTGGACGCCTCCGAGGGGCCACTGCCCCAGACCCGGTTCGTGCTGCGCAAGGCACTGGCCAAGAAGCTGCCGATCATCCTGGCGGTGAACAAGGTGGACCGCTCCGACGCCCGGATCAGCGAGGTCGTCGAGGAGACCTACGATCTGTTCCTCGACCTGCTGGACGACGACGAGGCTCACGTCTTGGATTTCCCGGTGGTGTTCTGCGCGGCCAAGGCTGGCCGGGCGTCCCTCAACCAGCCCGAGGACGGTCAGATGCCCGACTCCCCAGACCTGGAGCCGCTGTTCGAGACCATCATGAAGCACGTGCCCGCACCCTCCTATGAAGAAGGAGCGGTGTTGCAGGCCCATGTCACGAACCTGGACGCCTCCCCCTACCTGGGCCGCCTGGCGCTGTGCCGGATCGTGGCGGGCGAGCTGAGGCGCGGCCAGTCCGTCGCCTGGTGCCGGGCCGATGGCACGATCAGCACCGTCAAACTGTCCGAGCTGCTGATGACCGAGGCCCTCGACCGGGTTCCCGCCGACCACGCCGGGCCGGGCGACATCGTCGCGATCGCGGGCATCCCCGAGATCAACATCGGTGAGACGCTGAGCGACCCAGACAACCCCAAACCGCTTCCCCTCATCAGTGTGGACGAGCCGAGCATCTCGATGACGATCGGGATCAATACCTCCCCGCTGGCCGGTAAGTCCGGGAAGAACCTGACCGCCCGGCTGGTGAAGGCCCGCCTGGATCAGGAACTGGTCGGCAACGTGGCGATCCGGGTGCTGCCGACCGAGCGTCCCGACACCTGGGAGGTGCAGGGTCGCGGCGAGTTGCAGCTGGCGGTGCTGGTCGAGACCATGCGCCGGGAGGGCTTCGAGCTGACGGTCGGCAAGCCCCAGGTCGTGACGAAGACGATCGACGGCAAGCTGCACGAGCCTGTGGAGCGCCTGACCATCGACATCCCGGAGGATTTCGTTGGGGTCGTGACGCAACTGCTCGGGCTGCGTAAGTCACGCCTGGAACAGATGGTCAACCATGGTTCCGGGTGGGTGCGGCTGGAGTACCTCGTCCCCGCCCGCGGGCTGATCGGGTTCCGCACGGAGTTCCTCACCGATACCCGCGGCACCGGCATCATGAACCACGTCTTCGAGGGCTATGAGCCGTGGGCGGGTGAGTTCCGGACGCGACCGACTGGTTCCCTGGTCGCTGACCGCATGGGTGTGGTGACCAGCTATGCGCTGTTCAACCTGCAGGAGCGGGGCACGATGTTCGTCGGTCCCGGGACCGAGGTCTACGAGGGCATGATCGTCGGGGAGAACCCCCGCGCTGAGGATATGGACGTCAACCCGTCCAAGGAGAAGAAGCTGACCAATATTCGTTCCTCGACGGGTGAGGAGCTGGAGCGGCTGATTCCCCCGAAGGTGCTCAGCATGGAGCAGGCGCTGGAGTTCTGCGCGGCCGATGAGTGCCTTGAGGTGACCCCGGCCACCGTGAGGATCCGCAAGGTCACCCTGAGCGCGACAGAACGCGCCCGGGCCCGGTCCCGGGCGAAGAACGCCTAGCCAAACCCCGATCGAGGTCGGGGCTAGGGTCCGGGCAGCTCGCAGGTGATCTCGCCCACCGGTTTCCCATGCCCCAGCACCGGTACCGAACCGATCCTGGTCAGGTCCTCCGAACGGATACCGAGTTCGCCGAGGATCTCGACGGCCACCACCGGCAGCGCCCGGTCACAGCCGTCGGTGATCTTGATCGCGATCCCCTGCCCATTGGGAAGGCCGATCCCGAGGACCGCCTCGGCCCCGATCTTGCAGATCAGGCCCGGCACGGCGCGGTGCAGTTTCTGCTCCCAGCGGCGGGTGCCCGAGACGTACTCCGGGAAGGCCCGCATCGCCTCCCCCAGCCGGTGAGCGTTGCCCTCCCTGGCCGCGGCGATCCGGCCGAAAACCCTTGCCAGCGCCACGGTACTGATCGCATGTGCGGGTGCCCCGCAGCCATCGACGCCCACCCCGGGGTCTTCACCGGTCAGTTCCCGCATGGTCTCGGTGATGGCCTGTTGCAGCGGGTGTCCGGCCTCCAGGTAGGTCTCGGTCGGCCACCCGGAGCGCAGGCAGGTGCGAAGCATCGCCGCGTGTTTGCCGGAGCAGTTCTGCACCAGCGCGCTCTTCTGCCTGCCTGCTTGTATCCAGGAGATGAACGCGGTTTCCTCCAGCGGGTAGTCGGGGGTGTTGAGCAGCTGTGCCGTGGTGAGACCGGCCCCGGACAGGATGCGTTCGACGCCTTCGACATGGAACTCCTCCCCGCTGTGGGAGGCGGTCGCCAGGGCCAGCAGCTCGTCATTGAGGTCGAGGCCGCGGTCCAGCATCGTCAGCGCCTGCACGAGCTTGGTCGCCGAGCGGGGATAGATCGGCTCCCACACATCGCCTGCCGCATAGTCCACGGCCCCATCGGGGTCGACCACCGCGATTCGGCCTCCATGTACGGACTCGCACAGACCGGAACGCCACACACACGCCAACACTGGATCGGTTCTCATAGCGTTCTCAGTATGCCAAGCGCCGCCTCGGGCCGCTGGCTAGTGATGAAGCTAGCCGGGATGGATGTCAAAGGGTGGTGGGCGGCCATGGCCATCCCGGAAGATTACGGACGATCATCCACACGACAGCGCTGACCAGGAACCCATAGGCCACCCATGCCGGCATCCGCCAGCGTCCTCCCCTCCAGGTGAGGAGGGCCCAGCGCAGCAACAACAGCGCGGCGAGCGGGAGCGCCACCAGCAAGTAGGCGTTGTCCTGAGCCGCCCGCGCCCACTCACCACGGATCAGGGAGTTCACCATGCGCAGCCCACCGCAGGCGGGACAGTCGAGGTGGGTGAGGAGCTTCGTGGGACAAAACGGCATGGGAACGCTCGGATCGTGAGGGTCCGCGACCGCGAGGTAGGTCACCCCAGCCACCCCGAGGGCCGCGATCCCAGACAGCGTCCAAACCACCCGGCCGCGTTCAGTCCCGAAGCGGAAGCCCATCCGCGTCGTCCACGGAACCGGTCAGCATGAGGATGCCATCGATCAGCGACCAGATACCGAAACCGCCACAGGTCAGCAGCTGGGCGACCGCGATGCCGATGTGGCCGGTGTAGAACCGTCCGACGCCGAAGGTACCCACGAAGATCTGCAACAGGCCAGCGGCCAGCTTCGACTTGCTGGAATAGGGACGCCCAGAGCGCGGGTCGATGCCATAGGGGGCGTATCCCCCGTAGGCAGGGAGCGGAGCGCCGTAGCCACCGGGATAGCCCGGGTCCTGGTAGCCATAGCCCGCGGACTGGCCATAGCCGGGCTGACCATAGCCTGAATCGTATCCCCCGCCATAGCTGGCGCTGTCGCCATATCCGCTCGTCGGGTACCCGCTGGAGCCATAAACCTGCTGCTCATAATCCCGCGGGGGACGCTCGCCACCTAGACCGTCAGCACCTGGATAGTTGCCACTCACCCTACAAGCTTCCAACGTTCCGTTACGGATTACAAGTAACCCAACCGCCGGTGGGCCTGATCGGACGCCTTTAGCGCACGGCCCCGCGCGATCGTGGGCCAAAGCGCCTCGGTTCGCGAGGATCCGGCTCGGCGCCGGGGAGCGAATCCTCGCCTCCATACACCCGGGCCCAGGCTCCCCGAGACCGGTGCGCCCCGGGCCTTCTTTCGCCTCCGCGCCGAGAAGCTTGGCCCATTGATCCCGCTCGCGACAGGTGACGAGGCCGGCTAACCAGGCCCGCACCGCGGTGAGGGTCTGTCATTATGGAGGTTATGGCTACCGTGACCTTGGCGGGTTCTCCCGTCCATATCTACTCCAAGTTGCCCCCGATCGGCGCGAAGGCACCGGACTTCGAACTGGTCGGCACTGACCTTTCCCCGGTCAAGCTCACCGACTTCGCGGGCAAACGCCTCGTCCTCAACGTCTTCCCGAGCATCGATACCGGCATCTGCGCTACCAGCGTCCGCACCTTCAATGAGCGTGCGGCTGGTCTCGACAACACCGTGGTGCTCTGCATCTCCAACGATTTGCCCTTCGCCCTCGGCCGGTTCTGCGGAGCCGAGGGAATCGAGGACGTCGTCATGGGCTCGGGCTTCCGCAGCGACTTCGGCCGCACCTATGGCGTCGCCATGGTCTCTGGCCCGCTGTCTGGCCTGCTCGCCCGCTCGGTCTTCATCCTCGACGAAGAAGGAAAACTGGTCTACAGCCAGCTCGTCGAGGAGATCAAAACCGAGCCCGATTACGACGCGGCGCTGGCCGCGCTGGGCTGAGGCTCCTCTTCGGTGGTCGGCTCGTCTAGCGACCGGAAGCCGACCACCGAAACCAGCACCACCCACCACCAGATCGCCAGTGGGAAGTTACGAAACAGGTAAGTGTCGAACAGCCAGCCGAAGGTGGACGCCGCTACCGCGGCGGTGACGATGCAGGCCGCGCGTTGCCCCCGGAGTCTCCACACCGACCACCACACGGCGCCTACCATCAGCGCCAGCAAGGCCAGGCCGACCATGCCCAGTTCGACCGCGACGAGAAGGTAAGTCGAATGTGGGTGCGGCATCGATTCGCCCCACCGGGTCCAGATCGTCTTCGGCATCAGGACGAAATAACCCGCCTCGAAGGGGTACCAGGGCCACACCTGTCCCAAACCCTGGCCCAGCAGGAGAATCTCCCAGGATTCGGACCAGGCACGCCAGGAAGTCGCCAGGTTGTCCGCACGCAGCTGGTCCTGCAGGACCAGCAGCCGTTGCCCCATCGGGGTCAGCGCGACGAAGGCTATGACGCCCACGGCTCCCGCCCCAGCGGCGATCCACAGCGGACGGGGCATCTGGCGTCCCCGAAGCTGAGCGGCCGCCGCGACCACCACGAACAGCCCGACGCACAAGAAGGCGGCCCGGGACCCGGTCAGCAAGATCCCCACGCCAGCGGCGAGCGCACCGAGGACGCTGGCCCAGCGGCGATAACCGCGCAGCGCCTCCACCACGAGCAGCGCCAGCGCCAGCAGCAGCGCCGCATACAGCACCGCCGCGCCGCCGATCCCGGAGGCCAGCCGGTATTCCCGCGAGGCCGTGAAGCGCGGTGGCCAAGACGCATAGCACGTGACGATCAGGACTTGCGCCGACCACCACAGCTGGGCCCGGCGGTGGCGGGGTGGCATGGCCGCGACCAGGGATAGCGCCGTCGTCGCCGACAGGATCGCTATCACAACCGGCATGACCTGATAGGACCAGTGCACCGGGACGCCCAACACCGTCGGGACCTCACCGAAGAAGGAAGTGACCAGCCCATACCCCGCGAGGGCAGCGAAAACGCCGAGAGTCCAGCGCCCGGCGCGGGAAAGCTCACCGAATGCCCGCAGCGTCCAGGGCAGACACAGCAGCGTGATCGCCCCGTAGAGCACGAGGTCGACGCTCACCAGATCGTTGCGGGCCTGGACCACGCTGTTACGCAGATTAGCAAACTGCATCACCGCGATGAGAGGCACCAGCCCCCACCCCAGCACCCTGCCATACCTTTCGCTTCTGGTCACCGGATCATCCTAGGCACCATGGGCCACCCGGGACGGCTACGGCGTCATATAGTGTCCACGACGATCGGAGAATCCATGCACGAGCACATCGAACCCCTGGCCCGCCTCATCGGCACCTGGCGCGGTGCGGGCGTGGTGTCATACCCCACCATGAGAGCCGACGTGGCCTACACCGAGGAGACCACGTTCGCCGAGATCGGCAAACCCTTCCTCGTCTACACCCAGCGGACCTGGTCGGAGTCTGGCCAGCCCATGCACACCGAGTCTGGCTACCTGCGTTCCATCGGCGATCAGGAACTGGAACTGGTGATCGCGCACCCGACCGGGCAGTCCGAACTCGGTTCTGGGGAGTTCACCCCTAGCGAGGACGCGCTGTTCATCAGCACCGATGCCGAGGTCCGTAACACCGCCACCGCGAAGCGGGTCGACCGGATCGTGCGCAGCCTCGCGGTGCGCGGGGACACTCTGACCTATGACATGGCGATGGCGACGGCACACGTCGGCCTGACCCGCCACCTGCACGCTGAATTGACGAGGAGCTGATGCTGGGACCCTACCTCAGGATCCTCGCCAAACCGGGGGCATTGGCCTTCTCGGCAGCGGGCGCTCTGGCCCGGCTACCGATCTCGATGGTCACGATCTCGATCATCCTGCTGGTCACCAGCGTCTATGGCGAATATGGGATGGCGGGGCGAGTGGCTTCGGTCTATGTGATCGCGCAGGCGATCTGTGCTCCCCAGCTCGCGAAACTGATCGACAGCTACGGGCAGTCGCGGGTGATGCGTCCGGCCTTGGCGATCGCGATCTCCTCGCTGACGACGTTGAGCTGGCTGGCCGCGGTGCGGGTCCCGGAATATCTGCTGTGGGTCTTCGCCGCCACGGCCGGTGCCACCGTCGGCTCGATGGGGGCTTTGGTTCGTTCCCGGTGGGCGACGCTGCTGGACTCCTCACACGATCTGCATGTGGCCTTCTCCCTGGAGTCCTCCCTGGACGAGGTGGTGTTCATCATCGGGCCGATGCTGGCAACCTTCCTGGCGACCCTGGTGTCGCCGCTAGCCGGTCTGGGTGTGGCGATTCTCGCGTCAGCCGTCGGCGGGTTCTGGTTCCTGTCCCAACGGGCCACCGAACCGCCGCCGACTCCCACCGGCGCGAAACGTTCGCGTCCGCCTATCGGCTGGGGTGGGCTCGGTTTGGTGGCCGTGGTGCATGGCGCGATGGGGGCGCTGTTCGGCTCGGCCGAGGTCGCGACCATCGCGTTCAGCGCCGACCATGGCCGCCCGGGCATGGCGGGCGCGCTGCTGGCGATCTGGGCCTTCGGTTCGCTGATCGCCGGGTTGTTCTATGGCACCAGACGATTCACTAGCCCGACCTGGCTGCGCTTCGTCGCGAGCACGGTCGTCTTGAGCGTTTGCGCGTCACTATTCGTGGTCGCCAGCACCATGTGGACGCTGGCGGCGGTGATGCTGCTGGCCGGTATCGGCGTGGCTCCAACCTTCATCGCGGGCGCGGCCCTGGTCCAGGAACTAGTGCCCCAGGAGAGGCTGACCGAGGCCCTAACCTGGATCGTCACCTCCACCGCGGTGGGGGTGGCCCTGGGCACGCCGGTCGCTGGCACCGTCGTGGATGCTTCGGGAGGGGCGGCGGCCTATTGGGTGACCCTGATCTGTGGGGTCCTCACCATGCTGGTGGCGCTGATCGCCTCACCTCTGCTCAAACGCGCTCACCAGCCCCCTCATCTCCGCTGAGCCCCGGGGGGATACCGCCTTCTGTGGCCGGTCAGGCGGCGCGGAACCTCACTTCCAAGGTGACCGCGACCTCCACCAGGTCTGGGTTGATGTCGACGGAGGCGCTCTCGGCGGGCGCCGCGGCAGCCAGCATGGGCATCGCCCCGGGCGTCACCTGCGAGTCCACGACCTGGAGCACGGTCAGCTCCCCCATGCCAGCGGCATCGGCGATCATGCGGGCGCGGCGCTGGGCCTTGGCGAAGGCCCCGGCGATCACCTCGGATTCCCTCGCCTGCATCGTCGCCGGGTCGAGTTCCCACTGCACCCAGCCGAACTCGACCGCCTCGATCCCGGCCCAGTCCGCCTGGAACCGGGCGATGTCGTCGGGACGCTGGAACACCGCGACCAAGGACACCGATGCGTGATGACGGGCTTTGCGCCCGTAGTGGTCGCCGTAGACCTGTAGCGGTTCTACCGTGACCTTGAGGGTATTGGCCTCTCGCAGCGCCGCGGCCAGGCGGTTAGCCAACCCCGTTGCCTCGGCCACGGCGTGTGCCCGGTCGCTGGCGCTGGTCCTGGCGCTCAGGTGGGCGATCCCGCGTTCGGGGACCAGTTCGACGGCGTGGTGGACGGTGACGACGATCTCCATGACTCTCCTTCGAGGTACGGCGTCTCTCCAGACTAGTCGGCGAAACCGGCGATTCCGCGCGGTCCGCGGCCCGGTCAGCCCAGCTTGGGCCTGAAGTGCAGGCCGACGTCGGGGTCGACGATCGTTTCCTGGGCAACGGCGATGCCGTCGGTGAGCAGTTCTGCCTCCGTCGGGGTGTTGCGACGCACCAGACCCAAACCGATCGGACCCAGTTCGTAGTGGCGCGCCGCGGAGCCAACGAAGCCGACCTCTCGTCCGTCGAGCAGCAGGGCAGCCCGATGGGCGGGCAGCAGGTCCACCGATCCGTCGAAGTGCAGCCCGACCAGGCGGCGCGGGGGACGCCCGAGGTTCTGGACGCGGGCCACGGTCTCCTGGCCCCGGTAACAGCCCTTGTGGAGGTGGGTTCCGTAGAGCCCGATCTCGTTGGGGATGGTCTTGTGGTCGGTGTCCAGGAAGATCCGTGGGATCTGGGCTGCGATCCGCATCGCCTCGTAGGCCCACACCCCGGCCGGGCGTCCCTCGACGGTCTCGGACACGCCGACGATGCGTTCGGTGCCGCCCGACCAGACGACGCGCAGGTCCTCGCGCAGCCTCACCTCGACCCGGCTCATGAACCTCATGGAGTCCAGCCAGGAGACCAGATCCTGCCCGTGGCCGGGTTCGGTCCAGCAGGTGAACCGCTCCCCGTCGTCGCTGCCGTGCAGCACCTGTTCGATGTGCCCGGTCGGCGACAGGATCAGCGCGGTGGTGCCTTCGCCTGGGGGCAGCTGCTCCAGATGCTGGGAGGTCAGGGCGTGTAGCCAGGCGAGGCGATCGGGACCGGAGATCTCGACGACGGGGCGGTTGCCGAGTTCGACGACAGCCTCCAGGTCCCGCATCGCGCGCTGTTCGGCGAAGGGGTCGCCGTGGTGCCAGACCAGCCCGGCGTCCGGTCCAGCTTCAACGAGGACGCCCGCCATGTCAGGCACGCTTCAGGCGAGCCCACATGAACGGCTTCAGCGGGGTGTTCGCGGTCGCGGTGTCGATGGCATACATGAGGTCCCCCTCGACCTGGCCGTAGAGCCGCTGGCCCGCCGAATATTCCGCGGCGGCGTTGCCGGTGCGCATCACCGCGTCGGTGTTGAGGTCGATGCGGGTGAGCTGGATCTTGCCCGTCCACACCTCGGACCAGCCGTGGGCGTGGGCGATAACGACGTCCAGCGTGGCGTCCGGGCGCGGGCGCCAGAACCCGGACTCCATGTCGAGCGGGTCACCGGCCTTGCCGTCGGCGTCCAGCAGGAAGGTCTGGGAGGCGTAGAACATGTAGTCACCGCCGTTGTGCCCGAACTCGATCCGTTGCTCGAACTGGAACTCGGCCCCGTCGGGGTGCTGCCCGTGCCCGGTACCCTCCCAGGTGCCGTTGAGCCACCCGAGGGCGGCCAGCTTCGGGTTGAGTCCCTCGGGAAGCGCGAGATCATCCATCCTTTTTCTCCTTACGGACGAGGTTGACCAGCAGCAGGCTCAGCGCGGCGACGGCCGCAATGACGATGACGATGGTCACCACCACCAACGCGAACAAGTTGAACGAACCCACGCGCCGAGTGTAGCCGCCGCCCCCGACGGGACGCACCGGACGAACGACGGGCGGGCTCAGACGGCGGGCGGGACCGGTTTGGACATCGCGTGGCAGGCGGCGGCGTAGTGGGTTCCGTCGTCCAGCGGCCAGGTCTCGACGATGCCTCCGGTCAGTTCGTACCCACGGGCGGCATACAGAGCGCGGGCGCGGGGATTGTCTTCCTCGACGGAGAGCCAGACCCGCTCACAGCCCGCGATCTGAGCCCGGTGCTCCAACTCGGCCAGCAGCGCCGAGCCCACCCCGAGCGAACGCCAGGCTTCGTGGACCGCCAGCAGCCAGATCTTGGGGTCTTCGCCGCGAAGGTCCAGCGCCCCGTGGGCGATGATCCGCTGGTTGGGCAGTTCACCGACGAGCAGAACCGCCTCACCGTCCCAGGAGGCCCGCAGCGTGTCCGCGAGTACCGCCTGGTGGGCCGTCCCGCCAGACCAGCCCAGTTCGTCCAGGTCGACGGGCTGGGCGTCGCGGAAGACCACCTCGATTGGGGTGGGACGCTGGCTGCTCACTCCCCCACTGTGCCACACGCAAGCACCGGCGATACGGCGCGCCCGGGTGCGCTGACAGGAAAGCCCGGTCAGCCTTGCACCCGTCCACGTGCCCGTTCACGGACCTGCTGCCGCAGTCTCGTTCGCACCTCGTCGTGAATGCTGATTAGGGTCTGTTCGGATGTCTCGACGGAGACCGCGAGCGCGTACCTGACCGCCTTACCCGCGGGGAGCCGTTTTGCGTCGTCCATGCACTCGACGTGGATCGGGAAGGTGTCTCCTTCACTGAACACCATTGAGCGCTTGCCGTGCACGATCTCGTGCTGAAGGCTCCCTCGCTTGACCGAGTGGTGCTCGGCCTCGATCCGGTCGCCACCGGCGAGCTGGGTGTCCGGGGTGGCGAAGTACACCTTGGTGCCCCGATAGCGGTTGAGCTGGCCGAAGGTGGGGGCGAGGTAGGCGAGGGTAATCGTGAAGCGGTGCCGCTCTGCGCGGGCGCAGAGGGAAGGCGGCAGCGGCAGGTCGTAGGTGTGCCGCTGCTCGCGTCCGATCATGCCACCGGCGATCAGCACGACCCGGTCGGTCGCCGCGGTTCCCAGCCGGTCGGTGTCGAGCCGCCCGTAGCCCAGGAGCGCGGTCAGCTGCCTTCGGGTGGTGCTCCCGGAGAGGCTGAGTTCACGACGGAACCGCTTGTCCCATTCACCCCAGCTGGCGGCGTGTACGAGCAGCGCCCGGACGAGTAGCGGGTGGAACTGTGGGTCTGGGAATGGCACATCTTCGGGATCGTCGGCTCCTGCTTCGAGGATGTCGAACAATCGGCTAGCTTCACGGGTCACCAAAGCGGTCGCGTTGCTGGTACCAATGGTGAAGACCGTGCTACTGGTCGCGCCTGCTCGTCCAGGGGCGGCCACTTGCAGGCCTGGCCCAGTCGCCGCGCTCTGCGCCAGTTCCACCGCGACGCTTTCTTGTCCGGTGTTTGGCGTGACCGGTCGGGTATAGAGCGCCCTACCCCCGGTGTGGTGAAGATCGGGTTTGATCGAACGATCGACGCCAGGGCCCGTTGCCCCGTAGTGAGCTGGGCCGTCCGCATGTGTGATGTCCCACACTGTGTCCGGGATATCGACATCGCCGAGACCGTCGCTGTGGGTGGCGCCGACGGTCAACGCGTTGAGCGCATCTCCTGGGGGAAGGATGCCGCGCAGCAGCGCGGCTTGGTGGATATAGCGGGTGGCGGCGGATCGTGCCGAGTCCACGCTCGTGATGGCATCGACGGGGATAGTGAGAGGGCCGAGGTGGTTTCCGGCGCTCACTATGAACAGCAGGTTGTAGGAGCGGGCCAGCCAATCGAGGAGCCGCCCGACAGGGCTCATCCTGCGGATCAGCGCCCGAGCTTGTATACCGATGGAGAGATTGATAATGCGCACGCTCGGTGCGGCCGGAGGCTGGCCGTCCTCCCCTTCGACGATTCGCTTGACTGCTCGGTGCAACAGATCGGTGAACAGCCGGTCCGGCATTACCTGTTCATAGCGCGCCAAGAACTCGTGGGGACGCATGATGGGCCGCACATACAGTGGCCGGTCCAGGGGTTCGCCCCTGGCGGAAAGGTCGCCGTGGATGATCAGCGAGGCCATCGCGGTGCCGTGGTAGCGGGAGTCCAGCGGGTAGTCCTCACCGAGCCCATCGGGATCGTCCACCACGAGCCGCCCAGCCAGGGCGTCATGGTTGACGAACGGTAGACCGTCCAGCAGAGCGATCCGGGGCCGTCCGGCGACGCGCTCTGGGGACGGCGTTAGCCGCACCTGGCTGATCGCCTCTGCGTTGGGCGCCGCAACGCTCATGGGAGTGAATGGGCTGACGAACATGATCTCGTCGGTGGTGAGCAGCCGGATCGATTCGGCGCCGTCCGTAAGCAGCGAGTGGACCTGTTGGATGGGCAATGCTGTGAGCAGAGCGTGGTAACTGATGTCACCGATCTCGGAGCGGTCGAGCACACTCCCACCACTCTCGGCGACAATCTTTTCCACCTGCGCCTGAGCCGCGGCGCGTTGGGCGGCGTCGCGGCGGTACCACAACTCGACTTCGACCAGGACCGTGCTAGCTGACTGACCGATGATCTGAAGGGTCTCTTCCCAACGCTCACGTAGGCCGGTCTCCCGAATCCGGTCTTCTGGCCCCCAGCGCCGGATTGCGATGAGCTGACTAAAAGCAGCCTTGAACTTTCCCAGTCCGCGGACGAAAACCTCCGGCTGGTTCGTCTGCCATGCGTTGAATAGGCGAAGGAGCTCGTCGGCCGCTTTGGCGTTCGACATCGTTAGGTACAGCGAGTGCTGGACCGGTTCATCCGTCCGGCCATCCTTTGGATGCACCATGTGGAAATCGTCGTCTGGATCGGACTCGTCCCCGATGAGCTCGGACAAGAACTCCAGCCCCTCGACTTTGTCGATCGCGTTGCGGAAGTCTTTGACGCTACCGGCTAGGTCGAAAACGACCACCAAGGAGGGGTCCACCTCACCTGGTAGGCCCGGAGAAAGGCGCGCCCGCTCGGCCTCAAACGCCGCGGCGAGCTCCCTAAACTGCGGAGCGAGCCGTTCTCTCTGGCGCCCCGCGCCGGGCTTCGAGGGCCGCGCCATGGCCCGGGAAGATTGCTTGTGGCGCTGTGCCACTACCGGCTGCCCAAACGCCAAGAGTGGCCGGTGCTCGCCGGTCACTTCTCCGCCTGATCTCGCCTATGCTCGAGCCGTTCTTGGACAATTCTTCGAAGGTTGCTGTCGGGGAGTTCCAGCACCGCCCGACGGCGCACATCCAGTGCGAATTCCTCAAGTTCGGAAAAGCTCGCTCCGGCGAGCTTGTCCGCCAGGGTTCGAGGGGCGAAGCCGAGATCGCCGCCCAGCCGGGCGGCGAGGCGTTCCAGGAAGCGCGTGGCCTGCGCCCGGCTGGGTGGTGCGAGTTCGGCACGAATCTGAAACCGCCGCCATGTCGCCCGGTCGAGGAGTTCGCTGTGATTGGTCGCTCCCACGAGCAGAACATGCGGGGGAAGCTGATCGATCTGGAGCAGCAGCGTCGAGACCACACGCTTGATCTCCCCCGTCTCGTGCTGATCTGAGCGTTCCTTCGCAATAGTGTCGAGTTCGTCGAAGAACAGCACGCACCGCCGGGTGCGGGCAAATTCGAAAGCGTTGTCGAGCCGTGCAGCGGTCTCACCCAGGAAGCTTGATACGACACCCTCGTATCGGATCGTGTAGAAGGGGAGCATCAACTCCGCGGCGATGGCCTCCGCGACGCTGGTCTTGCCGTTTCCCGGCGGACCAGACAAGAGGAGCCGATTGCGCGGTTCGATTCCATAGCTGCGCAGCAGATCTGCCCGCTTCTGCTCCTCGATCAGCTCGGTGATAACACGCCGTGGGACGGGGGCGAGTTCCAGCTCGTTCAGGCGCCGACGCGGCACGGTCTCGTTCACTAGGTCACGCATCGCCGCGGCGCGGTCATCACGCGGGATTGACTGGCCAGCCGTCGTAATCAGCTCCGACAAGCGGTCGGCGACGAGGTGGTGCTGGTTGGCTCGCTCCTCTGCGATGACGGCTTCAACGATGACGCGGAAACGCTCACGATCGCCGCGACGCTCCGCCTCGACAAGGTCGAGGAGTAGGTCTGCCCGCGCCATCGTCTACCTCCCTCGGCCGTTAGCCTTCACCTGTCACAACTCTAGCGTCCCCAACGCTGGGCTCCGGCGACACGGCACCGCGCACCCTCTAAGCTGGCGGCCATGCGAGCGGTGGTGCAACGGGCGTCCTCGGGACGAGTGGTCGTCGATGGTGAGGTGGTCGGGGAACTGCCGCGTCCCGGACTGGTGGTGTTACTCGGGATCGGACACGACGACACCCCGGCGCTGGCCGATAAGCTCGCCGCCAAGATCTGGGGGTTGCGCATCCTCGACGGCGAAACCTCGGCATCGGATAGCGGCGCCCCGCTGCTGGTGGTGAGCCAGTTCACGCTATATGCCGATGTTCGCAAGGGACGCCGGCCGTCCTGGAACGCTGCTGCCCCGGGACCGGTTTCGGAGCCCTTGGTCTCTTATTTCATGGACGCGCTGCGTTCGCTCGGGGCTCATGTCGAGGGCGGGCGTTTCGGCGCCCATATGCAGGTCGAACTGGTCAACGACGGGCCGGTCACCATCGTCATCGACACCGATCAGTTGTCTCGCCCCTAGGCCGCCTCAGCGCTGGGCGCCGAAGAACTGCAACTCGCTCAGCAGCACGGCGTTGCGGGTCGGCACGGTCGCCCACCCGGGGGCGGTGGAGGAGGTGATCGTCATGGTGACCTTCCTGCCGGAGGTGTTGGGCACCTCGATGACCTGCAGTTCGCTGGGGATGTCCGCGAGGCTCTGGTTCACGACCACCCCGTTGTCGAGTTTCCACTGCAATCCGCTGATTCTGCGGTACTGGCCATACATCAGCTCACCCGACTTCGGGTCGGTCTTGGCATAACCGTTGAGGACACCGATAGCGCTGAGCTGGGTCCCTTCGGGGAAGGAGAAGGTCAGTGTCTCCCCGACCCCTTCGCCTTCGCAGCGCCACGCCGTATCGAACTTGCCGTCCGATGCGAAACGCGGTTCATAGGTGACCGGGTTGCCGAGCGAGTCGGTCGCCGGTTGTGCGCTGCAGGTGGCCAGGATGCTCGTGGGGGTGACCGTCTGCCTGTTCACCGCCTTGACGGTGGCGCTGGCCGCCGGGCTGGGGGTCTTGACGCTCGCCGCCGGGTCGATCTGCGGACGCATTACCCACCCGATGGCCAAGCCCAGCAGCAGGGCCGCCAAGATCGCGCCGACCCCGAGCAGCCAGGCTCGCCGGGTGCGCCGCACGGACTTGGTGTCCCCGCTCGCCCGGATGGCCGGGGATACGGTGGTCTCCACCAGTTCGTCTGGGGGCATGGTGATGGGGGCCGTTGGTTCAAGGAACTCGTCGAGCGTCCCCAAGTCTGGGTCTGTGTCGGCAGCCTCGGGGCGGAACCAATGGTCCGGGATGTTGCCGGTCATATAACGCATCGTAACCCAGGCCCCTAAGATTGAAACCCCCAGAGGTAGAGGAGGCCAGCGTGGCAACGCTGCTATTCGTGGCGCCACCGGGTGCGTCGGCCTCTCCCCCCGCTGAGTTCGGATTGTTGACCCACACGATCGTTGGCGTGGCTGGCACCGACCGTGCGCTGACCGATCCGGGGCCAGCCGACTTGCTCGTCCTCGACGCCCGCACCGACCTCGCCTGGGCCAAGACCGCTTGTCAGATGCTACTTCGCGGCGGGTTTGGGGCGCCGGTGCTGCTGGTGACGACCCCGGCCGGGATGTCGGTGCTGTCCCCGGAGTGGGGTTTTCGCGATTTCGTGCTGGACGGGGCGCAGCCCGCCGAGGTGGACGCCCGGATCCGGCTGGCCCTGTCCTCGGCCGCCACCGAGGATCTGCTGGTAGGCGGCCCGATCACCATCGACGAGGCTGGCTACGCCGCGACGCTGGATGGCCAGTCCCTCGACCTGACCTATACCGAGTTCGAGTTGTTGAAGTATCTCGTGTTGCATCCCGGGCGGGTCCTGACCCGGGAGCATCTGCTGAGCGAGGTGTGGGGATACGACTACTACGGCGGCACCCGCACCGTCGACGTACACGTGCGGCGGTTGCGGGCCAAGCTCGGCGCCTACGACGGGTGCATCTCCACCGTGCGCAACGTCGGTTACCGGTTTTCCCCCGCTGAGCGTCCCCGTTCGCGCCATACGCCCCCGGACCAGGCATAGAGTTGCGCCATGCTTATCCCCCTGCCAGACGCGGATGTCTCTGCCCTCGTTCGACTGGTCACAGAACACGATGGGCGTTCCCCCGTGAACGAGCTGGGTGAACTCGCCCTGGCCGGGCACCGGCCGGGCGTCTGCCTGGCCGAGAAGGAAGGGGATGGCCTGGACGGGTTCGCGCTGGTCGACCAGCGGGAACGCACCGCCCAGGTGGCCGTTCACCCGCAGCGGCGGGGGCGCGGCATCGGGACCCGGCTGGTGCGAGACGTCCTTGAACGCGGGCTGGCAGACACCTTCTGGGCTTTCGGGGACTCGCCCTCCGCGCGGGCCGTGGCGTCCAAGACGGGGCTGGTGGCCACCCGGCGGTTGCTGTTCATGGGACGCCCGCTCGGGCCGGTCTCCCCCACCACACCGCCACCCGGGGTCGTCCTGCGGCCCTTCTCGGACGCCGACGCCGCCGATATCGTCAGGGTCAACGCGGCGGCCTTCGCGTCCCACCCCGAACAGGGCAGGCTCACCCTGGCGGATTTTCACACCCTGGCGGCCCAGCC
>JAUMYR010000232.1 GCA_030528545.1 Propionibacteriaceae bacterium
ACCGGACGCCTGAGCGTGGGCCAGCTGGTGGCCTTCTTCGGCTATGCGGTGTTCCTGGTGATCCCGATCCGGAGCTTCTTCGGCTTCGGGCTGTCGCTGGTCGCCTCCCTGGTCGCCGCCGAGCGCACCAGAAGGGTCCTCCATGAGCCTTCGCCCTGGCCGGAGCAGGCCTGCGACCACCTGCCCGGGAGCGGCGCCCTGCGCGACCTGGCTACGGGTTTCGTCGCAGAACCCGGTGAACTGACCATGGTGGTGTGTGCCCAGTCGGAGGCCTCGGCGGAGCTGGCCGACCGGCTGGGACGCTACCTGCCTCCGCTGGCCCAGAGCAGGGACGCGGCCGAGGAGGCGGGAGAGAAGCGCCCCGCCCGCAAGGACCGTGCCCGGCGCTGGGCCGACAGGAAGGCCGCGGCGGCGCGGGACGCCGAGCTGGCCCGCGATCTATGGGGCGTCGAGCTGGGCGGGCTCGACCTGGCGCGGGTGCCGCTGGCCGAGGTGCGCGACCGGATCCTGGTCTGTGACACCGCCGCCAGCGTCTTCGACGGGACGCTGCAGCAGGCCATCGACCCGCACGGCCGCGCCACCCGGACCCAGGCCGAGGCCGCGCTATACGCCGCGGCGGCCGAGGACGTGCTGGAGGGGCTGCCCGGGGGCTGGCAGGGCCGCCTGGGTGAGCGCGGGCGGGCCCTGTCGGGTGGGCAGCGGCAGCGGGTGATCCTGGCCCGGGCGCTCCTGGCCGACCCGGAGATCCTGGTGCTGGTCGAGCCCACATCCGCGGTGGACGCCCACACCGAGGCGCGGATCGCGTCCCGGCTCGCCGAGGCCCGGCGCGGGCGCACCACCGTGGTCATGACGGCCTCGCCCCTGTTGTTGCGCCACGCCGACCGGGTGGCGCTGCTGGACGGCGGTGAGGCGGTGGCCGGCGGCACCCACGCCGAGCTGTTCGCGACCTGTTCGGCTTACCGTGAGGTCGTCCGGCGCGGAATGGCGGCCGGGGAATGAGCGCGTCACTGGCCGGGTCGGCCGAGACCTGGGTGGACCAGCCGCACGATGGTGGGCCGCCACCGGAACTGCGCGGCTATCACGGCTCGTGGCGGGGCCTGCGGAGGCGCTATCTCAAGCGGCGCGAGATCGCCGAACAGGTGGCGGCCGAGGCCCGGTGCCCCGAGCGGGGGCTGCCGGTCGCGTCCTCGCGCCGGGCCGCGGCATTCATCGCCGGGCTGATCCGCCGCCGTCCCGGCCTGGCGGCGCTCCTAGTGGTCTCCAACCTCGCCGCGGCGCTGGTGGGCGTGGCCGTCCCGAGGCTGCTCGGCGGCCTGGTCGACGAACTGGTGGCCGGTCCCGCGGACCCGGCCGGGGTGGTCTCCCGGACGGTCTGGCTGGTGCTCGGCGTCCTGGCGGTGCAGGCGCTCCTGGGTTTCGCGGGCCGGGCGTCCTCGACGGTGTTCAGCCAGGGCATCCTCGCCGAAGCCCGGGAGCGCATCGTCACGGTGGTGCTCGGACTGCCGCTGTCGCGGGTCGAGGCGGCCAGCACCGGTGACCTGGTGACCCGCGTCACCCGCGACGTCGGGCAGATGACCGAGGCGGTGCAGTGGGCGCTGCCGACCGTGGTGATCTCCTCGGCCGCGATCGTTACCATCGGCGCGGCGTCGGTGGTCAACTCGCCGCTGCTGGCGATCCCGGTGGTCCTGGCGTTCCTGTGGCTGGCGACGGCGGTGCCGGGGTACCTGCGGCACGCCCCGGCGGGCTACCTTGCCGAGGGGGCGTCCTATTCCCGGATCAATTCGACCCTCACCGAGAGCATCGAGGGGGCGCGCACGGTCGAGGCGTTGCGGCTGGGTGCCCGGCGGTTCGGCAGGCTGGAACAGGACGTGGAGCATTCCGCCGAGACCGAGCGGTACACCATGAGCCTGCGCAACGTGCTGTTCAGCCGCATGGACCTGGCCTTCCACCTGCCCCAGGTCGGGATCGTGGCGGTGGCCTTCTTCGCCTACCCGGCCGGGTGGGTGAGCCTCGGTGAGGTCACCGCGGCCGTGTTGTACGCCCAGCAGCTGTTCGAGCCGGTCGACCGGCTGATCCAGATGCTGAACTCCATCCAGGTGGGGATCGCGGGGACGACGCGGCTGATCGGGATCGCCGAGGTGCCGAACGACCGCTCCCCTTCGGCGTCCGAACCGGACGGGGAGCGCCTGGTGTGCCGCGACCTGAGGTTCGCCTACCGGGAGGGACGCGACGTGCTGCACGGCATCGACCTGGAGCTGGTGCCCGGCGAGCGGCTCGCGATCGTCGGGCCATCGGGGTCTGGCAAGTCCACGCTGTCGCGGCTGCTGGCCGGGATCAACGCCCCGCGCACCGGCGAGGTCAGCGTGGGCGGTGTCGACGTGATGAGCCTGCCGCTGGAGAGGCTGCGCACCGAGGTGGCGCTGGTCACCCAGGAGCACCACGTCTTCGTCGGGACCATCCGCGACAACATCGTGCTGGCTAGGGAGGACGCGGCCACAGACCGGGAGGTGCTGGCGGCCCTCCGCGCGGTCGGGGCCCAGGCCTGGGTGGACGGCCTGGCCGAGGGTATCGACACCGAGGTCGGGTCGGGCAACCTGCACCTGAGCCCGGCCCAGGCCCAGCAGATCGCGCTCGCCCGCCTGGTGATCGCCGACCCGCACACCCTGGTGCTGGACGAGGCGACGAGCCTCATCGACCCGCGCACGGCCCGCCACCTGGAAGGTTCCATGCACGCCCTCCTGACCGGACGCACGGTCGTCGCGATCGCCCACCGGCTCCACACCGCCCACGACGCCGACCGCATCGCCGTGGTCCTCGATGGGCGCATCGCCGAACTCGGCAGCCACGACGAACTCATGCGCGCCGACGGGGAATACGCCGCGCTGTGGCGGGCCTGGCGCTCCTAACC
>JAUMYR010000233.1 GCA_030528545.1 Propionibacteriaceae bacterium
CCCACTCGACTAGGTCGGGGCTGCCCCATCTCAGGCACACCGCCGACTGGCCGGACGCATCGACGACTCCGGAGTAGACGACGGCGGGACGGCCGTGGCCAGGGACGTAGGCCCCCGACCAGCAGCCGAAGGCATCCGGGCCTCCCGGGGTGGGGGAGAACGCGACGGGGCGGAGCTGCCACATCGCTAGGTCGGTGCTAGTGGCGTGCCCCCAGGCGATCTGCCCGTGCACCGGCGCGTCGGGGTTGTGCTGGAAGAACACGTGCCACACGCCGTCGACGCGGGTTATACCGTTGGGGTCGTTGAGCCAACCGCTCTTGGGGCGCAGGTGGTAGGAGGTGGTGGGCGCGGTCATGGTGTTCCTTTCAGCGGTGCGAGCCCGCGGTCAGGCCTTCGCGCAGGGTCCGCTGCCCGAAGACGAAGACGAGGAAGGCGGGAATCATCGAGATGACCACGCCCGCGAGGACCGTCGCCACCGACCCGGTACCCATGTTGCCTTGCAACGACACCAGACCCAACGGCAGGGTGAAGTTCTGCTCGCTGATGGTGAGGATCAGTGGCCGGAAGAACTCGTTCCAGTGGTAGTTGAATGCCAGGATTCCGACGATCGCCATGCCCGGTACTGCGAGCGGCGCGTAGATTGAGGTGAAGGTCCGCCATGGGCTGGCCCCGTCGATCTGGGAGGCTTCTCCCAGTTCCTCTGGGAGGCCAAGGAAATACTGGCGCATCAGGAAGGTGCCGAATGCCGTCGGGATGGCGGGCAGGATCAGCGCCAGGAGCGTGTCGGCCAGGTTCATGCCCCGGATCAGCATGAACACCGGAACAATGGTGACCTGCATCGGGACCATCATCGTCGCCAGGATCAGGGCGAACAGCAGGTTCTTGGAGCGGAACTCGAAGCGGGCGAACACGTACCCTGCCATCGCGGCCGACACCATCTGCCCGACGGCGATGATGCCGGTGACCAGCACCGAGTTGAGGATGAGCAGCCACATGTCCACCTCCTCGAACACCGCCGGGTAGGAGCTGAGGTCGAGGCTGGATGGGATGAAGGAGCCGTCGGTGGACAGGGACTCCGACGGGGGTCGCATCGATGACAGCACGGTCCAGATCACCGGTGCGAGGGTGAGGAGGCAGGCCAGGGCCAGCACGACGTAGGTTGCGATCTTCTTCATCTCGGCCTCCTCAGCCGTAGAACACGAAGCGACGGGACAGACGGAACTGGAGAGCCGTGACCAGCATGATGAGCACGGTCAGGATGATCCCGATGGCGGAGGCCTTCCCGAACTCCAGCTGTTTGAAGGCGGATTCGTAGATCACCATCACGGCGGTGCGGGTGGAGTCCCCCGGCCCGCCCCGGGTCAGGACGTATGGCTGATCGAAGATCTGCAGCGCGGAAATGATCGCCATGACGGATGCCACCAGGGTGGTGGGGCTGACCAGCGGGAACGTGATCCGCCAGAACTGCTGCCAGGCGGTCGCACCGTCAACCTGCCCAGCCTCGTGGACCTCTTTCGGGATGGAGGCGAGTCCGCCTAGGAACAGCAGGAAGGAGAAGCCGAAATTCTGCCACACGTAGACCAGCACCACGACGACCATCGCGCCGCCGGGGGAGGTCAGCCACGGCACGTTGCCGATGCCGATCTGGTTCAGCAGGTGGTTGACGAGCCCGAAGTTCTCGTTGAACAGGTAGCTCATGATGATCGACACGGATGCTGCCGACAGGATGAGCGGGAAGAACAGCACCGAGCGGAAGAACGACTTCAGCAGCTGCGGCATCCGCTGGTTTACCAGCACCGCCAGCCCCAGCGCGACCGCCAGTTGCAGCGTGACGGCGACGACGACGAAGCCGATGGTGTTGCCGAAGGAGACGCGGATCGTCGGGTCGGTGATGACGGCGGCGAAGTTGCCGAGGCCGACGAATTGGGGGTCGGTGATGATGTCCCACTTGAAGAAGGCCAGGGCGATGGAGGCCAGGATCGGCAGGAAAGTGAACAGGCCGAGTCCGATCAGGGTGGGGGCCAGGAACAACCAGATGAGGGCTGTGCGCTGCATGTCACACCTCCAGGGCGCGGGTCAGGTCCTCGTCGAGGCGCGCGAGTGCGGCGGGGAGCGCAGCGGCGGTGCCGGTGACGGCCCCGAGGACGTTCTTGATGAGAGCGGTTTCGACGGCGGCCTGCTGCGGTGGGGCCGGGATCGGGGAGCAGGGGTGGTTGTCGAGGGTGTCGTAGAAGACCTTCCAGTGCCGCGGCCCCTTTCCCGCGTAGAGGGTCTCGTTGCACATTGAGCGGCGGGTGGGGGTGGTGTTGGGGCTGGGGAAGGCCAGCTGCATCCCCTCCCGCGAGGTGCAGAACTTCACCCATTCCCAGGCCTCGTCCTTGCGTTTCGAGGTCTTGAGGATGGCGTATCCGGCCGCACCGAACTGGTGGCGTTGGCTGCGCCACTTCGGGAAATAGCCGACGTCGTAGTCGCCGGGTTTCAAGCCCGCCTCGCTGAGACCCTGAACCCAGAACCCGCCAGCAGGGGTCATACCGATGGAGCCGCCAGAGAACTGTCCGACGAGTTCGCCGCCGCCACCCTGAGCGGGGCTGGTGCCGAGGCCTTCTTCGACGAGGGCGCGGACGAACTCGAAGGCCTCCTCGACCCTCGGATCGGTGGCGTTGGAGCGCTCCCACAGGAAACCGCCGGTGAGCTGGCCCGCCTGTCCGGGGTAGAAGCGGTTCCACAGCCATTCCCCGCCGGGGGACCGTTGTTCGGTGAGGAAGCTGGTCTCGTTGATGTAGAGCCAGGGCACGATCCCGCCCCACAGCCGGTTGGTCCAGTAGAACGGCACGAAGTTGCCGGGGCTCGCCTGCCGCATCCGGCGGGCGACGGCGAGGAAGTCGTCGTGGGTCCAATCCTCGCGGGG
>JAUMYR010000234.1 GCA_030528545.1 Propionibacteriaceae bacterium
GCTGTTCGTGGTCCTCATAGCTGGCGACGACCCCCGCCAGCGCCTCGGCCATCGGACGGAACATCCGGGCCCCATCGCGCTTAGCCTTTTCGGTGACCGCGATCCTCACGCGGCGGCGATCGCGGTCGCTGCGCTCCCGGACCGCGTGGCCGGAGCTCTCCAAACGATCGACCAGGGCGGTGACCGCGGCCGGGGTCAACCCGAGGCGGGCGCCCAGTTCCGAGGCGGTGGGACGCTCATCCGGTGCCGACTGCCTCATCATGATGTGAAGAGCGTGCAGATCGGTTCGGTACATCTCGTTACGCCCACTAGTCGCGGCGACGAAGCGATCGGACGCGATCGCGAACTCCTGGAGCTGGCGCACCACGCGCATGCCGACCTGCGGCGCTATGGACTCGTTCACCGTCACACCTCCTTCGGCACAGATTCTACGCCGATCTTCTATCTCGACAGTCAAATAATTCTATGATAGAAAGACTTTCATGTCAGGTCTCAGTCACTCATCACGGCGCTCAACCAGGTCAGCACTAGTCAGAGCGGTGGTGGCCGTCCTCGTGATCTGTGGCTGGCTCGGGGTGGCGGGACTCGGCGGTCCGACCTTCGGCAGGCTGGACGAGGTGCAGCAGCGGGACCAGGCAGCCTTTCTGCCCGCCAGCGCCGAGGCGACCAAGGCCCTGGACTGGCAGGCCAAGTTCCGGGATTCCGATGCCGTTCCTGCGATCGTCCTCATCGAATCGGATGAGGCCCTCGCTCCGGCCGCCGCAGGCGAACTGCTGAAAGCGCTCAACGCTAGCGGGCTGGTCTCCGGCACGATCGCCGGGCCGATCCCCGCCGAGGACGGCAAGGCGCTGCAGCTCATCGTGCCGGTCACCCCCGATGTGAAGACCTCGGAGGCCATCGCCACGATCCGCGAAGTGGTGCGCGAGTCCGCCACCGGGCTCCCCGGCACCGCGCGAGGCTATGTCACTGGCCCGGCGGGCTTCGTCGCCGATCTGATTGAGGCCTTCAGCGGAATCGATGGGCTGCTCCTGGTGGTCGCGCTGGTCGCGGTGCTGGCGATCCTGCTGGTCGTCTACCGCTCGGCGCTGCTGCCCGTCATCGTGCTGTTCACCTCCGTCGCGGCTTTGTGCGCAGCGATCGTGGCGGTGTTCTGGATGGCCTCGTGGGGGTGGATCACCCTCGATGGGCAAAGCCAAGGCATCCTGTCGATTCTCGTGATCGGAGCCGCCACGGACTACGCCCTGCTGTACGTGTCGCGGTTCCGGGAGGCGCTGGTCGCTGGGCATGGCCGCTACGAGGCGACCTGGACGGCGGTGCGCGGCTCGGTCGAGCCGATCCTCGCCTCCGCGGGCACCGTCATCGCCGGTCTCATGTGTCTGCTGTTCTCCGACCTCAATTCCAACAAGGCCCTCGGCCCGATCGCCGCGTCCGGGATCGTGTTCTCGGTGCTGGCGAACCTGACGCTGCTCCCGGCGGCCCTCAGCCTGGCCGGGAGGGCGGGGTTCTGGCCCTTCATGCCCAAAGTCCGCGGCGCGGCGAGCGACCCCGCGAAGGCACACCCGCGCGGGATCTGGCATCGGATCGCTGACTGGGTGGCCAAGCGCCCGCGTCCGATCTGGGTCGTGACGACGCTGGCGCTCGCTCTGGGCTGTCTCGGCGTCGGCCAGCTCAACGCCACCGGGGTCCCGCAAAGCGAGCTCGTGTTGCGCTCGACGGAGTCGGTGGCGGGCCAGGAAGCCATCGCCCGGCACTTCGACGCGGGAGCGGGGTCACCTGTTTTCGCCGTGGTGACCTCGGATTCGGCCAGCGAGGCGGTGGCGGCGGCGACCGGCACTCCGGGTGTGGCGAGCGCTTTCATCCAGTCCGCCGACGGATCTCCGGTGCGGCCGGGGGCCGCGCCCCAGGTCGTCGAGGGACGCTCGCTGGTCTCGGTGACGCTGTCGGACGCCCCCGACTCCCGCGAGGCAGAGAAGACTCTCCTGGCGCTGCGGGAGAGGCTCAAGAGCGTGGACGCCGAAGCCCTGGTCGGCGGCCCGACCGCCACGGCGGTGGATACCCAGGCGACCGCTCAGGCTGATCTGGTGAAGATCATCCCGCTGATCCTCGCGGCGATCCTGGTGATCCTCATGGCCCTGCTGCGCTCGATCGTGGCTCCGCTGGTGCTGATCGCGACGACCGTGCTGTCCTATGGCACCGCCATGGGCGTCTCCGCGCTGGTGTTCCGCTACCTCCTCGGCTTCCCGGCCGCCGATCCGTCGGTCCCTCTTTTCGGTTTCGTGTTCCTCGTCGCGCTCGGGGTGGACTACAACATCTTCCTGGCGACCCGGATCCGGGAGGAGGCCCTGACACACGGCCCCCGCACGGCGATCACCCGCGGCCTCGCCGTCACCGGCGGCGTCATCACCTCGGCGGGCGTCGTCCTGGCGGCGACCTTCGCCGCGCTCGGCGTCATCCCCATCATGTTCATGGTGCAGCTGGGATTCATCGTCGCCTTCGGCGTGCTGCTCGACACCTTCGTCGTCCGCTCGCTCCTGGTGCCGGCGATCGCCCACGAGCTGGGCCGCTGGCTGTGGTGGCCCTCGCGCCTCAGCAGGCGTCCCGCGGATAACAGCTAACCGCCCATCACCGCCACCGGTTGGCAACTTTAAGGTCCTAAAGTTACCAACCGGGCAGGTGTTGGCAACAATAACGGCTATGGGAACCTGGCGTCAGGCTCGCTGGGAGCCCGAGGACGGCTCCGGGCTGCCCCGGGCCGGCCGGCGCGGCGGGGCCTACCTGACCTACACGCCCAACCTCCTGAACGGGCAACCGCTAACCCTCGATCCGAAGGTGGACGAACTCCTCGCGACTGCCGAACGGGCCGTGCGACAGCTGCGCACAGACTCCGACCTGCCCGGCATCGC
>JAUMYR010000235.1 GCA_030528545.1 Propionibacteriaceae bacterium
TCCTGTCCGGCCTCATCGCCCGGGAGACCCGCCACTACCTCAAACACGACCCGAAGCTGCGAGCCTCCAAAGAGGAGGTGGAGGCCTTCATGCAGGGACGCCCCGGCGCCATCGACTCCGGCTCCTAACCGCCGTCCGGCCCCACGGCGGATAGCTGACGCCAGCCGTCACCGGCTCGTGGCGGTTTCGGCCAGAGGATCGTCCTCACCCATCTCGCGGAGGGGATGCTTCCTCGGGCGGTTGGGTAGCGACGCTACCGGCGTATCCGAGCACCACCGACCAGGTGGCGGTGAAGAACACATCCCCTAGACGAGTCGCACAAACCAGGAGAGCGAAGGCCGCGGCCTCGGCGATCGCCTGCATTCGGGTCACCGGACGCGGCGTGAACACCCGGAACCCGAGCAAGACCGTCAGCCCCACGGCGAACACCAGGAACGGCCACCCTCCCTCGACCAGCATCGTCCAGAAGGCATTGTGGAAATACCAGTTGTCGTCGGCGATGACCACACGCCCCGATCCCAGGCCGACCCCATGCCAGGGAGCGGCCTCGACCTTCGCCCAGGCGGCCACATCGATTCGGGAGCGAAGCAGGTCGGAACCGGTCCGATCCGCGAAAGCACCAACATTGGCGAAGCGTTCCTGCAGCGCGTTGAACAGCCACCACAGCACGACCGCGGCGAGCGCACGGATGCCCAGCGGGGCACGCCGGGTCAGCAGGAACCAGCACACCCCCAAGGCGAAGGCCGCGGTCGAGGTCCGCGAACCGGTGAGCCACAAGGAACCCGTCACCGCCACCACGACGACGACGAACCATCCGGCCCGCCGCACGAGCGTCAACGCCAACAGACCGATCAGGGCATGGGCCAGGCCCGCCCGGTTCTTGTCCCCGAACCAGCCCGACAATAATTCCCCATAGGGACGCGGAGCGATCCCGGCATAAAAACCAACCATGTTGATTCCTATGCCCAGCAGATAGCCTTTCACGATTGACATGACATGTAGGCGACCGGTCGCCATCATCCAGACGAAGACCAGGCTCACCCCGATCCGCAGTTCCCGCTTCGCCCAGACGCCGGTCGGCATATATCCCAGAGCCGATACCAGCCCGATATAGGTCAGCCCCAGCAGAGCCACCGCCGGAAACCATGCCATCTTCCCGGCTTGGGGGCTCGGGCGGCGTAGCAGACCCAGCCCACACAGCAGCGCGATCGCGTAGAGGGAATAGGTGATCCCGCCGAAGGAGAGCGCCTCGACCACCAGCAGCGCGCCACCGATGAACTCCGGCAGCAAGATCTGGCGCTCGTCCGGGGACCGGGCAGCCTCATCGAACCGTTGCCACGCGGGCCCGGCGTTCGCCCCTGACGTCATGACACCCCTCCCAGAGTCACGACTCAGGCTACCTGGTCAGGTGTCAAGCGGCTTTGGGGCTTTCACCGGGACCATCACCAGAGCCCCAAGGAGCAGCACGACGACCACGCCGAGGATTCCCCAATACTGTGTCTTGTCGCTGCCAGTCAGCCAACCGCCGAGGACGATCGCGACACCAAACATCGTCGGGCCGAAGAAGGATACCGCGCGTCCGGTCGTCACGTAGAGCCCGAACAGCTCGCCCGCTTTGCCTTCGGGCACCAGCCTGGCGAGGAAGGAGCGACTCGCCGACTGCGCCGGGCCGACGAAGACGGTCATCAACAGGCCGAGCACCCAGAAGGCCTGCCGCGATCCGGCCTCGTCCATGGCCCCGGTCGCGGCCATGCGTCCGAAGAAGAAGATGACGATCCCGAGTCCGATCAGGGACACCAGCGACGCCATGATGACGAACTTCGGCCCGAGCTTGTCGTCCAGGTATCCGATGAGGATGGTCGCGATGCCGGCGACCACGTTCGCGACCGCTCCGAACACGATGACATCGCCCGGGCTCAGCTTGAAGGTGCCGGCCGCGATGATCCCACCGACGATGAATACCGCTGCCAAACCGTCACGGTATAGGGCAGAGGCAAGGAGGAAGTAGACCGTGTGGCGGCTGGTTTGCCACAGCCGGGAGATGGAGCGAAACAGCGCCCGGTAGGCCTCGGCGAGTCCCCTATGGGGCACGCTTTGGGGACGCGGACCGTCCTTGATCGACACGAAGAGCGGGATCGTGAACAGCAGCGTCCACAGCCCACACAACAGCATCGATACCCGGATGTCCATCGCCTGGTCGCTGGTCACTCCGAACAGGCCGACCTCGGGCTGGATGAACCCGAAATAGATGACCAGAAGCATCACGATGCCGCCCAGGTAACCCATACCCCAGCCGAAACCGGATACCTTGCCGACGTTCTCGGGGGTCGCGATCTCGTCCAGCAGCGCGTAGTAGTTGACGTTGGCGATCTCAGCGATGATCGCGCCCAGACCCATGAGTCCAAGGCCGAGCCATAGATAGGCAGGATCGGGCTTGACGAAGAACAGCGCGGCCGATGTGGCCGCGACAGCCCACGTCGCCCACTTCAGGGACGCCATCCGTAGCCCGTGCCGGTCGGAGCTCTGCCCCAGCACCGGGGCGAGCAACGCGATGCCCAGGCCAGCGATACCGGTCGATATCGACATCGCGATTGAGGTCTGGTTCTCCTCACCGAAAGCAGAACTGGTCAGGTAGACCGCAAACACGAAGGTGGTGATGACCGTCGCGAAGGGCTGGGTTCCCCAGTCCCAGAACGCCCAGGCGACCACTTTCTTCTTGGGGATCGCCTCGTGGGCGGCTAGCGCGCTACCTGTCGTGCTCGTCACGTCTGACACCATAACGGTCACCGGCAGGTTTGAGGAGACATCTCATGCCTCAATGATGAAACCGGGAGCATGCTCTGGGGACTCTTCTCATGACAAAGCCACCCCGGGGTACAGGTGACATCACGGTC
>JAUMYR010000236.1 GCA_030528545.1 Propionibacteriaceae bacterium
GCGCGGGACGCGGTTGCGGGTAGCGGTACAGCTCGACCGGGTTACGGCCGGGTCCACTCTGGCGGGCATCCACCTGGGCGAGGGCGACCAGTGACTCGGATGAGCCGACCGGGGTCAGCGGGGTGACGAAGCGCGGTTCGCCCTTGGTGGTCAGCAGCGTGAAGTCCGCGGCATTGTCGGCGTTCGGGTCGGATTCCCGCTCTCCGGCGGTGTCGTACCCGGCGCGGGAGAACCAGTAGTCCCAGAATCCCTCGGAGGCGACGCTCGACTCGCGCTGCGTGGCCGCGAGGGAACGCGGGTAGGTCGGCCCGGGGATCTCGGCGGGTACGGCCTCGGCCGGGTAGACCGTCACCTCGCCCTTGGTGTAGACCGCGACGCCGTCTGGCCGCTGGGTCACCACCGGCCAGAACCCGTCGAGGGCGGTCAGCGGGACCACGACGACGGGGGTCTCCCCGTCGCAGTAACCGTAGGAATCGCTCTTGTCCCACAGCGACCAGGGCCGCTGGAAGCTGATCGCGCGGCTGAGGTCGTTCCACGGCGCGCTGCCGCCGAGGCGCAGCGTGTGCCCCGCGTCCATGACGCAGGCCGTGGAGGTAGACGACTGAGAGCCGACAAGCGGCGGGCGGATCACCTGCACCGCCTCATAGCCCTGCAGGAAACCGCGCCTCAGCACCAGGGAGGTGTACTGGTTGGGCTGGTCGGGGGACTGCATCGCATGAGCCCCGACCCGGTCTCCGACCACCTGGTCCAGGTCGCGGTTGGCGAGCTGCTCGGCCACCACGAAGGGCGCCCGGTAGTGGTAGTCCTGCCTGGTTGTCGACTCGGCGATGGAACGGGAGTAGGCGTGCTCCTGCCAATAAGGCGCGATCAGGATCATCGCGATGGCACTCAGCGTGGCTCCGGCCGCGACGATGGCGGTGGCCAGGCCGAGCCGTGAACGCGGGGCATCTGGGGTCTCGCCGGTCTTGGCTTCGCTGGCCTTGGTGGCGGTGTTGGGCCTGGGCTGGCGGGTCAGCAAGACCGCGACGGAGGCGAGTGCGACGATCGCGGGCAGCACCCAGGCGGTGCTGACCAGGGACATGAGGGGCCGGGTGAGGAATCGCCATCCGAACCAGGCGACCCCCACGGCGCAGATGATGCCGGCTGGCAGGCCGAGCCTGAGAACCAGGGAGACGGGTTTAGCTGCTCGGGTCGTCATGATGCTCCTTGTCGGCTGGCCTTTCGTCCAGTGTAGGGAAGCATCGGCTAACCTGACGCGGTGGAAAAGGGCAGTTTCGGCTTCGAGGTCACCTCAAGCATCGGCGATGGGCTGGGACGCACCGGGGTCATCCGCACCCCGCATGGCGATATCGAGACTCCGGCATTCGTGGTCGTGGGGACGAAGGCGAGCGTCAAGGCGGTGCTGCCGGAGTCCATCGCGGCTCTGGGTGCCCAGGCGGTGCTGGCCAACGCCTACCACCTCTACCTGCAGCCGGGCTCCGGGCTCATCGACGAAGCTGGCGGGCTTGGCGTCTTCATGAACTGGCCGGGACCGACGTTCACCGACTCCGGCGGGTTCCAGGTGATGAGCCTGGGGGCGGGATTCAAGAAGGTCATCGAGATGACCTCTCCGCCCGAGGCCAACGACAACGTCATCGCCCCCGGACGCGAGCGGCTGGCCCATGTCGACGATGATGGGGTCACCTTCATCTCACACCTCAACGGAGACCGGCACCGGTTCACCCCCGAGGTGTCCATGCGGATTCAGCACGAGCTGGGAGCCGACATCATGTTCGCCTTCGACGAACTGACCACGCTGATGAACACCAGGGGTTACCAGGAGGCCTCGGTCGAGAGGACCCACCGCTGGGCGATCCGCTGCCTGGCCGAGCACTCCCGGCTGACCAGGCAGCGCGCCGCTAAGCCCTACCAGGCGTTGTTCGGTGTGGTGCAGGGGGCCCAATATGAAGACCTACGCCGCCACGCCGCCCGGGGGCTGGCGGGCCTTGAGGTAGACGGGCAGCGCTTCGACGGGTTCGGCATCGGTGGTGCGCTGGAGAAGTCGCGGCTCGGTGAGATCGTGGGCTGGGTGAGCCAGGAGCTCCCAGAGGACCGGCCACGCCACCTGCTGGGGATCTCCGAGCCCGATGACCTGTTTGCCGGGATCGCCGCCGGGGCCGACACCTTCGACTGTGTGAACCCGTCCAGGGTGGCCCGCAACGCGGCGATCTATACCGCGGACGGCCGCTACAACGTCACGACCGCGCGCAATCGCCGGGCCTTCGTCCCGCTGGAGGAGGGCTGCGACTGCTACACCTGCGCCCACTACACCCGTGCCTACCTGCATCACCTGTTCAAGGCCAAGGAGATCCTGGCCGCGACGCTCGCCACGATCCACAACGAGCGGTTCACGATCCGGCTGGTCGATAACATCCGGGCCGCGATGCGGGCGGGGGATTTCGATGCCTACCGGCAGGAGTTCCTTGGCCGTTTCTACTCATAGCGCCGGGACAGAAGGCGGAACACCACGATGCCGGCGAGATACATGAACACTGCCAGGGCTCCCAGGTAGACCAGCAGCATCCGGGCCTCCACAACCCCGAGGGAGGACAGCAGCGAGAAGACCAGGATCGAGCTGACCAGCACGGCGAGGGTGAGCAGGTAGGTGATCCAGCCCGTGCGCTGCCGCAGGAACTGCTTGAGTTCATCGCGGCGTTCGATCCGCAGCCGCTCCAGACGCCTTTCGTAGTCGTCGCGGCGGGCCGGGCGGGACCAGTAGAGATGTCTGACGGTGACCGCCCCGGAACCGCCGATGAGGCCCGATCCGAGCCCGACGAGGATCGCCGGGGAGGACGGCAGCAGGAGCCCGGTCACGATCAGCGCGACACCGGTGAGCGCGACCAAGGCGATTG
>JAUMYR010000237.1 GCA_030528545.1 Propionibacteriaceae bacterium
AGGTTCTTTTCTGTGCCGTCCGCGGAGACTGAGGTTACTGGTGTCATATCCATGCAGAAGGAGACCACGGTCTGTTGCGTCCCGTCGGGGGATTCAGTCACGTCGGAGACTTTCCATTTGCGGTAGGCAGGGACGCCACGAAGACGCTTCTTCTCGTCCAGCTTGTCGAACATGCTGTCGACTATCATGATTTGGGCTTCGTCGGCTAGGTAATGGATCACGCCGTTGATGTCGTCTTGCGGGTCCTGCAACCAGGCGTCGTAGGCGTCTAGGAATTTTTTGACGTGTTGGTAGGCGGCGAGCCGGTCGCCGGTGAACTCGATTGTTGGGCTGGGGCTCGGGGTGGGGCTGGATGGGGGTGGTGAGACCGGCATGGTGGGAGTCGGGGTGCCTCCGGTCTGACAACCCATGAGTGCCAGTGCTGTGATTGCTATCCACAGGCGATGCCGCATCAGTCCTCCTTCGCGCCGATGCCTCATCCTGCCAACCCAGCGGATCACCCGCGACGCACCTGTGGATAACCCGCCTGGATATGGTTTCGATAGGGTCGGGGAGTGCTGATCCGCATCGACGACCCCGCCGACCCCAGGCTCCGGGACTACCGGGACCTTCGCGATGTGCAGTTGCGCCAGTCCCTTGAAGTTGAGGGTGGCCTGTTTATCGCCGAGGGCGCCCAGATCATCCACCGGGCCGCGGACGCGGGATGTCGGCCGCGTTCCTTCCTGCTCGCCGAGCGCTGGCTGGCAGGCTTGGCCCGGGTGTTTGAAGCCTGGCCCGAGGTGCCGGTCTACGTCGTCACAGAAGAGCTTGCCGAGCAGGTGACCGGTTTCCATGTTCACAGGGGCGCCCTGGCCTCCTTTCGCCGGCCAGCACCGGTCCCGATCGAGAACGTTCTCGGGGCCCGGCGGCTGGTCGTCTGCGAGGACATCGTCGATCACACCAACGTGGGCGCCATCATCCGTTGCGCGGCGGGACTCGGCTGGGACGGGGTGGTGCTGGCGCCGCGGGCGGCTGATCCCCTCTACCGCCGCGCGATCAAGACCTCAATGGGGACGGTGTTCTCAATCCCCTGGGTGCGGATGAGCGACACCGCGGCGGACCTAGCGCGGCTTCGCGCGTCCGGGTTCACGCTCGCCGCGATGGCACTGACCCGTGACGCCATCGCCTTGCCTCAGGTCCGGGCCCCCGAGAAGCTCGCCCTGCTCATGGGAACCGAGGGGTCGGGCCTGTCTTCGGCGTGGCTGAACGAGGCGGACATCGCGATTCAGATACCCATGCACGCGGGCGTGGACTCCCTCAATGTCGCCGCCGCTGCCGCGGTCGCCTGTTACGCCCTCGCCTGAGGATCATTGGGCAGGCCGGGCCAGCGTCTTCGGGTGCACGGGCCAATCGTCAGGGTAGCGGTAGGCTACCGCCTCGACCTGCTGATTGAGTTTGCGGCGGGCGCGTCCGCTTAGCCGGTCGCCGAAAACCATGCCGTTCAGGTGGTCGGTCTCGTGCTGGAGGCATCGCGCCAGCAGACCGGTTCCCCGAACCTCGACGGGCTGGCCGAAGGCGTCGAATCCGCGGCAGACCGCCTCATCGGGACGCGCGACCGTCTGGTAGCCGCCAGGCCACGACAAGCAACCCTCCTCGCTGTTGTCGAGGTGCCGGTCCCGGCCCTCCGGCAGGGTCACCTCGGGATTGCACACCACGCCCAGCTGCACCCGGTGATCGGCATCGGGGCACTCGTAGATGAACACGGATAGGCCCACTCCGATCTGGGTGGCGGCCAGCCCCACGCCCTCGGCGGCGCGCATCGTGGCGAACATGTCGCGGATCAGGGCGTGCAACTCGGCACCATACTTGGTCACCGGAGCGGTCGGGGCGTGCATGACTGGGGTTCCCCAGCGGGTGATCGGGCGGACAGTGCCGCCGGTGGTGAGGTCGTCGCCGGTCATGGAAGATTTCTTACCCGAGCGCGCCCAGCCGGTCAACTGCGCGTGGGCGTGACACGCTGGTGTGGTGGAAGTATCGCAGGCCTGGCGGGGATTGATCGCCGACTACGCAGCGCACCTGAGGGATGTGCGCGGGCTATCACGGCACACGGTGCGAGCCTACGAGACAGACCTGACCAGCCTCGCCGGTTTCATGATGGAACGCCGATCCACGGCCCCCGCCGATGCGACCTTGAGCGACCTAAGGGCGTGGGCGGCGTGGATGAAAGGTCAGGGCGCGGCCGCGTCGACGGTGCAGCGACGGGTCGCCGCGGTACGGGGCTTCTTCTCATGGGCACATGACGGGGGTCTGCTTCGGCAGAACCCAGCGGCCCGGTTGCGGTCTCCAAAGGTGCCCAAGCGGCTCCCAGCCGATGTGAGCGCGGCGGATGCCCAGGCCCTCTTGGATGCTGTCGCCGCGGCATCCGTCAAATCTGGCGATCCGATGGATCACCGGGACTCGGCGATTTTAGAGACGCTGTACTCCTCGGGGATCCGGGTCGGTGAACTGTGTGCCCTCAACATAGGCGACATCGACTGGGATCGGGGTCTGGTGCGTGTCCTGGGAAAGGGTGCCAAGGAGCGGACAGCCCCCCTCGGACGTCCGGCGCTGCGAGCTCTGCGCCGATGGCTTGAGCGACGAACGGAGCGCACCACACCGATGTCGGGGGAAGCGTTGTTTTTGGGTGCCCGGGGCGCCCGAGTGGACCAGCGCGTGGTCCGTCAGATGGTGCATCGGCGTTTGCTTGCGGTCCCGGAAGCGCCGAACGTCGGACCTCACGGGCTCCGGCATGCGATGGCGACCCACCTGCTGGAGGGCGGGGCGGACCTGCGTAGCGTTCAGGAGATGCTGGGGCATTCCTCCGTGGCCACGACCCAGATCTACACCCACGTCACCGGGGAA
>JAUMYR010000238.1 GCA_030528545.1 Propionibacteriaceae bacterium
GGCATGTGCATGATTAGTCCGGTCCGCACGGTGGCGGAGCTGGCGGATCGGGAGGACACCCATAGCGTGGTCCTGGGCAAGGTCGTCGAGACCGCCGACTTCTGTTCCGAGGGGCGGGGCTACCGGCTGCTCACGATCGCGGTGGATTCCTCCTACAAGGCGGGGCTGACCGGTGAGGTGAAGGTCGTCGAACCCGGCACCACCCTTGCCCCCGACTGCCGCCCGGAGGCGCCCGGCGAGAAGTCCGTGCCCCAGCCCGGTGCCTATGCCGACTTCCCTTTCGAGAGGCACCTCCGCACCGAGACCGGCGTGGAAGTGGTGGCCTTCCTGTCGGCTGAGAAGACAGGCGAGAAGGGCGCCACGCACTCCCTAGTGACGGGGCCGCAGGGCCTGTTCGTGAAGCGCGACAAGGCCTTCGTCCGGTCGATCGTGGACGACGAGGCGGCACGGGACGAGGGAATCGAGTCGAGGATTCCCGCCGACGGCGTCCGGGAGATGCTCTCCCGGCTCACCAGGTGAGGGACGCCCGCGCTCGGTGACGGCTGAGACCGGGGCGCTATGAGTGCTGCCCGCGCCGCTGCGCCCAGGTGTTGGCGACCTCACCGAGCCCGGCCCCGAGGAGTCCGCCGATCGCGTTGGCGACGACATCGCCCCACTCCGGGCTGCGCTGGCTGAGCAGCACCAGCTGGGCCGCCTCGATGCCGAGGCTCAACGAGGCGATCCCGGCGCAGACCCACCACCAGCGTAACCGGGGGCAGCACACCGCCAGCAGCGCGGCGGGCGGGACCATCAGGGCGACGTTGAGCACCACCGCCACCTCCTCGGGCGTGGCCAGCCGGTGGATCAGCTGCCAGGACCGGGCCTCGACCCACACCGCGACCACGAGGCGGTTGATGTCCCAGCCGCTGTGCCAGCCCACCAGCCAGGCGAGCCCGGCCAGACAGGGCAGCAGCGTCAGGACGCCCCACCACCGGACGGTGGGGCGTCCCGGGACGTTCGCGCGCTCAGTAGCCGCGATCGATCCAGGCCTGCCGGTCGGGACGCTCGGCCCCGATGGTGGTGGAGTCCCCGTGGCCGGTGCACACGACGGTGTCGTCGGGCAGGCTCAGCAGCCTGTCGGTGATCGAGTCGATGATGAGCCCGAAATCGGAGTACTCGAACCGGGTCGCTCCCGGACCGCCGGAGAACAGCGTGTCCCCGGAGAACAGCGTGCCCAGCTTCTCGGCGTACAGGCAGGTCGCTCCCGGGGTGTGCCCGGGGGTGTGGATAGCCCGCAACTCGACCCCGGCGATGGGGAACACGGCCCCGTCTGCCAGGTCGGCGTCCCAGCGTTCGGTCACCGACTCCTCCCACAGGAAACCGTCAGCCGGGTTCAGATAGACCGGGGCCCCGGTCGCCGCCCGCAGCTCCGGAACCGCCCCCACGTGGTCGTTGTGGGCGTGCGTGCAGATAATCGCGGCCACCTCCCTTCCTCCGATCGCGGCCAGGATCTCGGTGGCCGAATGGGCCGCGTCGATCACGATGACCCGGTCGTCGTCGCCGACCAGCCAGACGTTGTTGTCGACCTCGAACTCCTGGCCGTCCCACCAGAAGCTGCCGTGGGTGACGACCCGTTCGATCCGTGCTGTGCTCTCCGCCATGGCTCCTCCTACAACACCACGACCGAGCGGAGGACCTCGCCGCGGTGCATCTTCTCGAATGCCTGCTCGATGTCTCCGATGCCGATGGTCTCGCTGACGAAGTCGGCCAGCGGGAAGCGTCCCTCCAGGTAGTGGTCGACCAGCATCGGGAAATCCCTGGTGGGTAGGCAGTCACCGTACCACGACGACTTCAGGGCCCCGCCGCGGCCGAACACGTCGATGAGCGGCAGGTCGAGCCTCATCTCGGGGTTGGGGACGCCGACCAGCACGACGGTGCCCGCCAGGTCGCGGGCGTAGAAGGCCTGCTGATAGGTCTCGGGACGCCCGACCGCCTCGACCACGAGGTCGGCGCCGTGGCCGCCGGTGAGTTCCCGGATTGCCTCCACCGGGTCGCTCGCCGAGGAGTCGATGGTGTGCGTCGCCCCGAACTGGCGGGCCCATTCCAGCTTGCGGCCGTCGATGTCCACGCCGATGATCTTGCTCGCTCCGACGAGTTTCGCACCCGCGATCGCGGCACAGCCCACTCCGCCGCAGCCGATGACCGCGACCGAGTCGCCGAGCTTCGCCCCGCCGGTGTTGACCGCTGCTCCGAACCCCGCCATGACGCCGCAGCCCAGCAGCCCGGCCGCGGCGGGGGCGGCCTCCGGGTTGACCTTGGTGCACTGACCGGCCGCGACGAGGGTCTTCTCGATGAACGCACCGATCCCGAGCGCCGGGGACAGCTTCGTCCCGTCGGTGAGCGTCATGGGCTGTTTGGCGTTGTGGGTGGCGAAGCAGTACCACGGGCGCCCGCGTTCGCACGCCCGGCACTGCCCGCACACCGCCCGCCAGTTGAGCACAACGAAATCGCCCGGCGCGACCTCGGTGACCCCGTCCCCGACGGCCTCCACCACACCGGCGGCCTCGTGGCCGAGCAGGAACGGGAAATCGTCGTTGATCCCGCCCTCCCGGTAGTGAAGGTCGGTGTGGCACACCCCGCACGCCTGGATCGCGACCACGGCCTCATCGGGGCCGGGATCGGGGACCACGACGTCCACCACCTCCACCGGCGCTCCCTTGGCCCGAGCGATGACGCCTTTGACTATCTGACTCATGGGTTCCTCCTTGCCTGGTTGGATCAAGAGATTACCGACGACCGGCCCACCGCGAAGCAGAATCGCACCCCTAGTCGCGCCGGAAAGCCGCGAGCCTGTCCGACGCCGTGGACGGCCCGGCGGCCGGACC